>NZ_JAKZHU010000001.1:2558102-2877865 GCF_022568795.1 Arsenicicoccus dermatophilus | reverse complement strand
GGTGGACAACACCGCGACCGTCAACGCGGTCTCGGCGGTGTCGAGCACCCCGGTGACCGCGAGCGACGCCAACTCGCGGATCGTGCCGCAGACGACCGGGCTGACCCTGGACAAGCGGGGCGTCATGGTCGACGTCAACGGCAACGGGATCGTCGACGCGGGCGACCGCATCGACTACACCCTCATCGCCAGGAACACCGGCAACATCATGCTGACCGACGTTCGCAAGGACGACCCGGCCATCGGGATCTACAACGCCACGTGCGGCACCGGCACGCTCGACCCGGGCCAGGAGGTCACCTGCTACCCGGCGGGCTACCCGACGACCCCGCTGCGCAACCACGTGCTGACGCAGGCCGACGTCGACGCGGGCCACTACGACAACACCGCGACGCTGACCGCACCAAGCCGGACGGCACCAAGGTCGCGGCGACCGACACGGTCGTCATGCCCTGGACGCGGACCGCGTCGTACACCTTCGACAAGCAGGCCGGCTCGCTGGTCGACATCGACGGCAACGGGCCGGACGCGGGTGACACGATCACCTACACCTTCACGGTGACCAACACCGGCACCACCACCCTGACCCCGGTGACCTACAGCGACACCAAGCTGGGCATCAGCAACGCCCAGTGCGTCGCGTCGCTGGTCCGGGGGTGACGGCCTCCTGCCCGGCCAAGACGTACGTCCTGACCCAGGCCGACGTGGACTCCGGCTCGGTGGCCAACAACGCCTCCGTCGTCGCGACCCCGCCGACCGGCGTCACCGTCGTCAACCAGGCGGACGGCACGAGCACGACGACCTACGGCTCCTCGCTGATCTCGCTGACCAAGACCGCCGGCGCGATCACCGACCTGGACGGCAACCAACCGGACGCCGGGGACCAGATCACCTACACCTTCAAGGTGACCAACACCGGCACCACCACGCTCAGCTCGGTGGTCGTCAACGACGCCAAGCTCGGTATGGCGAACGAGATCGCGTGCGGCACCGGCACCCTGGCGCCCGGCGCCTCGGTCACCTGCACCACGCGCACCTACACCACGACGCAGGCCGACGTCACCCGGTGCCGTGCACAACGACGCCGGCACGACGGCCAAGGACCCGAAGGGCACGACCGTCATGGCCCGGCCACGGCGGACGTCCCGGTGACGGCCAACCCGAAGATGACCCTGGACAAGACCGACTCGGCGATCGTCGACACCAACGGCGACGGCAAGGTCGACGCCGGCGACACGATCACCTACCAGTTCACGGTCAAGAACACCGGCAACGTGACGCTCAACCCGGTCACCGTCACCGACGGCAAGGTCGGGCTGGCCAGCCAGGCCTGCGGCACCGGTCCGCTGCTGCCCGGGGCCTCCCGCACCTGCCTGACGACGCCGTACGTGCTCACGCAGGCCGACGTCGACGGCGGCTCGGTGGACAACTCCGCCATCGCCCACGGCACCACGCCGACCAGCGGTGACGTCCCGGCCACGGACACCAGCTCGCGGCTCGTCGCCTCGACGCCCTCGCTCAGCCTGAAGAAGGTCGCCGGGGCCCCGGTCGACCTCAACGGCGACGGCGTGATCGGTGCCGGTGACTCGATCACCTACACCTTCGGCGTGACCAACACCGGCAACACCTCGCTGGCGCCGGTGACGGTGACCGACTCCCGCCTGGGCCTCACCGCCGCCACCTGCGGGTCGACGACCACGCCGCTGGCGCCCGGCGACACCCGGACGGACTGCATCTCGCGGACCTACACCATCACCCAGGCCGACGCCGATGCCGGCAAGGTGGTCAACAACGCGACCGCCAACGGCACCGACCCCAAGGGCACCGTGGTGACCGCGCCGTCGAGCGCGACCGCCACCTGGACCCGGACCAGCACCATCACCATGGACAAGGTGTCCGGTGGCGTGGTCGACGCCAACAACAACGGCAGGACCGACGTCGGCGACACGATCCAGTACACCTTCACGGTCAAGAACACGCGGCACGACGACGCTCACCTCGGTGACGTACACCGACACCAAGCTGGGCATCTCCGGCGTCGCCTGCGGCACCGGGCCGCTGGCGCCGGGCGAGTCCCGCGTCTGCCCGACCCGGACCTACGCGCTGACCCAGGCCGACATCGACGCGGGCAAGGTCGACAACACCGCGACCGCGACGGGCACCGACCCGGCCGGCGTCAAGGCCACCGGGCCCGACACGGTCACGACCGACGTCGCGCGCACCCCGGGCATCGCGCTGGTCAAGAAGCTGTCCAAGATCACCGACAACGGTGACGGCGTCGTGGGGGCCGGGGACACCATGTCCTACACCTTCACGGTCACCAACACCGGCAACGTGACCCTGGACCCGGTGACCTACACCGACGCCCAGCTCGGCGTGACCGCCGCCGCGTGCGGCACCACCCCGCTGAAGCCCGGTGAGAGCCGAGACTGCCCGCCGCTCAACCGCGTGCGGACGCAGGCCGACGTCGACGCGGGTGCCTTCACCAACTCCGCCACGGCGACCGGCACCGCCCCGGACGGCACGACCACCTCGGCGAGCTCGTCGGTGATTGTGGCAACCAAGGCCACCATCAGCCTGGACAAGGTCGCGAGCGTCATCAAGGACACCAACTCCAGCGGCCGGGCCGACGTGGGTGACACGATCGACTACACGTTCACCGTCACCAACACCGGCACCGTGACGCTCGGCCAGGTCACCCTGACCGACGCCAGGCTCGGCTACGCCGGCGCGGTCTGCACCAGCACGACGCTCGCCCCCGGGGCCAGCACCACGTGCCTGGCCAAGACCTACCCGCTGACGCAGGCCGACGTGAACGCCGGCGTGGTCGACAACACCGCCACGGCCTACGGCACGGCGACGATCAACGGCGCCCGAACCCCGACGGTCAGCGACGCCACGTCCACCACCGTGCCGCAGTCGTCGACCATCACCCTGGACAAGACGGCGTCCGCCATCGCGGACACCAACTCGACCGGGCGGGCCGACGCGGGCGACACCGTGACCTACTCGTTCGTGGTGCGCAACACCGGCACGACGACGCTGAGCGCCGTGACCCTCACGGACCCGACGCTGGGCCTCGCCGCCGTGGCCTGCGGCACGGGCGACCTCGCCCCGGGTGCGACGCGCACCTGCACGGCATACCCGCTCAAGCTCACGCAGGCGCAGGTCGACGCCGGTGGCGTCAACAACACCGCCACCATCGCGGCGACCGACCCCAAGGGCACCCCGGTGTCCGGCGCGGACGACGCCAGCACCTCGGTGACCGCGGCGTCCGGCATCAAGCTGGCCAAGACGGCCGGCACGATCGTCGACGTCAACGGCAACAAGGAGCAGGACGTCAACGACACGGTGACGTACACCTTCACGATCACCAACACCGGCAACACCACCCTGTCGCCGGTCACCCTGACCGACCCGATGGTGGGCATGGACCGGGCCACCTGCGGCGGCCGGACCTCGCTCGCGCCCGGCGCGTCGACGTCCTGCACCGCGACGTACGCCCTGACCCTCGCCGACCTCAACAACAACGGCATGACCAACACCGCGACCGCGGCGGGCCTGGACCCGACCGGCCAGACGGTGACCAACACCCAGTCGGCCCCGGTCTCGATCACCGCCGTGCGGTCCATCTCGATGGACAAGCAGCTGGTGGCGGCCCCGTCCGACACCAACGGCGACGGCGTCATCGGCGCCGGCGACACCCTGACCTACCGGTTCTACGTCAAGAACACCGGCAACCTGTCGCTGCACGACGTCCGCTACACCGACGCGCGCATCGGCATCGTCGACCAGGTCTGCACCTCGCAGGTGCTCGACCCCGGTATGTCGGCCGAGTGCCCGACCTCGACGTACACCATCACCCAGAAGGACCTGGACCAGGCCGTGACGCTGGCCAACGGCACCAAGACGCCGGCGGTCGTCAACTCGGCCACGACCACGGGCCTGACGCCCAAGAACATCCCGGTGAGCGGCTCGGACCGCGTCGAGACGCCGCTGGCGGAGACCCCGCTGCTGCAGTTCGACAAGACCGCGTCGGGCATCGTCGACGCCAACAACGACGGCAAGCAGTCGGTCGGTGACACGATCACCTACACCTTCACGACCACCAACACCGGCAACGTCACCATGACGCTCGTCGGGGTCACCGACGCGAAGCTGGGCATGAGCAACGTCCAGTGCACGCCCAACACGATCGCCCCGCGCGAGTCGTCGACGTGCACCCGGACCTACGCGCTGACCCAGGTCGACGTGGACGCCGGGACCGTGGACAACGTGAACGCCTACGTCACCGCCAGCACGCCCCTGGGCAAGCAGGCGAAGACGACGGACAGCACGTCCACGCCGGTCACGCAGGCCCCGAGCCTGTCGGCGACCAAGCACGCGATCAACCTCATCGACAACGGTGACGGCATCACCTCGGTGGGCGACAAGCTCGTCTTCGCGATCACCGTCACCAACACGGGCACGGCGACGCTCGGCGACGTGACCTACACCGACCCGCTGATCTCGGCGACGCCGATGCCCTGCGGCAGCGGCCCGTTGGCCCCCGGCGCCACCCGGACCTGCCCGAACCTGACCTACACCGGCACGGCCACCGACTACCAGAACGGCGTCATCGTCAACACCGTGACCCTGGCCGGCACCACCGGCACCGGCACCACGGTGACCGGCAACGCCTCGGTCACCGTGCCGACCCGGCAGGGCATCGACCTCGTCAAGTCGGTCACCCCGATCGACGACGTCGACGCCAACGGCCCCGACGCCGGTGACAAGGTGACCTACTCCTTCACCATCACCAACACCGGCACCACGCCGCTGGACCGCCTGGTCATGGACGACGCTCTGCTGGGTATCGTCAAGGCCGGTGGCTGCACCGTGCCGGTCCTGCCGGACGGCTCGACGTACCTCATGCCGGGGAAGTCGACCACCTGCACCCAGCGTGGCTACACGCTTACCCAGGCCGACGTCGACGCCGGCAAGGTCGTCAACACCGCCACGGCGTACGGCTTCAACAGCACGCTGCCGATGGTCCACTCGCCGCTGGCCACCTCGACGGTGCAGACCGACATCACACCCGATCCGACGATCGTGCTCGGGAAGACCTCCGGCGGGGCCACGGACAGCAACAACAACGGCCGCATCGACGTCGGTGAGCCGATCACCTACAGCTTCACGGTGACCAACACCGGCAACCAGACGATCAGGAACGTGACCATCACGGATGCCATGCTCGGCCTGAGCGGGGTGCCTTGTGTCACCGGGACCACGACGACGCTGGCCCCTGGCACGTCGGTGGCTTGTACGGCGCGCACCTACGCGCTCAAGCAGACCGATGTGGATGCGGCCACCGTGACCAACACCGCCACCGCGGCGGGCACCTCGCCGGCCGGTACGGCGGTGACCTCTACGAGGCCTCCAAAACCGACGGTTTCCCCCGTCAGCCTGCGATCGCGCTGGACAAGATCGTCTCGACGGTCACGGACACCAACGCCAACGGGATGAACGACGCCGCCGACACGGTGACCTACACCTTCAAGGTCACCAACACCGGCAACGTCACCCTGAACCCCGTGTGGCTGACCGACCTCAGCCTGGGCATCGTGGACGAGACCTGCATGGCCGGTTCGCTGGCCCCCGGGGCCAGCGCGACGTGCCCCCCGGTGACGGTGAAGCTCAGCCAGGCCCAGCTCGACGCCGGCACGGTCGACAACGCCGCCACGATCATGGGGATCGCGCCCAACGGCCAGCCCGTCACCTCGGACGACACCACCTCGCGGCCGCTGGCCCAGGGTTCGGCGTTCACCATCGTCAAGTCGCACGTCAACCTGGCGGACGGGACTGCCCGCACAACGGACGGCCCCTCGGGCCTCCCGGGCGTGGTCGACGCCGGTGACACCGTGACCTTCAGCTTCACGGTCAGCAACACCGGCAACACCACCCTGAGCGGTCTGCAGATCAGCGACCAACTGCCCACCACCGCGGTGAGCTGCCCGACCACGACCGCCGCACCCGGCGAGGTCATCACCTGCACCGCGGACTACACGCTGACACAGTTCGACATCAACGCCGGCGAGGTGAGCAACACGGCCACGGCGTCGATGGCGGCGCCCACGGGTGCTCCGCAGCCCGCCGACCAGACGTCCATCGACGTCGCCAAGCTGGCGCTCAAGGCAGCCGTCACCTTCGACAAGCAGGCCGGCACCGTCGTGGACGCCAACAAGACCGGCAACCAGGAGGCCGGGGACACGATCCCCTACACCTTCGTGGTGTGGAACACCGGCAACGTCCCGCTGACCGTCTCGGCGATCAAGGACGACAAGCTGGACGGTGCCGGTGCAGCCGGCTCGGCCTGGCCCTCGGCATACACCTGCACCCACCGAGACCCCAACCACGGTGCCTTCGACCCGACCAAGGACGAGATCGCCCCGCAGACGGGTATCGAGTGCACGGCGAGCTACACGATCACCTCGACCGACATGCTGGCCGGTGACGTGACCAACCACGCCACGCTGGTGACGGCGGTGGGTGGTGGCTACACCATCGACCCGCCTGCCGAGACGGACCCGGAGATCACCTCCACCCTCCTGCAGAAGGCCTCCCCGGCCATCCAGGTGCAGAAGAACGTGCTGACCATGGCCGACGGGTCGACCTTCGTGGACAACAACGGCGACGGCATCAAGAACGCCGGTGACTACGTCTACTTCTCGCTCGTGTCGCAGAACGTGGGTACGGCGGGTCTGACCGACGTGACCATCGGCGACCCGATGCTGACCATGGCCAACGTTAAGGTGGTCCAGGGCAGCCTCAATGCCGACAACCGACTGGTCTGCGACCTGGGTGCCGTCCGCCAGCAACCGGTCACCTCCGACTGGATCACCACCCCGGGCGGATCCACGATCATGGCCAAGCGGGCCACCGGCCTCACCGGTCTGCTGGCTGCCCTGGTCGGCGGACAGGCCGCCGACGGGACCCCGGTCCTGGACCCGACCCAGTGGTGCGGCTGCGGCGTGCTGCAGTACACCATCACCGAGAATGACGTGGCCAAGGGCATGGTCCAGACCACCGCGGACGTGAGTGGCAAGCCCCTCGGCTCGACCGAGGTGGTCAAGGACATCGACCAGGCCCCGGTGCCGCTGGACCTCACCACGGGCTACACGCTCGACAAGCAGGCCGACCTGCAGGACGTCAACGGCAACGGCACCGCGGACGAGGGCGAGAAGGTCACCTACTCGTTCACGGTGACGAACACCGGTCAGGTCGAGATCCCCAGCGTCAAGATCACCGACTCGATGCTCGGGCTCGCGGCCCAGGAGTGCCTGGCCACGCCCTTGGCGGTGGGTGCCTCGACCTCCTGCCTGGCCACGACCTACTCGGTCAAGTCCGGTGACCTGGGCTATGGCTCGATCCAGAACGTCGCGTCGGCGCAGGCCTACTACTCCGACGGGTCGACCCTCGGTGCCAAGGCCTCCGACAGCACGGACACCCCGGTCGCGGACCAGGTGCTCGGGGGCCGGACCACGCTGCCGGGCACCGGTGGTGGCTCCGGTGGCGGTGGCACCGGAGGCGGAGGCTACGGTCCGGGCATCATCCCGGGCGGTGTCTACGGCGGTATGCCGGGCATGGTGATCTCCACCAACGACGGCACCACCTGGCAGCCGGGCCAGCCGGTCCCCGCGGGCTACTACGTCGACCCGCGGACGGGCAAGCTCGCCAAGACGGGTGCCGACGTGCTGGTCCTGCTCGCGGCAGGCCTCGGGATGCTCCTCGTCGGCGCCTGGCTGTTGGTCCTCGCCAAGCGTCGTCGCGACGAGGAGGACGAGGAGGGGACGGACACGGCCTGATCCTGGCTGCCGAGCGCGGGCCGGTCCGGGCGCCGATGGCGTCGGGACCGGCCCGCGGCGACATACCGCCTCTGACGGACAGTGATCGCGATTCGGAGAGTGCTGCGGGAAAAGTGACGGAAAGTGGGTGAAAGTCCCGGCATCTGGCCTATGATGGTCACGTAAAGTATTCATCAGGCTGCAAGTCTGGGAGCATGCGTGACTCCCTGCAGCCGACCGACAGCCCCGGGGTATGCCGGGGGGAAGGTGGCAGTGACCATGGTCGCTCCCAAGAAGCTCGGCGCCTCGCTGGCCGCGGTCACGGCGGCCTCTGCGCTCGCCCTGGCCGGCTGCTCCGGCGCCACCCGCACCACCGCCACGACCACGACCTTCCCGCCCGGCGCCGCCGGCCAGGCCGCCCGGGTCAACGACGCGGGCATCTCGCCCAAGGACCTGGTCGTCCCGCCGGTGCTCAAGCCCCAGGGCCTCGAGGGCGCCCGCAAGGACTTCACCCTGGACGGCAACTGCGACACCAAGCTCGGGGAGCAGAAGGTCACCGGTACCCTGAAGTCCTCGGCCAAGGGGCCCAAGGACTACGTCATCACCATCAACTGGGTGCACGGCTCGGACGTCATGGGTCGCGCCTCCAAGCTGCTCGAGAACGTCGCGCCCGGGTCGACCCAGAAGGTCGAGCTCACGACCAAGCTCACCAAGGCCGCCGACGGCTGCACGGTCAACGTCACGCGCGGCGCCAAGGGCTGACGCCCTTCGTACGTCAGGGGCCGGGATCCACCGAGGGGGTGGATCCCGGCCCCTGCTGCTCCGGGCACGCCACTACCCTGGGACAACGGCCCTCGCGTCGCGAGGGCCCGTCCGTCGAAGGAGAGCCATGCCCAGGGAGCGTGAGGCGCTGCTCTCGTCGAGCGTCCGCCGTCAGATCACCGAGCTCGTCGAGGCCGAGCCCGACCGGTGGACCGCCCTCGCCCTGTCCGACACCCTGGGCCTGCACGTCACGACCGTGCGCTTCCACCTGGACCAGCTCGAGCAGGCCGGCGTCCTGGCGTCCCAGCCCGAGCGGCGGGAGCGGCCGGGGCGCCCGCGCAAGGTCTATCGCCGGGCCACCGACACCGCCCCGGTGAGCGCCAGCGCTTATGTCATCCTCGCCGACGTGCTGTCGGCGACCCTGGCCGGTGGCGGCCGGGCGGGCTCGGACGTGGCGGCCCGCGCGCAGGCGGCGGACCGTGCGGGAGCGGCCTGGGTGCGGGCCCACGGGCAGGCCGTCGAGCCTGCGGCCACGCCCTCGGGCACCGACACGAGCGGGAGCATCCCGGTGCGGCCCCTGGTCGACACCCTCGCCCGCTGGGGCTACCCGCCCGAGACGGTCACCGTCGAGGGGGACCTGGCGACCCGCTGCCAGGCGACCCTGACCTACTGCCCGATGCTCGAGGCAGCCCGACGCCACCCGGACGTGATCTGCGGGATCCACCTGGGCCTGGTGCGCGGCACCCTCACCGAGCTGGGCGTGCCCGACCCGCAGGTGCGGGTGGTCCCGATGGTCACGCCGGGCGTGTGCGCCGTCGACATCAGCACCGCCGCGGCCGCGCCCGGGGACCTCGTCGAGGACGGCCTCGACCTGCGTCACGTCCTGCCCGACTGAGGACCGGTCCGAGGGTGGGTGCCTGGTCTGGCGGCATGAGCTACCAGGTGAGTCCCCTGCGCGCCGCCGACGCCGAGGTGATCGGCCCGGGCCACAACCGGGTATGGCGGGTCGCCTACCGCGGGCTCCTGCCCGACGAGGTCTTCGACGCCCGCTCCGACGAGGACAGCACCCGCCGGTGGCGCGAGCGCGGCCGGCAGCACGACCGGACCGGGCAGTCTGTCGAGGGGGCGATCACCTGGGTCGCCCGCGACCTGACCGGCGCGCCCGTGGGGTGGGCGAGCGCCGGCCCGGCCCGCGACGACGACGCGCCTGCCGAGCTCGAGCTGTGGTCGCTGTACCTCCTGCCCGAGCACTGGGGCTCGGGCGCGGCCCGGCAGCTGGTGGAGGCGGCCCTGGGGGAGCGGGCGGCCTACCTGTGGGTCCTGCAGGGCAACGAGCGGGCGCTGGCCTTCTATCGCCGTCAGGGCTTCGTCGAGGACGGGTCGACCCAGGAGCTCGCCGGCACCGGGGCGACCGAGCTGCGGATGGTGCGGGGCGTCACCCCGGCTTGGGAGCGCCCTTGCGGGCGTAGCGCATCCACGTGATCGCCGTGCACATGACCGCCCAGGCGACGCCCACCCAGTAGAACGCCGTGGCGCCCATCGTCCCGATGCCCAGGGCGAAGAAGAAGGGCCCGAAGGCCGCGATCGCCGCGGTCCAGCCGATCACGCCGCCGGCCTGGCGCTTCTCGAAGATCATCGGCATCTGCTTGAAGGTCGAGGCGTTGCCGATCCCGGAGAACAGGAAGATCAGCATCATGCCCCAGAAGAAGTGCGTGAACCCGCCCTGCAGGGCCGTCGCGGAGGAGGTGTCCGGGGACAGCGCCGGGATCGTCCAGACGATGGAGGCGATCAGGCCCAGGCCGGAGACGAGGGTCCAGATCGCGCCGCCCATCTTGTCGGTCAGCGGGGCGAAGAGCATCCGGGCCAGGGCGCCGATCAGCGGCCCCCAGAAGACGAAGGTGACCGGGTCGGGGACGGCATACCCCTGGACCAGGATCTGGGCGGTCGCGCCGGAGCCCCTGACGATGTCGGCGTTGCCCGAGCCGTAGAGATTGGTCGCGAGCAGGCCGAACTGCGCCGACAGCCCGGCGAAGGTGCCGAAGGTCATGATGTAGATCAGGGTCATCAGCCAGGTGTCGACGTTGCCGAAGATGTCGAACTGCTGGCGGAGGTTGGCCTTGACCGGGACCGACCTCAGCAGGGTCCAGGCGAGGGCGGCACCGACGAGGACCAGGGGGATCCAGACGAACGCGGCGTTCTGGTACCACACCTCCTTGGAGGGCTTGCCAGGCACCTTCATCATCTCGGAGTGGCCGAGGAAGCCGATCATCGAGAAGCCGATGAGCCACGGCGTGAGGAGCTGCACCAGCGAGACGCCGAGGTTGCCGAGACCGGCCTGCAGGCCGAGCGCGGTCCCCTGCAGGCGCCGGGGGAAGAAGTACGACGTGGACGGCATGAAGCCGGAGAAGGCGCCGCCGCCGATGCCGGCCAGGAAGGCCAGGACCATCAGCTCCCAGTAGGGCGCGGTCGGCGCGGTCACCCGCACGCCCCAGCCGAGGACCGGCAGCACGAGCAGCAGCGTGGTGAGGGCCACCATCCTGCGGGTGCCCATGATCGGGGGCAGGACCATCCACACGATGCGCAGCAGGCCGGCGGCCAGACCGGGCATCGCCGACATCCAGTACAGCTCCTGCTTGCTGAAGGAGTAGCCCAGGGCGTTGAGCTTGGGGATGATCGCGCTCGGGAGGTACCACGCGACGAAGCACATGGTGAGCGAGAAGGTCGTGATCCACAGGGTGCGCCAGGCGAGGCCCTTGTCCCAGGTCGCGTCGTTCTCCGGGTCCCAGGCCTGCAGCCACTCACCCCCGGTGCGGGCGTCGGTCGCGGTGCTCATGGTGTGGTCTCCAGTCGGTGGGGGGTCAGTGGTCGAAACGGTCGGCGAGGTGCGGGGACTGCTGGTGCAGCATCCGCACGACGGTCAGGTGCATCCAGGCGAGGCAGACGGCGGTGAGCAGGAAGAGCACGAAGAAGGTGCTCGACGGGAACCCGCTCCACGCCTTGGAGTACGCGAACAGCGGCGGCAGGAAGAAACCGCCCAGGCCGCCGAGCATGCCGACGAGGCCGCCGACGGAGCCGACGTTGTCGGGGAAGTACTCGGGGATGTGCTTGTAGACCGCGGCCTTGCCGACGCCCATCGCGCACCCGAGCAGGAAGACCAGCACGGTGAACGGCACGAGCCCGAGCGCCCAGGGCAGGTGCTCGCTGGTGCGCCCGTCGGGGTGGCTGATGACCAGGTGGCCGCTCGGCATCATCAGCAGCCCGCTGGTGAGGAGCATGACCACGAAGGTGCCGTACATCGCCCTGCGCGCGCCGAAGCGGTCGGAGAACCAGCCGCCGACCGGGCGCAGCAGCGAGGCGGGGAAGATGAACAGCGCCGTCAGCAGCCCCGCCTGGGTCAGGGAGACGTCGTAGTTGTCCTGGTAGTAGTTGGGCAGCGTGCTCGACAGCGCGACGTAGGCGCCGAACACCGCGACGTAGTAGAGGCTGAAGCGCCAGACGCGCACCTGCCGCAGCGGGACCAGCATCTCCGACAGGGGCTTGGCCGCCCCCGGCATCCGGTCCGCGCTCGGCGTCCCGCACCACGTGAGCACCGCGAGGACCACGAGCAGCACGGCGTAGATGACCGGGACGAGGCGCCAGCCGCCCTCGACCATGCCGAGGTAGGTCGCGCCGGCGGTGCCGGCGATCAGCGGCGGGCCGATGAACTTGGTGACCGAGGCCCCGACGTTGCCCGCCCCGAAGAGCCCGAGCGCGAAGCCCTGCCGCCGGCGGCCGAACCACGCGGAGTTCCAGGCCACCCCGACGCTGAAGGAGTTGCCCACGAAGCCCACGAGGAAGGCGAGCAGCAGGAGCATGGAGTAGGAGTGGGCGTGCGCCACGAGGTAGGCCGGGACCGCGCCCAGCAGGAGCAGCGCCGTGAAGACCTTGCGGCCGCCGACGCGGTCCGTGAGCATCCCGGCCGGCAGACGCCACATCGACCCGTTGAGGATGGCGGCGGCGAGGATCCAGGAGTACTGCTCCTCGGACAGGTGCAGCTCGGCCCGGATGGGCTTCTGCAGGATGCCGAACATCATCCAGACCGCGAACATCACGGTGAACGAGATCGTGGACCAGGTCAGGACCCGGCCGGCGCCGGCGCCGGCCTCGGCCGGGTGGGGTGCGGCCGCCGCCGAGGCGGGGACGGCCGAGCTGCGAGCAGGGGTGCTCACGGGCGACTCCTCGAATTTGAAGGATCGTTGCGCAACACGCTAGGACCCTGTGGTGCGTCGTACAAGGTGACAGGCTGAGAGGGATTCTGCGGATCTTTTCACCTGCAAGTTTGTCATACGAATCCAATTTGGAGGACGGTGGTTCGGGACTGCGCGCGGGGCCGGTCCAGGGTTAGACTGCGACTGTCCGATCGATTAAGAGGATTCATCGCCGTGGCGCGAGCGCGTCAGGGGAGGAGGCCGGGTGACCCTCGCCACGCCGCTGCCCGACACCTGGGCGCCCGAGCCCGGCCCCCGGCCCAGCCTGCTCGCCCCCTCGCCGCGCCGTCGGGTCATCGACCTGCTCGCCCGGGCGCCCCGGCTCACCGACGGCCGGGCCCGGGGCGTCACCGCCCAGGAGGTCGCCGCCCACCTCGGCGTCCACGTCACCACGGCCCGCGCCCACCTGCGGGTCCTCGTCGACGCCCACGTCGTCGAGGCCTGCTCGGAGCGCGGCGGCCGGGTCGGCCGCCCCCGCACCCTCTATCGCCTGGTCCCTGCCGAGGTGCGGCTCGACCCCACCCACCGCGAGCTGTCCGGCCTGGTCACCTCCCACTGGGGGCTGCCCGAGCCGGAGGGCTCGGCCCGGATGGAGGAGGCCGCCCGCACCTGGGCCCTGGAGCGGGCCCAGGTGACCCCGCCCGCCTGGGCCCCCGCGACCACCCCGGGGCAGTGGCTCAGCACCGCCGAGCTCGTCGTCGACGTGATGGCGGGCTGGGGCTTCCGTCACGACCTGGTGCTCACCGGCGACGGCCGCCAGGTGGAGCTGGAGCTGACCCGGGCGCCCTTCCTCGCCATCGCGGCCCGGCACGCCCCCGTGCTCTACGCCTTCCGTCGAGGACTGCTCGGCGGGGTCCTGGAGCGGCTCGGCGAGACCCGGGTCGACGTCACGCTGCGGCCCCACGCCGACATCGCCGTCACCACGGCCACGCTGACCACCCGCACCCCGCTGCGGCATACCGTCACCACCCGCACCGACGAGTCCACCAGGAGATCTGCATGAGCACGTCCACCACCCGGGGCAAGAGCCCGTCGGGCATCGACGGTCCGCTCGCCGAGGCGCTCGTCGGCACGCGCCGGTTCTTCACCCGGTCGGCGATCAGCCCGGACGGCCGGACCATCCACGAGGTGGGCGGTCGTGAGGCCGACGCGTTCTACCGCGACCGGTGGAGCCACGACAAGGTCGTGCGCTCCACGCACGGCGTCAACTGCACCGGCTCCTGCTCGTGGAAGGTCTACGTCAAGGACGGGATCATCACCTGGGAGGCCCAGCAGACCGACTATCCCTCGACCGGCGGCGACCGCCCGGAGTACGAGCCCCGCGGCTGTCCCCGTGGCGCGGCCTTCTCCTGGTACACCTACTCGCCGACGCGGGTGCGCTATCCCTACCTGCGCGGCGTGCTCCTGGAGATGTACCGCGCGGCCAAGCAGGAGTACGGCGACCCGGTCCTCGCCTGGGCCTCGATCGTGCAGGACCCGCAGCGCCGCCGCCGCTACCAGTCGGCGCGCGGCAAGGGCGGCCTGGTGCGGGCCTCCTGGGCCGAGGCCACCGAGATCGTCGCGGCCGCCCAGGTCTACACCATCAAGCGCTGGGGCCCCGACCGGATCGCGGGCTTCTCGCCGATCCCGGCCATGTCGATGGTGTCCTATGCCTCCGGCGCGCGGTTCACCGAGCTCATCGGCGGCACAATGCTGTCCTTCTACGACTGGTATGCCGACCTGCCGCCGGCCTCGCCGCAGATGTTCGGCGACCAGACGGACGTGCCCGAGTCGGGTGACTGGTGGGACGCGGCCTACCTGATGATGTGGGGCTCCAACGTCCCCCTGACCCGCACGCCGGACGCCCACTGGATGACCGAGGCGCGCTACCGCGGCCAGAAGGTCGTCGTCGTCTCCCCGGACTACGCCGAGAACGTCAAGTTCGCCGACGAGTGGATGCGGGCCATGCCGGGCACCGACGCGGCGCTGGCCATGGCCATGGGCCACGTGGTGCTCAAGGAGTTCTTCGTGGACCGGCAGGTGGACTTCTTCCGGGACTACACCACGACCTACACCGACCTGCCCTATCTCGTCTGGCTGGACCAGGAGCGCGGCGAGGACGGCGAGCTGCGCTGGGTGCCGGGCAAGTTCGCGGTCGCGGGTGACGTCGCGGGCGGCCCCGAGTCGACCTCCGAGAACGCCATGTGGAAGCCCATGCTCGTCGACGAGGTCACCGGCGAGGTCGTCGTGCCGCGCGGCTCGATCGGGCACCGCTTCGGCGAGGAGGGCGTCGGGCGGTGGAACCTCGACCTCGGCGACGTGCGCCCCGCGCTGTCGATGATGGCCGAGGGCGCCCAGGTGGCCGAGGTCGCGCTGCCGCGCTTCGACGCGCTGGACGGCAAGGCCACCCTGCAGCACCGCGGCGTGCCCGTGCGGCAGCTGGGCGACGGCTACGTCACCACGGTCTTCGACCTGATGCTGGCGCAGTACGGCGTGGCCCGCCCGGGCCTGCCGGGGCAGTGGCCGACCGGCTACGACGACGTCCTCGCGGCCTACACCCCGGCCTGGCAGGAGGACATCACCGGCGTGCCCGCCGAGCAGTGCGCCCGGATCGCGCGGGAGTTCGCGCAGAACGCCGTGGACACCCAGGGCCGCTCGATGATCCTCATGGGCGCCGGCACCAACCACTGGTACCACTCCGACCTGATCTACCGCGCGATGCTCGTCCTGACGACGATCACCGGCTGCCAGGGCCGCAACGGCGGCGGCTGGGCGCACTACGTCGGCCAGGAGAAGGCCCGCCCCCTCATGGGCTTCCAGCACACGGCCTTCGCGCTGGACTGGGTGCGCCCGCCGCGCCACATGAACCAGACGACCTACTGGTACCTCCACACCAGCCAGTACCGCTACGACACCTACTCCGCCGACGACATCGGCGCGGGCCGCGGCGCCTTCCCGGGCGTGGCGGTGGCCGACCTGGTGGCGCAGGCCGCGCGACTCGGCTGGGCGCCGTCGTACCCCACCTTCAACCGCTCCTCGGTGGCCCTGCCCGACGAGGCCGAGGCCGCCGGGATGGAGGTCCCGGCCTACGTCGTGGACCAGCTCAAGAAGGGCGAGCTGCGGTTCGCCGCCGAGGACCCCGAGGCCGAGGAGAACTGGCCGCGCGTCCTCACCCTGTGGCGGGCCAACCTCTTCGGCTCCTCGGCCAAGGGCGACGAGTACTTCCTCAAGCACCTGCTCGGCACCGACCACGGCGTCAACGCCGAGGAGGCACCGGCGGACAAGCGCCCGGCGACGATCGAGTGGCCCGAGCAGGCCCACGAGGGCAAGCTCGACCTGCTGATGACCATCGACTTCCGGATGACCAGCAGCACCCTGCTGTCCGACGTGGTGCTGCCGGCGGCGACGTGGTACGAGAAGAACGACATCAACACCACGGACATGCACCCCTTCATCCACTCGTTCAACCCGGCCATCGCGCCGCCGTGGCAGTCGCGCACCGACTGGGATGCCTTCGTCACCATCGCCGAGGTGTTCAGCGAGCTGGCCAAGACCCACCTGGGCACCCGCAAGGACCTGGTCGCCAAGCCGCTGTGGCACGACACCCCCGAGGCGATGGCCAGCGTCCACGGCCGGGTGCTCGACTGGGCCAAGGGCGAGTGCGAGCCGGTGCCGGGCCGGACGATGCCGGTGCTCGCCGTCGTCGAGCGGGACTACACCGCGGTCCACGCCAGGATGACCGCGGTCGGGCCCCTGCTCGACACGCTGGGCACCACCTGCAAGGGCATCACCTACGACGTCACGAAGCAGGTGGAGTGGCTGGGCCGCAAGAACGGCCTGGTCCGCTCCGGGCCCGCGGCCGGGCGCCCGCGCCTGGACACCGCGGTGCAGGCGGCGGAGATGATCATGGCGCTGTCCGGCACCACCAACGGCCACGTCGCCACCCAGGGCTTCAGGACCCTGGAGAAGCGCACCGGCCACCAGCTGCACGACCTCGCCGCCGAGCACGAGGGCAAGCAGATCACGTATGCCGACACGGTCGCCGCGCCGGTCCCAGTCATCACCTCCCCGGAGTGGTCCGGGTCGGAGTCCGGGGGGCGCCGCTACAGCCCCTTCACCATCAACATCGAGCGGCTCAAGCCCTTCCACACCCTCACCGGGCGGCAGCACTTCTACCTCGACCACGACTGGATGCAGAAGATGGGCGAGACGCTGCCGACCTTCCGGCCGCCGCTCAACATGACCCAGCTCTTCGGCGAGCGCCCGCTGGGCGAGGTGACCGAGGACGAGCGGGGAGTGTCGGTGTCGGTGCGCTACCTCACGCCGCACAACAAGTGGTCGATCCACTCGGAGTACCAGGACAACCTGTTCATGCTGTCCCTGGGCCGCGGCGGTCAGTCGATCTGGATGTCCGACAAGGACGCCGCCAAGATCGGGGTCCGCGACAACGACTGGGTGGAGGCGGTCAACCGCAACGGCGTCGTCGCCTCCCGCGTCATCGTCACCCACCGGATGCCCGAGGGCACGGTCTACATGCCCCACGCCCAGGACCGGCTCATCGACGTGCCGCTCACCGAGCACAACGGCCGGCGCGGCGGCATCCACAACTCGATGACCCGGATCATGGTCAAGCCCAGCCACCTCGTCGGCGGGTACGCCCAGCTGTCCTACTTCTTCAACTACATCGGCCCGACCGGCAACAACCGCGACGAGGTCACGATCATCCGCAAGCGCTCGCAGCAGGTCACGTACTGATGGCCGCCACCGGTTCGGCATACGAAGGAGACGTCCCATGCGCGTGATGGCCCAGATGGCGATGGTCATGAACCTCGACAAGTGCATCGGCTGCCACACCTGCTCGGTCACCTGCAAGCAGGCGTGGACCAACCGCTCCGGCACGGAGTACGTGTGGTTCAACAACGTCGAGACGCGGCCCGGCCTGGGCTACCCGCGGCGCTACGAGGACCAGGAGGAGTGGCAGGGCGGCTGGGTGCTCGGCGCCGACGGCCGGATCCGGCTGCGCGCGGGCGGGCGGCTCAAGAAGCTCCTCAGCATCTTCGTCAACCCCAAGATGCCCTCGATCCAGGACTACTACGAGCCCTGGACCTATGACTACGAGACGCTGCTCGACGCCCCTGCGCAGCAGCACTTCCCGGTGGCCCGACCGCACTCGCTGATCAGCGGCAAGCCGATGAACATCTCGTGGTCGGCCAACTGGGACGACGACCTCGGCGGCTCGATCGAGACGATGCACCAGGACGTGATGCTCAAGGGCATCGAGGACAAGGTCAGGACCGAGCTCGAGTCGACCTTCATGTTCTACCTGCCGCGGATCTGCGAGCACTGCCTCAACCCCTCGTGCGCGGCGTCGTGCCCCTCCGGCGCGATCTACAAGCGCGAGGAGGACGGCATCGTCCTGGTGGACCAGGAGGCCTGCCGCGGGTGGCGCATGTGCATCTCCGGCTGCCCCTACAAGAAGGTCTACTTCAACCACAGGACCGGCAAGGCCGAGAAGTGCACCTTCTGCTTCCCGCGCATCGAGGTCGGCATCCCGACGGTGTGCGCGGAGACCTGCGTGGGCCGGCTGCGCTACATCGGCCTGGTGCTGTACGACGCCGACCGGGTGCTCGAGGCGGCCTCCACCCCGGACGACCGCGACCTGTACGACGCGCAGCGGTCGGTGCTGCTGGACCCGCACGACCCCGCGGTGGTCGCCGAGGCCGAGCGGGCGGGGATCCCGTCCGACTGGATCACCGCCGCCCAGCGGTCGCCGGTCTACCGCCTGATCAACGACTACCAGGTGGCGCTGCCGCTGCACCCGGAGTACCGCACCATGCCGATGGTGTGGTACATCCCGCCGCTGTCGCCGGTCGTCGACGCCATCGCCGGGTCCGGCCACGACGGCGAGGACAGGGACAACCTGTTCAACGCCATCGAGACCCTGCGCATCCCGGTGGAGTACCTCGCCAACCTGTTCACGGCCGGCGACGTCGCCCCCGTGGACCGGGTGCTGCGCAGGCTCGCCGCCATGCGGTCGTACATGCGCGACATCAACCTTGGTCGCGATCCCCGCGAGGAGATCCCCGCGTCGGTCGGCATGTCCGAGGAGGACATGTACGAGATGTTCCGGCTGCTCGCGCTGGCGAAGTACGACGAGCGCTACGTCATCCCCACGGCCCACGCCGAGGAGGCGCACGGGCTGGAGGAGCTCGCCACCGACTGCTCGGTCAGCGCCTACCAGACCGGGGCGCAGGGCGCCTTCGGCGAGGGCTCCGGCGCGCTCACCCCCATCGCGGTCGAGAACTTCCAGATGCTGCAGGCCCGCCAGACCGCCGACACCCTCGTCGGCGGCGGCTCCTCGCAGGGCCGGGTCAACCTGCTGAGCTGGGACGGCAAGGGGATGCCCGAGGGCCTGTTCCCGGGCGGACCCACCGGCCCGGGGGCGGGCACCTCCGACCTGGGGGCCGCCGCCGGGGGCGCCCTCGGCGCCGGCGTCACCGAGGACGCGCTGCGCGAGGGCGACGGGATGCCCATGGGCGCCGACCCCTCCGCGTCGCGCGACTCCGGCGCCATCCCCCCGGAGCAGATCTCGTGAGGCTCGCCCTGCGGCGCCGCAAGCAGGCCCAGCTGCCGGTGCCCGAGGACGCGATGCGGGCCAGCTGGCAGTGCGCCTCGCTGCTGCTCGGCTACCCCGACGAGCAGCTCGTGGCCCACCTGCCCCTGCTGCGGGCGACGCTGGCGCGGCTGCCCGCGGTGGTCGCCGAACCCCTCGGGCGGGTGGCGACGGCTGTCTCCGCGGCATACGACGCCGGTCGCCTGGACGAGCTGCAGACCAGGTACGTCGACACCTTCGACCACACCC
This sequence comes from Arsenicicoccus dermatophilus, assembly GCF_022568795.1. Taxonomy (NCBI): domain Bacteria; kingdom Bacillati; phylum Actinomycetota; class Actinomycetes; order Micrococcales; family Intrasporangiaceae; genus Arsenicicoccus; species Arsenicicoccus dermatophilus. The sequence goes on along the minus strand of NZ_JAKZHU010000001.1, from coordinate 2,858,192 downwards.
GCCGCTGCGCGCCCTACCTGACGTACTTCGCGCACGGCGACACCCGCAAGCGCGGGATGGCCCTGGTGCAGTTCAAGCAGGCCTATCGCCGGGCCGGCGTCGAGATCGGCGACGACGAGCTGCCCGACCACCTGGCAGTCGTGCTGGAGCTCGGCGGCACCGTCGACCTGGAGGTCGCCCTCGGGCTGGTGCTCGACCACCGGGCCGGGCTGGAGGTCCTGCGCCTCGCGCTCCTCGACCGTGGATCCCCCTGGGCCGACGTGCTGGTCGCGGTGTGCGCCACGCTGCCGCCCCTGGACGGCGACGAGTCCACCGCCGTCGCCCGCCTCGTCGCGGCCGGACCGCCGGCCGAGGATGTGGGCCTCGCGCCCTACGAGATCGACCCCCGCCTCAACCCTCACCCCGCCCTCGACCCGAGCGTCGAGGACCTCGCCGCGAGCCTGCACGGAGGACGTTCATGAACATGCTGCTATGGGTGGTCTTCCCCTACGTCTGCCTGACGGTCTTCGTCGTGGGGCACTGGTGGCGCTACACGTACGACAAGTTCGGCTGGACCACGCGGTCGAGCCAGCTCTACGAGGCCCGGCTGCTGCGCTGGGGCTCGCCGATGTTCCACTTCGGCATCCTCTTCGTGGTGCTCGGGCACCTGATGGGTCTGCTGGTCCCCCAGGGCTGGACCGAGGCCGTGGGCATCTCCCAGGAGATCTACCACTTCCTGGCGGTCTCGGTCGGCCTGCTCGCGGGCTTCCTGACGCTGGCGGGCATCGCGATCCTGGTCTACCGCCGCCGCACGACCGGCCCGGTGTTCAGCGCGACGACCCCGATGGACAAGGTGATGTACGTCTTCCTCGTCCTCGCGATCCTGCTCGGCCTGTCCAACACCCTCGGGTGGCACGCCTCCGGCATCGGCAACCCCGGCCCGCTGCCGGAGCACTACAACTACCGCGAGGGCGTGTCGATCTGGTATCGCCAGTTCCTCACCCTCCACCCCGACGCGGACCTGATGGCGGCGGCCCCGCTCGGCTTCCAGCTGCACACGCTGGTGGCCTGCTGCCTGTTCGCGCTGTGGCCGTTCACCCGGCTCGTGCACGTCTTCTCCGCGCCCGTCGGTTACCTCAACCGGCCGTACGTCGTCTACCGTTCCCGCACGGCCCGCCCCGGGCGTGGCGTCGGGACCCGCGCGCCGCAGCGCGGGTGGGAGCGCGTCTGACAGACTGAGCCCGGCGACCGCCTCGAGCGGATCGCCCCCACCGACCCGGAGCCCCCGCGACCCCCCCTCACGCGGGGGCTCCGGCCTGCCCGGACCGCTCCTCGTCGGCGTGCCGGGACCGTGTGCGTGGCCTGCCGGAGCCCAGCGGGGGAGGCACACGATCGTGGGCAGGGGAGGGGTGCTGCGACGATCACGGGTGGACAATCTCCCGTTTCAAGATGAGAATGATAATCGTCCACATCTTCCTAGGGAAGGAATGTTCTCATGCGTCCCACCACTGTCTCCGCCGCCCTCGCCGCCGCGGCGGTCCTTGCCGGCGGCCTCGCCGGCGCCGCTCCCGCCTCCGCGGCCCAGGGTGGCGGCCGTCTGCCCGCCAACCCGGGTGTCGTCGCCCTCCTCGACGGCGCCGGCAACCACGTCTGCAGCGGCGTCCTCGTCGCTCCCCGATGGGTCCTCACGGACGAGGGGTCCATGCCCTGCCTGGGGGCTTCCAAGGTGACCGGTGACATCACCCGCGAGGCGGTGAACGTCACCGAGCGCAAGATTCCCTTCCCCGTCAAGGGTTGGAAGGGCAACGACCCCACGAAGTCCGGGGCGATGCTCCTGCACCTGGACAAGCCCGTGAAGCGGGTCAAGCCGGTGGCGCTGTCCGACGCCCACCCCAAGAAGGGCGAGAAGCTCGACGTCGTGGCCTTCAACGGCCCCGAGGGCATCAACCACACCCTCAGCGTCGGCAAGAGCTCGGTGACCGCCAAGAACCACAACGGGTGGGCGAGCTACTACGGCAAGCCCTCCTCCTTCACGCTGGAGGGGCCCATCGACAACGGGTCGCTCGTCATGCGTGACGACAAGGTCGTCGGCTTCGTCCAGGTCGCCAACCCGCGGGGCTTCAACGCCGAGGACATCGCTCACATCCACGCCTGGATCACCAAGACCGCGGGCCTGAAGAAGTAGTCGCTCGCACCGGTCGGATCCGGCGACGAGCTGACCCCCGTCCTTCCCCGAGGGGGTCGCGCAGCCCCCGCACCACCTGTCCCGGACGGTGGTGCGGGGGCCTCGTCGACCCCGGACGCCGGTGGCCGACTGCCGTCGCGCCGGGCTGCACCCGAACCCGGTGCCGGGAGAAGTTCGCGTCAGGCACCAACCACCGTGGTGCGTGTGGCGTCTGTGTGGTGCGCGGCAGGACCATCCCCGGTCGGCCGCGGCACGGGTCCTGGCACCGCAGGACCCAGGTCGGAAGTCGGGAGTCTCGTGCGATGAGTGGCACCACCGACGGGCACAGGGCTGCCCGCTCCTGGGCCCGCGCGCGAGGAGCCTGGCTGCTGGCGCTCACGGTCGCGACCTGCTACCTGTACGACCTGCCCGTCAACGGGTTCGGCAACGAGTACTACGCGGCGGCGAGCTGGGCGGGCACCCGGGACCTCACGGCGCTGGCCTTCGGGTCCTTGGACCCGGGCAACGTCGTCAGCGTGGACAAGCCCCCGCTGGGGGTGCTGGTCCCCGCGCTGTCCGCCCGCGTGCTCGGCTTCTCGTCGTGGAGCCTGCTGGCACCTCAGGCGCTCATGGGGGTCGCTGCCGCGCTGGCCGTGCACGCGACGGTCCGGCGGGAGACCGGGCCCGGGGCCGCCCTCCTGGCCGGGACGATCATGGCCGCGACTCCGGTGTCCGCGATGATGTTCCGCCACAACAACCCCGATGCCGTCACCGCCCTGGCCATGACGGTCGGCACCTGGTGCGCGGTGCGAGCGGCCCGCACCGCGTCGACCCCCTGGCTCCTGACCGCCGCCGCCGTGACGGGCGCGGGCTTCCTGGCCAAGATGCTCGGCGCCTTCCTCCACCTGCCGGCGCTGGTCGTGCTCTACCTGCTGTGCGCCCCGGCGTCCCTGCGACGCAAGCTGGCCCAGCTGGGCGCCACGCTCGGGGTCCTCCTCGTCAGCGCAGGCTGGTACCCGCTGCTGGTGGAGCTCTGGCCGCGGGACCGACGGCCCTACCTCGGTGGGTCGACCGACGACTCCCTGCTCCAGCTCGCGTGGGGCTACAATGGCGTGGCCCGCATGGCCGGGGGTGCTCGGCGCGCCTTCGGGTCGCGACCCGGGCCCTGGCGGCTCTTCCAGGGCGAGTTCGGCATCGAGATCTCCTGGCTGCTGCCGGCCGCGGTCGTGGCGGTCGTCGCGGTCCTCCACCTCCGCCGCGCACAGCCGCGCCAGGACCTGGTGCGGGGGATGGCCGTCATGTCGGCCGTCTGGCTGGCGACCGGCTGGGTGACCCTGTCGTTCATGCGGGGCCCGACCCACGCGTACTACTCCCTGGTGCTGGTGCCTCCCGTGGCCGTCGTCGTGCCCCTCGCCGTGCACGAGGTCGGTCGGGTCCGGCACGAGCCCGCCGGCCGTGCCCACGCCGCGGCCCTGGTGCTGACCGCGGCCTGGGCGGTCCACCTCCTCCGGCACCACGAACGAGGGTGGGCGCCCTGGCTCGGGTGGCTGGTCCTGGCCGCGGGAGCGGGAGCACTGCTCTGCCTCGGCGCCGCCGACCGCCACCCGGTCCTGTGGCGGGCCACGCTCGTGCTGGGCCTGGTCGCCCTGCTCGCCACGCCCCTGGCCTACTCCCTGGCCGGCCTGACCCGCCCCCACCGGGGGCCGAGCCCCAGCGCCCGGCCCACCGACCGACTCCTTGCCGGGTCCCCGGCGGCCTCCGCCAGGCCCGCTCCCCGATCTCCCGCGGACCAGACCCCCCAGGTCGTGTCCCTCCTCGCCGCCTCCACCCACGACTGGGCCGCCGCCGTTCCTGGCGCCGAGGAGGCTGCCCGCTACCAGCTGGCGGCCCGGGTCCCCGTCATGGCGATCGGGGGCTACCTGGGCAGCGACCCCGCACCGACCCTGGAGGACTTCCGCACCAGGGCCCGGGCCGGTCGGGTGGGGTACTACCTGGCCCGGCCCCGCCCCGCCACCCCGCGCCGCCGACCCTGGACCCAGTCCGCCCGGATCGACGCCTGGGTGCGAGCCACCTGCTCGGCCCGGGTCCTCGACGGGCTGCTCATCTACGACCTCCACACCTGCCAAGGACGGTGACCTCGTGAGACCCGATGTCGGCGAGCTGCTGACGCACGCTGCCGCAGCCATGGCTGCGGCCACCATGATCTATGCGCTGGCCTGCCGGCGATTCGTCAAGAAGGAGGACCGGCATGAAGGCGCTGCGCACCCGATGGACTGAGCTGCACACCAGCTCGGTGCTGCTGAGCCTGTCGGCGGCCACGGCCGGAGGGGCGGCCCTCACCGGCGCCGGGGGAGCCCGCCTGGTCGTCCTCGCCCTGATCCCGGTCACGGCCTGCGCGGGCACCCTCGTCGACGGGTTCCTCGGCCTGGGGGTGGGGGTCCTCGGCGCCACGGCGAGCGCGGTGGCTGTCCGAGAGACAGGAGGCTGGCGACCCACGGCCTTCCCGACGCTGCTGACCCTCGTCCTCTCGCTCGTGCTCGTCGGCTGGGTGGCGGGGCTGCTGGGCGGATCGGCCCGGCGGTTGCAGGCCACCCTGCGCCGGGGGCGTCCGGCCGACGTCCGACCCGCGCTGTCCTCCCTCGGGCTGGTCGACGCCGACCTCGCCGCCCTGCGTGCCGACGAGGAGATCACCCGCGCGCGCCGCCACCGGCGCCCGCTCGCGGCCATCGCCATACGGCTGGATCCTCGCGCGGACATCTCCCCCGACCAGGCCCAGGCGGCGCTGCGCTGCCTGTCCCGGCACCTGGAGCACCGCCTGCGCCGCTCCGACGCCCCCTTCGCGCTGGACGAGGCCACGGTGGCCGCCCTGCTGCCCGAGACCGACGCCCTGGGCCTGGCAGCCCTCGAGGCGAGCCTGCCCGCATCGGTGCGGGACCTGGTGCTGCGCGACCGCGCCGATCGGAGCGTGGTGCCGGTCGGTCGGGTCGGTGACCTGGTGGTCCGTGGGGTGCTTCTCACCGAGGAGCACACCGACGGTGCCGGGCTGCTCGAGGACCTGCGCGACGCCCTCACAGCCGCCCCGCTCCCGCACGGTGTCGTCCCTCTCGGCCTGGCCAGGACCACCTCGTGATCAGGCCCTTGGTGGGGGTGTGCTTCCTGCTGCTCCTGTGCCTGGTGACGATGGGCTACTGGCGGTAGGCCACCCAGGCCCACCGGCGTCGGCTGGACCAGCTGGACGTGCGGCTGCACGTCAACGGGATCCGGGGCAAGTCCACCGTGACTCGCCTGATGGCCGGGGTCCTGCGCGAGGGCGGCTACGTGACGGTGGCCAAGACGACGGGGTCGGCCGCCCGGGTCATCTCCCCCAACGGTCACGAGACCCCCATCGCCCGCCGGGGAGCCGCCACCATCAACGAGCAGATCGACGTCGTGGCCGAGCACGTGCAGCCCGACGTGGAGGCGCTGGTCATCGAATGCATGGCCGTGCGACCGCTCTACCAGGAGTACGCCCAGGAGTTCATGGTCCGCTCGGACATCACGGTCATCACCAACGTGCGCCTGGACCACCAGGAGGAGATGGGCGAGACCCTGGAGGAGATCGCGGACTCGCTGTCCCGGACCATCCCCCGCAACGGGATCCTGGTGACGGCGGAGGACCGTCCCCACCTGCGGGAGCGGCTGGCGCGCAATGCCGCCGAGCGCGGGTCCACGCTGATCTACGCCGATCCCGCGCAGGTCACCGACGACGACATGCGCGGCTTCGACTACCTCCAGTTCCGCGACAACGTGGCCACCGGGCTGGAGATCGCCCGGCTGCTGGGGATTCCCCGCGAGGTCGCCATCCGCGGCATGTGGAAGTCGGTCCCGGACGTCGGCGTGGTCCGGCTGCGCACCTACGACATCCTCGGCAAGCGGATCCTGTGGGTGCCGATGTTCGCCGCCAACGACCGCGAGTCGGTGATCCTCACCTTCGCCAACCTCAAGCCGGTCTTTCCCGAGGGCGCCCCGGTGATCGGCGTGCTGAACAACCGTCATGACCGGGGCCGGCGGGCCGAGCTCTTCGCCCACATGGTGCCCGACGACCTGGCGGGCTACCTCGATCACGTCATCACCTTCGGGGCCTACGAGGAGACGGTGACCGCCACGATGGTCGAGCGCGGGTACGACCGGGACCGGATCCACCACCTCGGGGAGACCGTGCAGCCCAGCCTCGAGGAGATCCTGAGCACGATCGCGGGGCTGGTCCCCGGGGAGGAGGGGGTCCTCGTGGGCATGATCAACATCCACACGGACCAGGCCGAGCTGCTGATCGAGCACTTCGCGCACCTGCTGGGCGACCGCTCCGACGACGAGATCGCCGAGTCGATGCTTCCGGCCCGGGCACCGCTGGGCCGTCAGCGGGTGCTGGCGGCGACGACGCGTCGCGCCGGGGTGCCCGGCCTGGGGGAGGCTGCTCGTGCCTGAGTACGCCTTCACCCCCGAGGTCGTCCGCATCACGGTGCTGGTGGGAGTCGTCCTGTCGATGCTCGTCTACGAGCGCATCCAGCTGACCACGGGGGGAGCCATCGTCCCGGCATACCTCGCGCTCGCCCTGGGCCGCCCGGTGGCCGTCGCCGGCACCCTGGGCATCGGCTACCTCACCTTCGTCATCGTCAACCGGGTGATCGGTCGCCGCCGGATCCTCTACGGCCGCAGGAAGTTCGAGATCGAGGTCCTCGTCGGTCTGGGTCTGATCATGACCACCGCCCTGCTGGCTCGCGCCCTGGGGAACCTGGACCCGAGCCTGGCCGGGATCGCGGGGATCGGCTTCCTCATCCCCGGGATCATCGCGCACGACATGGCGCGCCAGCGCCCGGGTCGTACGGTCCTGGTGGTGCTGGCCACCACGGCCTTCCTCGGCGTCGTCGCCTGGCTGGCCTCGGTCCTGCTGGCGATCGCGCCGGGGGCGGCGGTGGACCAGCCCATGCACCTGGCCTCGGTCACCGGCTATCCGCGCGAGATCCTGCTGTATGCCGTGGCCCTGTCGGTCCTCGTCGGCATGGTCGTGTTCTCCCGGCTCGGCCTGCGCTCCGGTGGCTTCGTCACGGGCGCCTATCTGGCGCTGGTGGGGCCGCGCTGGTCCGACCTGGTCTTCACCGTGGTGGTCGCCCTGGTGACCTGGGCACTGGTCGTGCACGTCCTGATGCCTCGACTGCTGCTGTTCGGGCGGCGCAAGCTCGCCGCCATGCTCCTCGTCGGGTCCGTCGTGGCCTGGACCGTGGAGATCGCCATGACCTATCTGTCGCAGGGCGACTTCATCCCCTGGCGCGGCCTGACCGCCGCGACCGTCGTGGTGCCCTCGCTGATCGCCAACGACGCCCAGCGACAGGGCTGGGAGCGGACCGTCTGGGGCACCACCCTCACCGCGACCGGGGTGTATGCCGGGGCCTCGCTCGTCGCCGCCGCCACCATGACCGCCGGAGGTCTCCTATGACGTCCCACCTGACCCGTCGACGTGGTCGCACCCACCAGGTGGAGGTCACGCCCTCGGCCACGCGCCGGCTGTGGCCTCCCGCTGCGGGGGTCGTCGCCACGTCGCTCGCCCTGGCCGTGATCACGGCCGGGACTCCGGTGCCGGCACCACCCCGGCCACCCAACGCCCCGATCGAGGTGGTGGACGAGAGCGGGCGCCGGGTGCCGGAGGCCACGGTGCAGGACCGGGACCGGGAGGTCCGCTCGGGACCCGACGGGGTCGTCCCGCTGAACGTCGCATCGAGTCGATATGTCTCGGTGACCGCTCCCGGCCGAGTCACCCGGGTCCTGGGGGTGCACCCCGGTGGCGCCGCCCGTGTGGCCCTGGCGCCTGACGACAGCGTAAGCCTGCGGTTCGCCGGGGAGGTGTCCCTCGACGGAGCGTCGCTGCGCGTGGCATCCCGGGGGGATGCCGGTCACCCGCCGCACGGCGCGGGCTCGAAAGACCGAGATCCGTTGTCCGGGGTGCGTCCGCTGCTGACGGACGGCACCCTCGCCGCGGTCGTGCTGCGGGGACCCCTCGGCCGGCGATCCCCGGCCACGATGCCCGGCGCGCTCGGGGGCGGTCGCACGCCTGCCCCGGCGCCCTCGGGTCGCACGCCTGCGCCGGCGCGCTCGGGTCGCACGCCTGCGCCCTCGGGTCCGGCACGGCCGGCCCGGCCGGGCCGCCCCGGCGCGACGCCCGCGCCGGGGCGCGCCCCGAGTCCTGCACCGGCACCGTCGTCCCCGCCGGCACCGACGACCCCGCCGGCGGCTGGTCCGGCTTCGGCCGACCAGGTGTCGCAGGCCATGTGGTTGAAGCGGTCGGGGGTGTCCGTCGTCGACCTGGCGTCGGCGCACGTCAACGACGCCGGGGCGCCCGGTCTGCGGGACACCGTGGCGGCTCTCGACGCCGCCGGGGTCAGGCACGTCGGGGCCGGGCGGACCGAGGACGAGGCCTGGAAGCCGCTGCAGGTGTCGGCCGGGCGGCGGCGGATCGCCTACGTGGCCTGCTTGATCGACCCCGGCCCCCGCCCGTCGTCGAGGGTGGCCCAGGGCGGTCGAGGGGGTGCGGCCCGCTGCTCCACCGACCGGCTGCGACGCACGGTGTCCCGGGCCCGCGCCGCCCACCAGGACGTGGTGGTGATGATCACCGGCACCGACGGACGTCCCGATCCCACACCCGGTGCCCTGCAGCTGGGGACGGTGGCGCGCCAGGCCGGAGCCGTGGTCGTGGTGGGCCAGCACGGGGCACCTGTCGGGGCGAGCGCCCTGCCGGCGGGGACGGCCCTGCTCCCCGGGCTGGGGACCCTGCTCGCGGACCAGACCTCGTGGAGCTCCATGTCCGGCGCGGTGCAGCGGGTCGACCTGGTGGCCGGGCGGCCGGTCCTGGTCTCCGCGGACCCGATCATGTCGGTCCACGGCCTGCCGCAGCAGGCCCCGCCCGCGGTGGCCGCGGCGGTGGCCAGGCTGGTGGCAGGTCCGCGTGCCGCCGGTGTCGTGACCGACCCCTCGGCGGTGACCATCGCTGCGACCTCGCCGTCCCTGTCGACGATCGAGACCCGGCACGTGGGAGCCCGTTCGCTCACCCGGATCCAGCCCGGCTGGTCCCCGGTCGCGATGCCGCCCTCGGCCAAGGAAGGCAGCGACCTGCTCCTGGGGACCGGCGGTTTCGAGGATCCGGGTGCGTCCGGGACGGCGTCGTGGTCGCTGCCGGCGAGCAGCCGTCGCACCAATGCGGCCGCCTGCGTCGGCGCGGGCCAGGACGTGGTGGCCCAGCGCGGCCTGGAGCTCGCCCGGGGACCGGCCAGCGGGGCCGACGTGGTCGTCCGCACCGCTCACCGACTCCCGGTCACCCCGGGGGAGCGGCTCTGGCTCGTGCTGTCGCTCCGCCATGCCTCGGCGGGCGCCTCGGCCGAGCTGCGGTGGTCCGCCGGGGGGCCGACGGTGCCCGGGCAGCGGACCGTGGCCGTGCTGCCCGACGTCTCCCGGGAGGCTCACGACTGCCGTGCGGTGAGGGTCACCGTGACGGTTCCCGCCGGTATGACGGCGGTCCAGCCGTTCCTGCGGCTGCGGTCTCCCCGCGACGGGGTGGCCGGCGCCCGGCTGGCCGTGGACGACGTGATGCTGATCCGCTGGACCGCCCAGGGGCGCCGTCCCGACGTCGTCCTCAGCCCCACCAGCGGTGGGATCACGCTGTCCCGGGACAGCGACAGCTCGCCCGAGAGCCCCCTGGACCCGCACTGGTCCGGGACGGTGGCCGAGGAGCTCACCGCCACGACCGGCAGGGCATGAGCGTGGCCCGGTGGGTCGGGGTGGCCGGGTGCGCGCTGCTCGCGGCCTGTCATGCGCCGCCCCCCGATCCGCTCCTGCCCGCCGTGGTCCGGGTCGTCCAGGACCGGGCTCCGGCGACGACCGGTCCGACCTTCGACGGGCGGGCCGACGAGATGGCCGCTGCGGTTCGGGCTCTCGTGGAGGGGGAGGATGTCCGTCCCCAGCCGCGGTACGTCGTCGCCAGGGTGGCCCTGAGCACCGACGAGCGTGCCCGTGCCCTCGTCCCCCAGGGGGCGCCCACCACCGGTGAGGGCTTGTACGTCGCCCGCCGTCCCGGAACTGCCGCGGCCTTGGCCGTCGAGATCCCGCACCCGCGGTCGGACCGCTTCACCGACGAGATGGGGACGGCAGTCTTCGAGCGCACCCGTGCGCGGGCCCTGCTCATGGCCGGGAGCCTGCGGGATGCGGGCGACGACGCCGACGTGGCGCACGCCGGTGATGCCGTCTTCGCGGCGGTCGACCGAGCTGTGGTGCGTCCGGGATGGGTGGTGCTGCAGCTGCACGGATTCAGTCGCGAGCGTCATCCGGACTATCCGGCCGTGGTCGTCGCCGGCGGGGCGACCGAACCCGGCGAGGTCCTGCGGGGTCTCGCCGAGGGGATCGGGCGGGCCGGGTTCCCGGTCCTGGTCGCGGAAGGTGGGCGCGGTGAGCAGCTCGCGGCCCGGACCAACGTCGAGGGACAGCACGCCGCCCGGGTGGGCGCGCAGTTCGTCCACGTCGAGGCGGACGACCGGGTGCGGGACGACCCGGCGCTGCGAGGTCGTCTGGTCGAGGCGATCGTGCAGGTCCTGCGTGAGGTGCCTGCACCCTGACGACGGTGGCCCTCGGAGGGAGCGGCCCCGGCCCCTCCGGGTCGGACCTGGAGGGGCCGGTCCGGGGCATCCCCGGCGGTCAGTGCTCGTGCACGTGGTCCCCGTGCTGGAAGTGCCGGTGCCCGTCGTGGACATGGTCCAGGTGGCCGTCGTGCTCGACGGTCTGGCAGCCGTCGCCCTCGGTGTGCACGTGCCCGTGACCGTCGTGCAGCACCGCCTCGCGGTGGTGCTCGTCGCCGTGGACGTGGTCCAGGTGGCCGTCGTGCTCGACGGTCTGGCAGCCGTCACCGGCGCAGTGCTCGTGATCGGTGATGTCGACGTGGGTCATGGTCCCCTCCTGCTCTCATGGCTGAGCATCTCGTCGCGCTCAGTGACGAGGCTACGCCGAGAGGGGAGATGTGGTGGCGCCTTTTGTGGTGACGTTACGCCATGCGGGCTGGGATCCCGGTGGCGACCGTCATCGCCACCGGGGGACCCGCCGCGTGTCAGGAGCGGCCGTAGCGACGGTTGAACCGCTCCACTCGGCCCGCGGAGTCCATGACCCGCTGCTTGCCGGTGTAGAAGGGGTGCGACGCGGAGGAGACGTCCACCGTGATCAAGGGATAGGTGTTGCCGTCCTCCCACACGATCGTCTCGGAGCTGGTGGCCGTCGACCGGGTGAGGAACGCGAAGTCGGCAGACCGGTCGCGGAAGACGACGGGGTGGTAGTCGGGGTGGATGTCGGGCTTCATCGTGCTCCTCGGGCGGCGGACTTGAGCGTGCTGCCGGGCGTGATGCGGACCCCATGCTGGGCGGGCACCTGGAGGGGCACACCGGTGCGGGGGTTGCGGACGGTGCGGGCGGCCCGGTGCACCCTTTCCATGGACAGGACGCCGGTGAGGTTGACCCGCGTCCCGTCGGAGGCGCACTCGCGCAGGACGTCGGCGAGGGCGCCGAGGACCTGGCCGACCTGCACCGGCGGCAGGTCGGTGCGCCGGTTGATCTCGTCGATCACGCCGCGCGTGCCGAGTGTCCGGGCGGGGAGGTCGTCGACCCCACCCGCGTGCTGCTCGGGCGGGGCGCTCGCGTCGTGGGGATCATGCACGCCGCTCACCAGCTCGACTTCGTGATGCCGGGGAGCTCGCCCGCGTGGGCCATCTCGCGCAGCCGGACCCGGGACAGGCCGAACGTGCGGTAGACCGCCCGGGGTCGTCCGTCGACGACGTCCCGGTTGCGCAGTCGGGTGCGGCTGGCGTCGCGGGGCATCCGCTGCAGCCGCAGCTGGGCCTCCTGCCGCTCCTGCGGGGTGCTGCTGGGGCTGGCGATGGTGCGCTTGAGATCGGCCCGCTCCTCGGCGTACCGGGCGACGACGGCGCGACGCTGCTGGTCGCGGGCGATCTTGGACTTCTTGGCCATTCAGCGCTCCTCCTTGAACTCGACGTGCCGGCGGACGACCGGGTCGTACTTGCGGATGACCAGGCGGTCGGGGTCGTTGCGGCGGTTCTTGCGGGTGATGTACGTGTAGCCGGTCCCGGCCGTGGACCGGAGTTTGATCTTGGGCCGGACGTCAGTGCTCTTGGCCACTGCTGCCTCCTGCGTAGATATGAGAATGGTAATCATATCTGATAGGGATGGGGCGTCCTGTCCCGCGACCCGAGGAGGAGCCGTCATGGCCGTCCCCAAGCGCAAGATGTCCCGCTCCAACACCCGCTCCCGCCGCGCCAACTGGCGCACCGAGGCCACCCCTCTCGTCCCGGTGGCCGTCGACGGGGTCACGCTGCGGGTGCCCCGTCGGCTCGTGCGGGCGGTCCAGCGCGGCCTGGTCGATCCGTCGACGCTGCCCCGCTGAGTCCCGGCCCGGCCGGGGGTGCGTCCCCCCGGCGGGGTGCGGCCCGAGCAGGGGCCGGTCCGGTCGGAGGGTGGTCCGGCCAGGGCGCGCCCTGCAGAACCGCCCGGACCGTGCGGCCGGCGATCAGACCCGCTCGCCGCGGGCCTGGATGCGGGCGACGGCCGCGTCGATGCCGATCTTGTCGACGGTGCGGATCCCCGAGGTCGACAGGCGCAGCGTGACCTTCCGCCCCAGGCTCGGCGCGTAGTAGGTCCGGGTCTGGATGTTGGGGTCGAAGCGCCGGCTCGTGCGCTTGTGCGAGTGGCTGATGGTGTTGCCGAAGCTCGGCTTCTTGCCGGTGAGCTGGCAGTGCGCGGACATGGGTCCTCCTCGGGAAGGGTCTGGGACCTGCGCTACAGTAGAGAACGATTCTCATAATTAACAAGCCGAGTCTGCCGGGACCGACCGGCATACCGCCCCCGAGCCCAGGAGGACCTCATGGCCACCCCCGTCCTCGTCGTCGCCGGTCTCGACGCGACCGACCAGGCCGTCACCGCGATGGGGTTGCAGTGCGACCTGCCGGGATCGGCCGTCGTGCGGCTCGCCGTGGACCCCGAGGCCGGACAGGTGCGGTGGTCCGTCAGCGACCTCACCGGCGTGGTCGAGGAGGACGGCCAGGACGTCGCCCACCCCTGCCTGTCCTGCTCGATGCGGGAGGCGATCCTGCCGACCCTGGTGCGCCTGGCCGAGACCGGACGCTGGACCACGCTCGTGGTCGCGCTGCCCGTCGCCGCCGAGCCGCTGCCCATGGCGCTCGGCATCGCCGAGGCCCACCTCGACGACGGCGGCCGCGTCGCCGACCACCTCGACCTGCGCGGCGTCGTCACGGTCGTCAGCTGCCCGGAGCTGTGCGCCGGGGTCTTCGACGACCCGCTGCTCGCCGAGCTCGGCCTCGCGATGACCGAGGACGACCGGCGGGCCTACGGCGAGACCCTCGTCCAGCAGCTCGAGCTCGCCGACGCGATCGTCGTGGCTCAGGAGTCCTTCGACGACTCCGACACCGCGCTGCTCGACCACCTGCGTCGCCCGGACAGCAGCGTGACCTTCGGGCTGTCCGCGCTGTCCGGGGCCGCCGTGGTCGAGCGCGGCTGGTCGGTCACGCGGGCCCGGGAGTTCGTGGACCCGCGGCGGCGCCGGGCCACCGGGGCCGCGCCGGCGGGTGGGCTGCGCACGCTCGAGCTGTCGACCTGGCGGCCCTTCCACCCGGGTCGGCTGCTGGACCGGCTCGAGCAGCTCGGCGGGGGAGAGGTGCGCGGTCGGGGAGCCTTCTGGCTGCCCGGGCGGCCGGGCACCGCGATCGCGTGGGAGGCCAGCGGCGGCCAGCTCTCGATCGGCTCGATCGGCGGCTGGGAGGGGTGCGAGCGGGCGACCCGCCTGGTCGTGACCACCGACGACGAGACCGCCGTCGAGGTGACCCGCGCCTTCGAGGAGAGCGTGATGACCGACGCCGAGATGGTGACGGCGCGCGAGCGCTGGCTCGGGCGGCGGGACGGCTTCGAGGAGTGGCTCGGCGAGGAGGGCACCGCCGAGGTCGCCTGACGCCCCGCAGCTCCCGCCACTGGTGGCACGTGGCCGCGACACGCCGCGCGGATCCCACCACGTGCCCCCAGCGGTGCGACGGAGGGGGGCGGGGGCGGCTCAGTGGCGGTCGCAGGTGCCGAAGACCTCGAGGGTGTGCGACACGTCGCGGAAGCCGTGCTCGCGGGCGACCGCGTCGGCCCACGACTCCACCGCCGGGCCCTCGACCTCGACGGTGCGCCCGCACTCGCGGCAGACCAGGTGGTGGTGGTGCTCGTCGGACGTGCACAGGCGGTAGCGCGCCTCGCCGTCGTCGATGCGCAGCATGTCCACGCGCTCGTCTTCGACCATGGCGTTCAGCGCGCGATAGACCGTGGCGAGCCCGACCGTGCTCCCGTCGGCGCGCATCCGGGCGTGCAGCGCCTGGGCGGAGACGAAGTCGTCGGTCTCGCGCAGCACCTGCTCGACGGCGGCGCGCTGCTTGGTGGAGCGTCGTTCGGTCTCGGTCATGGGCGTGGGCTCCTCAAGGCTGTCACGGGGCCGGCGGCCTCGGCGCCGCCCTCCTCGTCATACGTGCTGCTCGTGCTGGTGGTCCGGGTGGTGCTCGTCGTAGTGGTCCCCGTGGGGGGAGTGCAGGTGCCCATCATGCAGGTAGTCCGTGTGATCGCCGTGCGGGACCGCCTCGTGACCGCATCCGGGGCCGTGCTCGTGCTCGTGGGTCTCGGCCCACCGGTGGCCGCGGGCCCGGACCCAGCGGGCGACGGCCGACCCGACCGCGAGCAGCACGAAGGCCGCCAGCACCATCAGCACGATGGTCCCGCCCGAGGGGGTGTTGAGCTGGTATGACGCGACGACGCCGCCGGTGGCGCACAGCACCCCGAGCGCCACGGCGACCACCCGCGTGGTGCGGAACGAGCGGGCGACCTGCTGGGCGGCGGCGTTGGGCAGGATCATCAGCGCCGAGATGAGGAGCAGCCCGACGACCCGCATCGCCACGACGACGGTGACGGCCGTGAGGATCCCGAGGACGAGGTTGAGCGCGAGGACGGGCAGGCCGGCGGCGCGGGACCACTCCTCGTCGGCGGCGACGGCGAACAGGCGCGGCCGCAGCAGCCAGGTCAGCAGCACGACGACGACGGCGAGCACGGCGAAGACGACCAGGTCCTCCTCGCTCGTCGTGGTGATCGCGCCGAACAGATAGCTGGTGAGGCTGGCCCCGCCCTTGCCGGCCGCGCCGGGCATGAGGACGACGCCGAGCGCGATCCCGCCGTAGAACATCACCGCGAGCGCCACGTCCCCGCTGGCCCGGCCGTAGCGCTGGATCAGCTCGATGACGACGGCGCACGCCACGGCGGCGACCAGGGCGGTGGCGACCGGTTGCTGCCCGGTGATCAGGCCGACGGAGACCCCCGCCAGTGCGACGTGGCCCATCCCGTCGCCGACCAGCGACAGCCGGCGCTGCACCAGGAAGGTCCCCACCATGGGGGCGGCGGCCCCCACGAGCAGCGCGGCGAGCAGGGCCCGCCGCATGAAGTCGAAGCTCCACAGCTCAAGCACGGGGGTCCTCCTCGAGGCGGGTGGTGCCGGGGCGCCGGGTGGCGGCCGGTCGCACCTGGACCCAGCCTGCCGCCGGTCGCGCGTCGGGGTCGGGGTCGTGGTGGTGATGGTCCCCGAGGGTCCAGGGGTCGGCCCCCGCGCTGGCGAGGAACTGCGGCAGCGTCCCGTCGAAGGCGATCTGCCCGCCGCGCAGGTAGACGACCCGGTCGAGCAGATCCTCCAGGGCGTCGACCTCGTGCGTGACGATGAGCAGGCCGACGCCGCGGTCACGCAGCCGGTGCAGGACGGTGGCGAGCAGCCGCTGGTTGGCGGTGTCCACGCCTGCGGTCGGCTCGTCCATGACCAGGGCGTCCGGCTCGCCGGCCAGCGCCCGGGCGATGAGGACCCGGCGCTGCTGGCCGCCGGACAGCGTGGCGACGTCGTGCCGGGCGAACTCGGTCAGCCCCACGAGCTCGAGCGACTCGGCGATCACCTGGCGGTCGCGTCGCCCGAGCCGGGCCAGCAGGCCCTGGTGGGGCAGGCGTCCGGCGGCGACGACCTCGGTGACCGTCGCCGAGACGGTGGTGGAGAGGGTATGCCGTTGCGGCACGTAGCCCAGGCGGTGGCGCTGGCGGAAGCGGGCGAGGGGTGCGCCGAAGAGCTCGACCTCGCCGCCGAGGTGGTCGTTGAGGCCGAGGAGCCCCTTGACCAGCGTGGACTTGCCGCAGCCGTTGGGGCCGAGCAGGGCGAGCGCCTCGCCGGGCCGCACGACCAGGTCGGCGTCGACGACGACCGCGCGGTCGGCATACCCGAAGGTTGCCGACCGCAGCGTGATGAGGGGGGCGTCGGACGCGCCGACGCGGGGAGAGGTCACTGGCAGGACTGGCCCTTCTGGAGGGTGGCGAGGTTGGCCGCCATCACCTCAAGGTAGTCCTTGCCGGCGGAGGTGTCGGTGATTCCCTCGATCGGGTCGAGGACGGCGACCGTGGCGCCGGTCTCCTTGGCGACGGTCTCGGCGGTGGCCTTGGAGACCAGGGTCTCGGCATAGATCGTGGAGATCTTGTTGGCCTTGGCGAAGGCCGCGACCTTGGCGAGCTTGGCGGGGTCGGGCTCCTCCTCGGGGGAGATGCCGGAGATCGGGACCTGGGTGAGACCGTAGCGCTCGGCGAGGTAGCCGAAGGCGGCGTGGCTGGTGACGAGCTGCTTGGTGGTGCAGGTCTTCAGGTGGGTGGCGAAGTCCTTGTCAAGGGCGGTGAGGCGCTCCTTGAACGACGCGAGGTTCTTGTCGTAGTCCGCCTTGTGGGCGGGGTCGGCCGTGGCGAGGCGGGCGGCGATGGCGTCGGCGACCGCGGCGTAGCGCTGCGGGTCGAGCCAAAAGTGCGGGTCCTGGGCGCCGTGGTCGTGCTCGTGCTCGTGCTCCTCCGGGGTCGCGCCGGCCGAGGATGCCCCGTGCTCCTCGTGCTCCTCGCCCTCGTCGGGGGCCTTGAGGGTGAGGTTCGCAGCGGTGGCGACGTCGAAGGCCTTGTCGCCCAGCGGCTTGACCGCGTCGTCGACGGCGGGCTGCAGGCCCTTCTCGTAGACCGCGAGCTGGGCCTTGCTGACCGTGGCGACGTCCTGCGGCTTGAGCTCGAGCTCGTGCGGCTCCTCGCCGGGCTTGGTCAGGTTGGTGACGTCGACGTGGTCGCCGCCGATCTGCCGGACGGCGAACTCGAGCGGGTAGAAGCTCGCGACCACGCCGACCTTGCCGCCTGCACCCGCCCCAGCGCTGCTCGGACCCCCTCCGGCAGTGCTGGTGCTCGTCGCGGACCCTCCGCCACCGCAGGCGGTGAGCGCAAGGGTGGACAGGGTGCAGGCGACAAGGAGGCGATGGTTCATGTACCAAGCGTGACCCGAAATGACAATCATTGTCAATCTCTCGCGAGATGTCCGGCAAATCGCCGCGGTTCGCCGTGGCGAGGTCAGGGGCCGGTGGTCGCGGCCAGGACCGGCACCCGCCGCAACCACAGCGCGAGCGCCAGCGCCACGAGCACCAGACCACCCGTCCACGCCACCACCAGGGGCCAGCCGCCCGCGCTCCACGCCACCCCGGCGACCGTCCCGCACACCGACGACCCCAGGTAGTACGCGAACAGGTAGAGCGAGGTGGCCTGCGCCGTCCCACGGCCCACCCGCACCGCCCGCTCGGCCACCCACCCCGACGCCACCCCGTGCGCGGCGAAGAAGCCCACCGACACCACCGACAGCCCGACGACCACCAACCACAGCGGTGTCGCCAGGGTGATCGCGAGCCCGGCCCCGAAGACCACCAGCGCGACCAGGACCACGAGCCGGGCGCCAGCCGAAAGCCCATGGCGTTGAACGCCGACATGAACGCACCCATCGAGCAGAAACCCATCGAGCAGAAGGCGATGCCGTAGAGCGCGAGCAGCGCCGGGTCGGTCGCCATCCGGCGGGTCATCGCGAGCAGCTCGCCGAGCGGCAGCGGGGCCGGCGTGAACCGGCGAGACGGCGGCAGCAGCACCCGCACCGCCACCGCGCACCCGAGCGACATCAGCCCCACCGCCGCGATCGCCCGGCGCCAGCCGGCGAGGTCCGCGATGCCGCCGGTGACGAAGCGACCGGCCATCCCGCCGAGGGCCGTCCCGCCGATGTAGAGCCCGGCCGCCCGGGACGCGGCCGACGGGTCGACCTCCTCGCGCAGGTAGGCCACGGCGACGCCGGGCAGTCCCGCCACCGCGACCCCGAGGAGCACCCGCAGGGCCAGCAGCAGGTGCCAGCCGGGCGCGAGCGCGGTCGCTACCGTGACCAGGGAGGACGCCAGCAGCGAGGCGTGCATGACGCGGGTGCGCCCGAGGGTCTCCGACGAGGGACCCACGGCGAGCATCGAGGCGCCGAGGGAGAGCGTCGTGGCGGACACGGACAGCGCCGACCGGGCGGGGCTCAGCCCGAAGGCGCGGGCCAGCTCGGGCAGGAGCGGCTGCGTGGTGTAGATCGTGGCGAAGGTCGCCAGACCCCCGAGGAACAGCGCCACCGTGATGCGGCGGTAGCCCGCGCTGCCCGGCCGGTGCCCCTGCGGTCGCTCCACCGCCTCACCCTAGTGCGACAGATCAGTGCTGGACGGCCCCGGCGGTGATCGTCAGGCCGGCGACCACGGCCAGGATCGTGGCGAGCGCGATGGCCGCGATGACGCCCAGCAGCACCGAGCCGCCGAGGTGATGGGCGATCAGGGGTGCCGCGAAGCTCTCCTTGCCGGGAGCCGCCTTGATCGCGTCGGGGCCCACGAGCGCCGCCGCGCCGAGGTCGATGACCAGGGTGAACAGGTAGAACAGCCCGATCGCCCACTCCACCGACGTGCGCCTCCTGGGAGGAGGGGACGGTGTGGAAGCGCATCAGCACGTGCGGCAGGCCGGCGGCGCCGAGGGCCAGCGCCGTCGACAGCGAGATGAAGTCGATCTTGGGGGTGGTCGTCCTGCCTACTTCCCAGCACTGTGCGGCGCGCGGGACGGGCACGGCGAGGGCTGCTCGCCGGTGAGGGGCCGAGCGGTCCGCCGGTCGCGGTGAGTGGTCCCGACCTGTCCGTATGCCGGGAAGAGGCCCCTGATCACCCGGCGGGGACGTCGAGACCCGCTCAGAGGTCGACGATCCGCTCCGGAGTGATCCGCCCGCGAGCGGCGTCGAAGGCCGCCAGGCCCATCCCCCGCAAGCGTTCGCGTCGGTCCACCCGCTCAGGACCGACGATGCTGCCGACGAGCGTCCTGAGGAGGGGGCGACCGACCAGGTGGGTGGCCTCCCGGGTCGTGAGGCTGCCCTTCTGCCGCAGGTAGAGGAAGTTGGCGACCTGGCTGTAGCCGACCCGCCGATGCTGCGTGCGACCACCGTTGTCGTTGCCCTGGTGGACGATCACGGCCTCCATGGTCTGCACGAGCCGTCCGCGGCGCAGGAGCCGCCGGGAGAAGTCGAGATCTTCGAGCCAGGAGTACAGCGGAAGGCGCTCGTCGAAGGGGACGGCCCGGACCGCGGCGGCCCGCACCACCATGTTGGTCCCGTAGAGCCGGTCGATGTCGGTCAGCGTGGTGCCGGGGTCGGCCCAGCTGCTCTCCAGGGCGGCGGAGATCTCCTCGCCGGTGAGCGAGCGTCGTTCGACCACTCCGTCGCGGGCGACCCGCCCGGTCAGGCCGATCACGTCGGGATTGGTCTCCAGGACGGCCACGGCTCGCTCGAGGTAGTCGCTGCGGGGAACGCTGTCGTCGTCGAGGAAGACCACGACGTCCACGTCGTCCGGCAAGGCGCGGACGGCGGCATTGCGCTGGGCCGAGGCCCCGCGGGCGCCGTCGGCCACGACGATCGGTCGGCCTGCGAGGTGGTCGAGGTCGGGGGGGAGCATGTCGGCCAGCGGAGGTGCCACCACGATGGCTGCGGCGGGGCGGCTCTGGCCCCCGAGGGCGTGCAGGACCCGGCGGAGGGCATCGGGGCGATTCACGGTGGGGACGACGACACCGATGGTCATGTCTGCAACCTGTTCCGTGGGGGCCGTGCAGGCCGAGGTGTGAGGCTCCGGGGTTTCGGCATCAGTGCCTGGTGGGGGGCTCGTTCCAGGACCGGAAGGAACACTACGGGCGTCCTGGGACGGTTCCCAGTCGTGCGGGCACGAAACGTTTCTCCGCCGTCAGCCCGTGGAACGGTCGACGGCGACGTTCTCGGGGGTGTGCAGCCGCACCATGGTCCACGCGGCGGGGGCAGCCAGCAGAGAGCACCCTCCCAGACGAGCAGGGCGCGCAGGTGCTGGGCGGCGCGGGCGGCACCCGCAGCGCGGACCAGGCGACGGCGGCCGGCAGGGCAGCGGCGAGCGCGATCAGCACCGTGGTGCGGTCGGGCCCCGCCGGCATGACCAGATCGTATGGCGATGGACTGCGGCTCTCTAGGCTGTCGCGGGTGAGCAACGATGTCGCCCGGTCGGTCCTGCCCCTCCTCGCCCTGGACGGGGTGCGTGAGGCGGTCGACGCCGCCCGCGAGGCGTGCACGCAGCTGCGTTGGCACCAGGCGTTGCGCCGCCGCATCCCGGAGGCGGCGACGGAGTCGCGGGTGCGCGGGGCGCGGGACACGGCCTTCCTCGACGGGATCCAGCTGCCGGTGGAGACGGTGCGCGACCTGTCCCGCGGCGCGGTGACCTGGCACGAGGACCCGCTGCCGGACGAGCTGGTGATGCGGGGGGCGATCCAGGCGACGGCGGAGGCGGAGCACCTGAGGTCGGTGCTGGCGGCGGCGCCGCGGCAGGCGGTGGCCCGGCTGCACACGGCCGCCGCGTCGCCCCTGGTGGCCGCCGAGGCCCTGGGCCGGCCCCGGCGGACGGGGAGGAGTGCCTCGAGCTGGTCGAGGTCGGTCCCGCCGCGGACCCGGCCGCCCTGCCGGCCCGGCTGGACGGGGTCGTCGCGCTGCTGGCCGCCCTGGGGGAGGTGCCCGCCGGCGTGGTGGCGGCGCTGGTGCACGCGGAGGTCGCGGCGGCCCGCCCGTTCACCTATGGCAACGCCATGGTCGCGCGCGCCCTGGAGAGGGTCGTGGTGCAGGCGGCCGGGCTCGACCCGACCGGGGTGGCCGTCCCCGAGAGCGGCCACCGGTCGCTGGGGCAGACGGCGTATGTCGGGGCGCTGGCGGCCTATGCCACCGGGACGCCGGACGGGGTGCGGCTGTGGCTGCTGCACTGCTGCGACGCCATGGTCCGCGCCGCCGCCGCGGGCGGTCGCATCGCTGACGCTGTGCTCGCTGGCCGCACCGGTGAGTGACCGATGGCCAGCCCGTCTGGCCTAGACCGAGGTGTCACGTGGCAGATTGGATCGATCGCCTTGTTCAATCTTCAAGTTGTTGATCCAAATGGGTGACATTTCGGGGGGTTATGACCCCTATGACTAGTCATCGTCCCGGAGGAGGCCCATGATGGTCGTACGCGCTCCCTGCGGGTCGAGCGCAGTGCCTGGGCTCTTCCCCCCAGAGCCTAGGCACGGCGGCCCCAGTCACCCCCCCCCCCGGCTGGGGTCGCCCTGTATCCGCAGCCGGACGGCCCCGCGAGGTAGCCACCTCGCGGGGCCGTCCGGCTGTCCGCCCGCAGGTGGCGCGGGGGTGAGCCTGACCGGAACCCGCGGCGGGCAGCTGCTGTCCACAGGCTGCCGCGGTCCGGGCCCGGCCGTCCACAGGACCTCGCCGGCCCCTGGCTCCGGCGCCCGAGCCCCGGGAGGGTGGCCCCATGATCTCGATCGCGGTGCAGGGAGCGAGCGGTGGCCTGGGCGCCAGCTCGCTGGTGGCGGCCGTCGCCGTGCGCGGAGCGCAGAGCGGCCGGCAGGTCGTGTGCGTCGACCATGTCAGCAGCGGCGGCGGGCTCGACGTCGTCATGGGCATCGAGCAGCGTCCCGGGCTGCGGTGGCCGGACTTGCGCCGGGCCCGGGGGCACATCGACGGCGCGGAGCTGGTCGAGGCCCTGCCCTCCCGGCGCGGGGTGCACGTCCTGGCCGCCGATCGGGCGCACCCGCATCCCGTGGCCGGCGCAGCCGTGCGCGCGGTGCGGGACGCCCTGGCCGACGCCGCCGACCTGGTGCTCCACGACCTGCCCGACCCCGCCGCCGCGTCGTGGCCCGGAGCTGTCACGGGGCACGACCTGGTGGTGCTGCTCGCCGGCAGCCTGCCGCACCAGGTGTCGGCCGCAGCGGCCCGTCACGCCCTGCTGCGCGAGGTCGGATCGCCTGGCGGCGCCGACGGCCGGACGGTGCTGGTGGTGCGCGGTCGCTCCACGGACGACGCGTGGGCGCTCGCCGGCCTGCTGGACCTGCCTCTCCTCGCGGTCCTGAGGGAGGACCGGGCGCTGCCGGGAGCGCTGGCCCGAGGCGCCGTCCCGGGTGCCGCGCGGGGACCGCTGCGCGACGCCGCCGACCTCGTGCTCCTCGCCGCGCTGCAGCCGGCGGTGGCCGCATGAGCCTGCCACCGGGGGTCTGGCGGGAGATCAGCGAGGGACGTGGCCCCGACGAGGGCCGGGTCCGGTCGGTGGTCGCCGAGCAGCGCGTGGTCCTCGGCGACGGCGGCGCCAGGGCCGAGCTGGCCCGGGTCCGCCGGGACACCCTCGGGGCGGGTGAGCTGGACGACCTGCTCCGCACGCCCGGGGTCACCGATGTGCTGGTCAACGGCCCACGCTCGGTGTGGGTGGATCGCGGTCGTGGCCTGGAGCGCGCGGCGGTGGACCTCGGTGACGAGGCGCGGGTCCGGTCCCTGGCCTCCAGGCTGGCCGCCCGGGCCGGGCGCCGCCTCGACGACGCCTCGCCGTGGGTGGACGCGGTGCTGCCGTCCGGGGTGCGGCTGCACGCCGTCGTCGGAGCCATCACCCCAGAAGGGACCCTCATCTCCCTGCGCGTTCCTCGCCAGGCGCCGTGGTCGATCGCGGAGCTCGCCCGCCGGGGAGCGCTCGCCGGGCCGGTGGAGGAGGCTCTGACCGCCCTCGTCCGCCGGCGGGTGGCCTATCTCGTCACCGGGGGCACCGGCACGGGCAAGACGACCCTGCTGTCGGCGCTGCTGTCCTGCGCGCCCGTCGGCGAGCGCATCGTCCTGGTCGAGGACGCGTGCGAGCTGGCGCCGACCCACCCGCACGTGGTCCGGCTGCAGGCCCGGCACCCCAACGTCGAGGGGGTCGGCGGCGTCGACCTCACCGCCCTGGTGCGGCAGGCGCTGCGCATGCGACCCGACCGCCTCGTCGTCGGCGAGGTGCGTGGCGGGGAGGTGCGCGAGCTCCTGACGGCCCTCAACACCGGGCACGAGGGCGGGTGCGGCACGGTGCACGCCAACTCCGCCGCAGATCTGGTGGCCCGCCTGGAGGCGCTGGGAGCGTTGGCCGGGATGAGCCCGGCAGCTGTGTGGGCGCAGACCCGCAGCGGGCTGCGTGTGGTCGTCCACCTGGACCGATCGGGCGGCCTGCGCAGGGTCGCCGAGATCGGGGTGCTCGACCCCACCGGCGAGGGTCGTCCCCAGGTGCTGACCGCCCTGTCCGTCTCGCCGGAGGGTGTGTGCGAGGAGGGCCCTGGGCTGCCCCTCCTGCGCGACCTGCTGGGCGGCAAGGCGCCCCCAGCCGTGGGCTCCGCAGACGTGGACTCCGCCGTCGCGGGTGCAGCGGACGGGGGTGCAGCGGGTGTGGGCTTGGCAGGTGTGGGCCCCGACGGCGCGACGGGCCCGGGGCAGGGTGTCGCCGTCAGGAGCGCCCAGGGCCCCCGGCCGGGAGCCGTCCGATGACCCTCCTGGTGGCCGCCCTGACCGGGGTGTCCCTGGTCCTGCTCATCTGGCCCACCCGCAGCATCGGACCGGTGGTCCGGGCGACCCGGAGGCGGGGCGTCGGGCGGTCGGGCCCGTGGTCCCCCGCCGCCGTCGGCGCGGTGGCGCGGGGCTGGCTCCGGCGACCCGTCCTGCTGCGCCGAGCCCCGGACCCAGGTGTGCGCGACCGGGAGCTGCTCGCCGTGGCCGAGGCGCTCGCCTCGGCGCTGGGGGCGGGGCTCGACCTCACCGCTGCCCACGAGGTCGCCGTGGCCGCGGCCCCGACCGCGGTCCGCGACCTGTTCGTCCGGGCCGGCGCCCGGGGACCGGCCGACGCCTGGGCCGAGGTCGGGCACGACTCGGAGGTCGCCCGCGCGGTGGCGCGCGCCCTGGCCGTCTCCGGCGCGATCGGGAGCCCGGCGCGGGAGGCGGTGCGCCGCGCCGTGGCCGCGGGCCGGGACCGCCGCAGCCAGGCGGGCTCCGTCGACGCCGCCGTGGCAGGCGCCCGGGCGACGGCCCGGCTGCTCGCCGCGCTGCCGCTCGCGGGCCCGCTCGTGGTGCTGGCCCTCGGGCTGGACCCGGTCGCCACCTATGCGCATCCGCTCACCCTGCTGTCCTGCGCGCTGGGGGCGGGGTTGTGCGGGGTCGGTCAGCTGTGGGTGGCCCGCCAGGTGGACGTCGCCCGTCGCGAGCCGGTGGCGGAATGACCTGGTGGATCGCGGCACTCGCCGGTCTCGCTGTGCTGGTGCTGCCCGGTCGGCCGGGGCGTCCCCCAGCCGGTGCGGCGACCGAGGCGCCGGGCGACGGCGACCCCGCTGCCGCAGGCACCGCGGAGCCGCTGACCCTCGCCGCGGTCGCGGAGGCGGCCGACCTCCTCGCGGTGGCCCTGTCCGGGGGCGCGGCCCTCCTGGGTGCCCTGGACGTGGTGGCCGAGGCGCTGGGCGGCCGAGCCGGCGAGCAGCTGCGGGTGGTCTCGGCGGCGATGCGCTGGGGGCTGCCCGTGGGCGAGGCGTGGGGTCTGGCCCCGGCCGCCTGGGGCCCGGTCGCCTCGGCGTTCCGGGTCGCCGAGCGGGCGGGGGTCCCGCCGTCGGGGGTCCTCGTGCAGGCCGCCGCCGCGCTGCGCGAGGAGCAGGCTCAGGGAGCGGCCCTGCGGGCTGCGGAGCTGTCCGCGCGCATCGCCCTGCCCCTGGGGCTGACCTTCCTGCCAGGCTTCGTGCTCACCACCGTGCTGCCGGTCGTTCTCGCTCTGGCTCGCGCCCTCACCGCCGCCGGATGAGCGCGCGTCGGGGCGACGTCTCGGGCGTGGCGGCGTGAGCGAGGAGGGGGCGGCCTCGAGGCTGCGGTGCGCCTACGGGACGCGCCTACGGGACGCGGGTGAGAGCCGCGCGGTCAGGAGACGCGGGCGACGCGCCGGCGGTGCTTGTCGAGGCCGGCGGCCTGATCCGCCCGACGGATGCCCTCCTCGACGGAGCCCCCCGGCGGGCACACGGCCACCCCCAGGGACGCGGAGACCTGGTGGCCCAGGCGCCCGGACGCCTCGACCATCGCTCGCCGGGCCAGTCCCATGAAGTCCGGCATCGGATAACCCTGGGACACCGTGAACAGGACCCCGAACTCGTCGCCGCCCAGTCGGGCCACGACGGCGTCCTCCGGGCCGAGGGAGCGCATGACCTGGGCGACCTCTTGCAGCAGCAGGTCGCCGGCCTCGTGGCCGTAGGTGTCGTTGGTGGGCTTGAGATGGTCGACGTCGGCGACGAGGACCACCGCGGACCGGCGGTCGGGACGAGAGATCTCCACCGCTGTGCGGGCGACGGCCTCGTCCCACGCCCGACGGTTGTGCAGCCCCGTGAGCGGGTCGAAGTGCACCTGCTCGCGCACCTCGGTGTACGCCGTCTTGATCTCCTCGGCCTCCTTGCGGTGCGACTCCCGGTCCGACTTCATCAGTCGGACGAGGACGATGGGTGTCGCGAGCAGCAGGTAGGCCGCCGGCCGGGTCTGGGCGGTCGCGACGATGCAGAAGCCGATGGGGGCCAGCAGCGCGTCGACCGAGAAGGTCCACAGCAGCGGCCGGGCCATCTGGCGAGGGGTCACCCCCTGCACGGCGCCCCGCAGCAGCGCCGCCACCCCGTCGAACGCGAACTGGGCGGTGAGCGCCAGCAGCAGCGTCTCGGTCGTGACGGCGTCAGGGCCCGGCCACCCCGCCGACGCGAGCACCAGGGCCGGGCCCAGGCAGTGGAAAGCCTGCCCGACACGTTGGAACAGCCCATGGAGGACGTGGGAGATCGGCCATTCGTCGAAGCCACCGAGCGTGACGGCGACGGCCACTGCCGCCGGGGCCCAGCCGGGTGGCGACGTCAGCATCAGGGCGACGAGAACCGGCTCGGTGGCCACGAAGGCCCCCGACACGGAGGGGAAGACCGTGCGGTACCCCACCACGTAGAGCGCGACGAGGCCGATGGTCAGGGCGGCCTGGGGTGGTGACACCGTGACCGGCCGGGCGCACAGCACCACCCCGGTCATGACTGCCAGGGTGTAGGCGATGACTGTTCCGCGGTCCAACAGGCTCGGAGGTGCCGACTTCAGCTCTTCCCTGAGCGCGTCGGCGGGAGGGACCTCCAGCACGCCTACCGGCTGGAGGTCAGCCCGTCTGTGTCTTCCGGTACCGAACACCGGCTAGTTGGTGTTGTACCGCCAGGGGTCGACCATGACGTCGTCGACCTGGAAGAACCCGTCGACCGCGTCGAAGGCCACGGTGGTCTGCTGCTTCCCGGTCTGGTCGGTCCAGTCGGGGACGACCATCGTGGGCGACAGCTTCCACCGGGTGCTCGCACCGTCGAGCAGGTAGCTCGTGGTGTAGCTCGAGGCGTAGAGGACGGTGCTGGTGGACGTCACCCGGATCCGCAGGGTGGACCCGGGGCGGCCGGTGCCGCGGTAGAAGAACCGGGCCCGGTCGTGGGTGCTGTCGGTGCAGAAGGAGTCGCTCGTGGCGGTCGCGCCGGCCGGCAGGGACAGGGAGCCGCCGCCGGCGCCCATGACGTCCTGCGGGGCCGAGTCGGCAGCTGCCATGGCGCCACCGGTGGTGTTCCAGGAGGTGACTCCGTCGACGAACGACCCGTTGCCGACGAGGTAGTACCAGCCGTCGTCGCCATAGGACGCCAGGGCCTGGGAGGTGGGCGGGACGGGGCAGCCGCCCTGGGCGAGGGAGCCGGGCGGGGTGGGGTCGGGTGCGGCGTGCGCCGCCCCGACGGGCAGGGTCAGGCCGAGGGACAGGGCAGCGACTGCGAGCCGGCGGCGCATGTGGCACTCCAGACACGAGGGGCGACGAGTGATAGCCCGAGTGCAAGAAGCATGGCACCCTTTGCGGGGCTTTGCCCAGGTTCGATACCCCCGTACAGGTGTTTTTTCCGGGGTTATATACCTCTGAGTAGGCGATAGTCGCTCTTCGAATCGATTCTGCCTAGGGCAGATAGATCCCCCGAACGGGCGAACCAGGGCCGCGTGCTCCTGGAGCCCCGGGGTGAAGTCCGGTGCGGCGTGCTCGCGGCTCGCCCGCCGCGCGGCCTTGTCCGCGCGGGCCCGCTCGTCCGCGACGAGCACTGCGCGCTCGAGGTCGCCGTCGGCCTCCAGGTGTGCCTGCCCGAGCGAGGCGGACACTCGCACCGGGAGCCCGCCCTCGTGGCGGCGCAACGCCTGGCGCACCGAGGTCACCAGGTCCACCTCGCCCCGTCGGGCGGGGGCCACCGAGAGGACGGCGAACTCGTCCCCGCCCAGCCGGGCGACGGTGGCGTCGGCGGGGGCGCAGTCGCGCAGCAGCGCGGCGAACTCGGTGATCAGCCGGTCCCCGACCTCGTGGCCATAGGTGTCGTTGGCGACCTTGAGCTTGTCCAGGTCCGCGACCAGCACCGTGCCGACGAGGTGGGAGTCGGCGTGCAGCCGGTCCTTGGCGGCCCGGACCGAGCGATCCCACCCGAGGCGGTTGGCGCAGCCGGTCATCGGATCGGTCTGGGCGGCGGCGTCGGCGGCAGAGAACTTCGTCTGCATCTCGAGCGCCTGGCGCAGATAGGCCTCCCGGTCGGCGCCGAGGAAGCGCACCAGGAGGATCGGGGCGAGGACGAGCAGCAGGAGCAGCGGAGTCCGGCCGTGGGCCGACTGCGCCAGGCCCCAGCCGATGACCGCCATCAGGGCATCGATCGTCCAGGTCCAGACGAGCGGACGCACCAGGGCGCGGGCCGGAGTCTTGGACGGCCGGTCCAGCAGGTAGGCCGCCACGGCATCGGTCAGGAACTGCGCCAGGATCGCCGCCGCCAGGAGGGGGAGGGAGGGATGGGCCACCCCGGCGGGACCACGGGTGTGCCACAGGGCCGCCACCGGCGCGAAGACGTGCAGGACGTTGCCGACCTCGAACGCCAACGACCGCGGCGTCCGTTTGCCGTCGACCACGCTGGCCAGCACCACCGCGGTGAGGATCATGGCGGGGACCAGGTGCAGGGGGAGGTCAGGAGCGCGGCCACGAGGACCGGCATGGTGGGCACGGAACCGCCCACGGACGACTGGAAGGGCGACAGGTACGCGAAGAGGTAGAGCAGGGTGAGGCCGACCCCCGCCAGCGAGGCGACCCAGGACAGCTCGCCCGGTCCGAGGAGGAGGACCGCCGGCGCCGCGAGGACGCTGATGAGGCCGGGTGCCATCCCGGCTCCCCGTCGGGCCCAGGAGGACTCCTGCCAGTGCCGGTCCGGCCTGCGGGCCTGCGGTTCGTGGGACTCCTGGTCCGCCGACCCGGCATACGGCTGGACCCCCGGCGCCGCGGGGCGTCGGGGGCGGAGCAGCCCGCGGTCGATCAGTACCCCCAGGCGCGCCACGGGTCGACGAGGACGTCGTCGACCTGGATCGGGCGGGCGGTCTGGTAGGTCGACGCGTTGCCGAACTGGAGGGACACCAGCTGGACGCCGTCGTAGGAGTAGTTCGGGATCGACAGGACGGGCGAGAGACGCCAGCCGGTGAAGGACGCGTCCAGGCGGTAGTTGTAGGTGTAGACGCCGGTGTCCGACGTGATGATCGCCTTGACGGACAGGACCGAGCCGCTCTGACCGGTGCCCTTGTAGAAGAAGCGGGTGGTCTCCTCGCCGGCCGACAGGCACAGGTCGGGGCTCTTGGCCCAGGCGCCGGTGGAGAGCGACAGCGAGTTCTGGGAGGAGGCGGGGTTGACGTACCAGGGCTCGTTCTCGGGGGAGATTCCGTAGGAGCCGTCCCAGCCGGCGGTGGGCGAGGCGAAGGAGCCGTTGTCGACCTCGAAGTACTCGTTGGTGTCGCCGAACCTGGACAGCATCGGGGAGGTGGTGCGGGTCGGGCAGCTCGTGGGGAGCGGGTACGTCGCGGCCTGGGCGGGAGCGGCTGCGGCGATCCCGCCGGCCAGGGCGGCGACGGCGGTGGCAACGGCAGCGAGGGCCTTGCGCATGGGAACTCCTGGGTAGTGACGAGAACGGACCATCTCATTACGCTCCGTGTGGACTGAGTCCATCTCATCAGGGCGACCGGTCCCGCGAAGGCTCCGGAGGTGTCCTGGCACCCCAATGGCGAGCGCAAATACCTCGCCGGGCCCAAGCCCGATCAGCGGACGTCAGCGATCCGTGACGAAGGGCAACTCTCGTCATGGCTCTTCGTGACTATCCGCTACTTGCTGGTAGGGAGGGTCGCGCAGATGCCCCCGAAAGGGGCACGATGAGCGAGTCGCCGACCAAGGAGAACCCTGTGACCGACTTCCTGTCCCAGCCCGCTCACCTCATCCTGCTCCCCACCGAGGGGGTGGCCTCCCACGTCGCCGAGCAGCTCCGGGCCGAGGGCTTCGACTCGGTCGCCGTGGTCCGCGATGCCCAGTCCTGGGGCGTGCGCATCACCGACGACCGGCTGCCGGTGGACGAGGGCGGCGCGGCCGCCGGGCTGCGCACCCGCTTCGAGGCCCTCGCGGCCGAGCACGAGGGGCGCTACGTCGCGGACGAAGCCTGCGGAACCCGTCCCTGAGCGTCGCTGTCCACAGCTCTTCGCGGTCCCTGCACGCCCCTCCACAGGGCGCGGCGCGGCCCGGTGCGTGACCCCTGCCCCTGTCCACGATGGTGCTCGTCAACCCCCGAGGTGAGGAGCAGGAGATGGGTCAGGTCATGAGGGCGTCCGGGCTGCACGGACGGTGCCACCGGTGGTGGAGCGAGGTCGTGTCCCGGGCCCGACGTGGGGCCGAGGCCGGGATGACCACCGCGGAGTATGCCGTGGGAACGATCGCAGCCGTCGCCTTCGCGGCGACCCTGATCGCCATCGTCCGCTCGGACGCCGTGCGGTCCGCGCTGACGGGTATCATCACCGCGGCGCTGGCGACCCGAGGCTGAGCCGGTGGTCACGGCCGAGCTGGCCCTCGGGACCGGCGCCGTGGTCCTGACCCTTGCGACCGGCCTGCAGGCGGTGGCCCTGGGGATCGACCAGGTGCGCTGCGTGGATGCCGCCCACGTCGCCGCACGCGCGGCCGCCCGGGGTAATCCGGTGGACCAGGTGCGGGCGCTCGCCGCAGGCCGCGCCCCGCGGGGCAGCACCGTCACGGTCACGACGGGCGAGTGGGCGGTCGTGCAGGTGACGGCGCCCCGGGACGGTCCGGTCCGGTGGCTGGCCGAGGCGGTCGGGGCGCACGCCGAGGCGGCCGTCCCGGTCGAGGGCGGCGGGCATGCCTGAGCTGCGGCCGGCCCTGCGCGGGCGTGCCGGACCAGGCGCCGACGAGCGAGGCTCGGGGTCGGTGCTCGGCCTCGCGACGTGCGCGGTGCTGCTCGTGCTGGTGGTGGCCGCCCTGACCCTCGTCCCGGCGGTGCTGGCCGCGCACCGGGCGCGGGGTGCAGCAGACCTCGCCGCCGTGGCAGGCGCGACGGCGGCCGCTCGTGGCGGCGATCCCTGCATGGTCGCGCGGGCCGTGGGGGCCCGCGCGGACGCCCAGCTCGCGGGGTGCCGCGCGGTCGGCCCGGACGTCACGGTCGAGATGTCCGTCGCGGGTCCCCGTGGTCTTCCCCGGCCAGGGCGCAGGCCCGCGCGGGACCCCGCACCTCCAGGAGATCGGCGCCCGCTGGCTGAGCCTTCGCGGAGCGACGAGCCGGGGGTCTCCCAGGTCCACCGGCCGCCCGGACCCCGGGTGCGCCCGACGGGCCGGCTGGGCGGTGAACGCCGAGGGGGACCGCCGGCGACCTCGGTCGCGGGTGGTCCCCCTCGGGGATGTCGGAGCAGGTGCGCCCTGCCCTCGACCGTCGGTTCAGCGGTGGTTCTCCTCGACGCCGGTGGCGCCGTCGCGCGGGAGGTCGGCCGTGGAGCGCTCACGGTCGAGGCGGTCCTTCTCCTTCTGCTCGCGGCGCAGCTCCTTGAGCTCGCGACGTTTGCGGGCGGAGTGGCGGGCGCCGAGCGACATCAGCCACAGGCCCAGGGCGAGGGCCAGCGTGGATGCGACACCGAGGAAGAAGACGGCGGTGGGGGAGATCGACAGGGTGTTGCCGAGGAAGTTCCAGCTGATCTGGTTGACGTCGGCCGACGGCAGACCGTAGACCGCGAGGACGCCGGCGAGGAGTGCGGCGAGGACGAGGAGGAGGCCGAGAACGACCATAGGGGGGCTCCTGAGGTGAGGAAGGTGACGCTGCGGATAAGGATGCCCCGGAACGGGTGACAACCGGGACGACTCGGGCAGCAGGTTACGGGAGCCGAAAGGGCGGAGGGGCCACATCGGGCGAACCCGTGATCATCTCGTGCACGAGCCCGTCGAGGAGTCGCAGCGCCCCGGCCTTGTCCAGCGGCTCGTTGCCGTTGCCGCACTTCGGCGACTGCACGCAGGACGGGCATCCCGCCTGGCACCCGCAGGCCCGGATGGCGTCCGCGGTCGACCGCAGCCAGGTGGTCGCCCGCTCGTAGCCGCGCTCGGCGAAGCCCGCTCCGCCCTGGTGGCCGTCATACACCAGGATCGTGGGCAGGCCGGTGTCCGGGTGCAGCGGGGTGGAGACGCCGCCGACGTCCCAGCGGTCGGCGGTGGCCACCAGCGGGAGCATGCCGATGGCGGCGTGCTCGGCCGCGTGGGTGGCCCCAGGCACCACCGTCGCGTCGATCCCGTGCCGGTCGAGCCAGTCCTCGGTCATGGTCCACCAGACCCCACGGGTGTGCAGCCGGGACTCGGGCAGCTCCAGCGGGTGCTCGCCCAGCACCTCTCCGGACGGCAGCCGGCGCAGGAAGGACGTCACCCGGGACCGCACCGCGACGCTGCCGAAGGCCAGCCGCAGGTCGGCCCCCAGCTGCTCGTGGCGCTCCTCGGCCAGCAGGTCGAAGGCCGACTCGGTGCGGGCCGTGGTGGTCCACCCCGGGTCCCCGGCGACCACCAGGGCGCAGGCGTCGTCCAGGTCCAGCTCGGTGACGACGTACGACCGTCCCTGGTGGACGTAGACCGCCCCGGCGTGGACCTGGCGCTGGGCCGCGGTGTGGTCGACCGTGCCCAGCACGGCTCCGGTGCGCCGCTCGACGATGCGGACCACGGCCTCCCCGGAGCCCCGCAACGAGACGTGGTCGTGGGCCCGGTCCGAGCGCGCCCAGTACCACCCGCCGTTCGGCCGACGGCGCAGGATCCCCCGCTGGGTGAGCGTCTGCAGCAGGGGACCCGTCGAGGGACCGAAGACCGCCTCGTCGGCCTGGGTCAGCGGCAGCTCCGCCGCGGCCGCAGCCAGGTGCGGGGCGAGGACGTAGGGGTTGTCCGGGTCCACGACGGTGGCCTCGACCGGCCGGGAGAAGATCGCCTCCGGGTGGGTGACCAGGTAGGTGTCGAGCGGGTCGTCGTCCGCCACGAGCACCGCCAGCGCCTCGCGCCCGGACCGGCCCGCCCGTCCGGCCTGCTGCCACAGCGAGGCGAAGGTGCCCGGCCACCCGCACAGCAGCACGGCGTCCAGACCCGACACGTCGATGCCGAGCTCGAGCGCGTTGGTGGCCGCGAGTCCCACCACCGACCGGCTGCGCAGGGCCCGCTCCAGGTCGCGGCGCTCCTCGGGCAGGTAGCCGCCGCGATAGGCCGCCACCCGCCCGCCGTCGCCGTGCCGTATCCCGCGTGCGGTCTCGGCGAGCACCTCGACCCCCTTGCGGGACCGGGCGAAGGCGACGGTCTGCACCCCCTCGTCGACCAGACGGGCGAGCAGGTCGGCGCCCTCGGTGAGCGTCGACCGACGGCTCGCCGCGATCGAGCCGTCGGCCAGGTCCTCGGGCGAGACCACGTCCCCGTGCTCGTCGAGCAGCGGCGGCTCCCACAGCGCGAACGACATCGCCGCCCGCGGCGACCCGTCGTCGGTCACCGCCTCGCAGGGCAGGCCGGTGAGCCGCTGCGCGTGGGCGGCCGGCTCGGCGACCGTGGCGGAGGCGAGGACGAAGGTCGGGGTCGCGCAATACCGCGCACACACCCGTCGTAGCCGCCGCAGCAGGGCAGCCAGGTGGGCGCCGAAGACGCCCCGGTAGACGTGGCACTCGTCGACCACCACGTAGCGCAGCGACCGCAGGAAGGACGCCCATCGCTCGTGCTGCGGGAGCAAGGAGTGGTGCACCAGGTCCGGGTTGGTCAGCACGTAGTGCGCGTGCTGACGGATCCAGCGGCGCTCGTCGGCCGGGGTGTCGCCGTCGTACGTCGTCGCGCGCAGACCGGGCAGCTGCAGGGCCGAGAGGCGGGCGAGCTGGTCGGCGGCCAGGGCCTTGGTGGGGGACAGGTAGAGCACCGTCGCGCCGCGCCCCGACCGCGCCCCCAGCCCGTCGAGCACCGCCGTGAGGGCGGGCATCAGATAGCCGTAGGACTTGCCGGAGGCCGTGCCCGTCGCCAGCACCGTATGACGTCCCGCCCACGCGAGCTCCGCGGCGCTCACCTGGTGCGTCCACGGCTCGGTCACGCCGGCGCCCTCCCACGCCGCCCGCAGCCTCGGGTGCACCCAGGTCGGCCACGGCGCGGTCCGGGCCGCCCGATCGGGGAGCGTCTCGACGTGGCGCAGCCGCTCCAGCCGCGACCCGCGGGTGAGCTCGGCGAGGGCGCGGCCGGGCTCGAAGGGTCGCCCGGTGGCGGGGTCAGGGGTGGCGGGCATCGGCTCCACGGTACGCGGCGGAGTCCGTGACCTGAATGTGTCACCGCCCGCGTATGCGCCATCGCTCCCCGGGTATGGAACGAGACAACGAAGCGCCACGCCGCGTGGCGAGCGGTCAAGCCACGGCCGGTTCCGAGCCCCTCGTGACGAGGGAGTGCACCTCGGGTATCACCCGAGCCGGGAGGACCGATGACTGCCCAGCTGACCCCGACCGCCATCCGCGACGGCCAGGTCGTCCTGCGGGCGACAGGCGAGCTCGACATCGTCGAGGCCCCGCGCCTGGCCCGCGCCCTGGACGCCCTGGCCGCGGCGGGCGCCTGCCGCCTCGTCCTGGACCTGACCGACCTGGACCTGGTGGACGCGGCCGTGATCGACGTGCTGGTGTCGCGACTGCGGGCGCTGCGTGCGCGCGGCGGTGACCTGGTGGTGGCGGCGCGGGCCGAGCGGATCGTCCGCCCCTTCACGGTCACCCGCACCGACGCGATCCTCGCGATCGTGTCGACCGTCGCGGACGCCCAGGGCGTGGCCGAGCTGCGGGCCCGCCGCGTCGCGCACGGCGAGCCCCGCGCTGCCCGCCGCCGCGCCTCCTGACCGGCTCGTCGCCGCGCCCCCTGACCGACCCGGTCCGCGCCCGTCGTCGCCCTACCCTGGGCGCATGACCGACCTTCCCGTCCCGGACCCCGCCCTCGTCGCCGCCCTGCGGGCAGACCTGGGGGAGGTGGGCTACACGGTGGACGCGGTCACCGCTGCTCTCGGGCCGGTCGCGTCGGCAGCCCTGCACCGGGAGCAGTCCCTGCCCGCTCGCCGGGTCACCGAGGACGCCGACCGGCCCGGCCAGGTGCGCCCCGTGGAGCTGGTGGTGCGGGCCTTCACCCTCGGGGTGCCGGTGCGGGCGGCGGCTCTCGACGAGGCCCTGCCCCGCACGGGGACGGCCGGGCTGGTCGCGCTCGGCCTCGTCGAACCGGTCGAGCCCGCCACGTCGACCGAGCCGAACGAGCTGGACGCGTCGGCCGAGTCCCCCCAGCCGGTCGAGCGGGCAGACGAGCTGGTCCGGGCGCGGCTGGACCTGCGGCCCTACGGCGACGAGTCGCACACCTGGTGGGTGGCCTCCGACCTGGGCGAGCTCGCCCTCGGCCACGCGCTGCCCACCGACCACGTCCTCGGCATCGGAGGGGCCTCGGCGACCCTCGCCTCGTGGACGCCCCGTCGCCCGGTGCGCCGGGCGCTCGACCTCGGCACCGGCTGCGGCATACAGGCCCTG
The DNA here is from genome assembly GCF_022568795.1 of Arsenicicoccus dermatophilus. Classification (NCBI taxonomy): domain Bacteria; kingdom Bacillati; phylum Actinomycetota; class Actinomycetes; order Micrococcales; family Intrasporangiaceae; genus Arsenicicoccus; species Arsenicicoccus dermatophilus. Next base: position 2,822,839 of record NZ_JAKZHU010000001.1, on the reverse strand, counting down.
CACCTGGCCGATCACGCCGACACGATCGTCGCGACCGACCTGTCCGCCCGGGCGCTGGACGTCGCCCGCCTCAACGCCGCCCTCGCCGGGCAGACCTGGGACCTGCGCCGGGGCGACCTGCTCGAGCCGGTGGCGGGGGAGCGCTTCGACCTGGTGGTGAGCAACCCGCCGTTCGTGATCACGCCGCGCGGCGCCGGCGTCCCGACCTACGAGTACCGCGACGGGGGCGCTCGCGGCGACGACCTCGTCCGGCGCCTGGTCCGCGGCGTCGGCGAGCACCTGGAGCCGGGTGGGATCGCCCACTTCCTCGCCAACTGGGAGATCACCGCCGACCGCACCTGGCGCGACCGCTGGCAGGGGTGGCTCGAGGGCACCGGCCTGGACGCCTGGGTGGTGCAGCGGGAGGTCCAGGACCCGGCGGAGTACGCCGAGCTGTGGGTCCGCGACGGCGGCACCTCCTCCGGGCCGGACTTCGAGCGGCTGTATGCCGCCTGGCTCGACGACCTCGCGTCGCGCGGGGTCACCGGGATCGGCTTCGGCGTGGTCACCCTGCAGCGGCCGGCGTCGGCGCGCGCCCCCTGGATGGACCTGGTCGAGGTGACCGGGCCTGTCGGGTCGCCGATGGGCCCGACGATCGACGCGGGTCTGCGGGTGCGCACCTGGCTCGCCGAGCAGCCGGACCGGCGGGCCGCGCTGCTGGACACTGCCTGGCGGCTGGCGGACGACGTCACCGAGGAGCGCTTCGGGCGGCCGGGGGCCGAGGACCCGGCGATCATCCGGGTGCGACAGGGCGGCGGGCTCGGGCGCACCGTGACGGCGGGGACGGCGCTCGCGGCATACCTCTCGGTCGCCGACGGCAGCCTCACGCCGCACCAGGCGCTGGTGGCGATCGCCGCGCTGCTGGAGCGGGACCCCGACGAGGTCGTCGCGGAGGTGCTGGCGCCGCTGGAGGCCCTGGTGACCGACGGCCTCCTGACGCAGACCTGCCGGGGGTAGGTCTGCGGGGTCGGCCCGGCGGCGGGGGTGCGCTGCCAGGGATGTGCCGTGCGGGCGCGCCGCCGGGTCTCTGTGCGCGCACCGTGCTCCCTCCGCTACGGTGACCACCGAGCGCCCCGCCGCAGGCGACGACGAATCCGTCGCGGGGGCGTCAAGTGAGGCAGGTGTCATCCGTGGCTGGTCACAAGCTCGTCATCGTGGAGTCCCCCGGCAAGGTCAGGTCCATCCAGGGCTACCTCGGGGACGACTACGTCGTGGAGGCCTCCATCGGCCACATCCGCGACCTGCCCAACCCGCGCGAGCTGCCCGCGGACATGAAGAAGGGCCCCTTCGGCAAGTTCGCCGTGGACGTGGACCATGGCTTCGAGGCCTACTACGTCGTCGACCAGGACAAGAAGAAGAAGGTCACCGAGCTCAAGCGCCTCCTCAAGGACGCGTCCGAGGTCTACCTCGCCACCGACGAGGACCGCGAGGGCGAGGCCATCGCCTGGCACCTGCGCGAGGTGCTCAAGCCCAAGGTCCCGACCCGACGGATGGTCTTCAACGAGATCACCAAGGAGGCGATCCAGCGCGCGGTGCACGCCACCCGTGAGATCGACCAGGACCTCGTCGACGCCCAGGAGACCCGCCGGATCCTGGACCGGCTCTACGGCTACGAGGTCAGCCCGGTGCTGTGGCGCAAGGTCCGCCAGGGCCTGTCGGCCGGCCGCGTGCAGTCCGTGGCGACCCGCATGGTGGTCGAGCGCGAGCGGGAGCGGATGGCCTTCCGCAAGGCGTCCTTCTGGGACGTCGAGGGCGAGTTCGTGCCCGAGGGTGGGGGCCAGGCCTTCGCCGCGCGCCTGTCGGAGGTCGCCGGGCAGCGGGTGGCGCAGGGGCGCGACTTCGCCGACGACGGGACCCTGACGGCCCGCAACGTCGTCCAGCTCGACGAGGCCGCGGCCCAGGGCATCGCCACCGCCGTGACGGCCGCGGACGTCATGGTCACCGACGTCTCCGAGAAGCCCTACACCCGCCGCCCGTCCGCGCCGTTCATCACCTCCACCCTGCAGCAGGAGGCCTCCCGCAAGCTGCGGATGAGCAGCAAGAACGCCATGCGCGTCGCCCAGCGGCTCTACGAGGGCGGCTACATCACCTACATGCGCACCGACTCGACGACGCTGTCCGAGCAGGCGCTGACGGCGGCGCGGCAGCAGGCCCGGGACCTGTACGGCGCGGAGTACGTCCCCGACGCCCCGCGGCGCTACGAGAAGAAGTCCAAGAACGCCCAGGAGGCGCACGAGGCGATCCGTCCTGCGGGTGACCGCTTCCGCACCCCCGCCCAGGTCGCCGGGGAGCTGCGCGGCGAGGAGTTCGCGCTCTACGAGCTGATCTGGAAGCGCACCGTCGCCTCCCAGATGGCCGACGCCCGCGGGTCCACGGCCACCGTGCAGCTGGGCGGCGAGCTCGCCGACGGCCGCCGGGTGACCTTCGCCGCGAGCGGGACCGTGATCACCTTCCGTGGCTTCCTCGCGGCCTACGAGGAGGGGCGGGACGAGGACGAGCGCGCGGCCAAGGCCCAGGCCGACGAGGAGCGTCGCCTGCCCAAGCTGTCCGTCGGCGTCGCGCTGGACACGCTGCGTGCGCAGGCGGAGGGCCACGAGACCAAGCCGCCCGCCCGCTACACCGAGGCGACGCTGGTCAAGGCGCTGGAGGAGAAGGGCATCGGTCGCCCGTCCACCTACGCCGCGACGGTCGGCACGATCCAGGACCGCGGCTACGTCCGCACCCGTGGGTCCGCGCTGATCCCGACCTGGCTGGCGTTCGCGGTGACCCGTCTGCTCGAGGAGCACTTCACCGAGCTCGTCGACTACGACTTCACCGCCGGCATGGAGGAGTCGCTCGACCGGATCGCGTCCGGCGACCTGGGCCGGGTGCAGTGGCTGCAACGGTTCTACTTCGGCGACCCGACCCGCGACGCGGAGGGGCTGCAGGAGCTCGTCGCCGACCTCGGGGAGATCGACGCCAAGGGCATCTCCACCATCGAGCTCGGCGACGGCATGGTCGTGCGGGTGGGGCGTTACGGCCCGTATGTCGAGGAGGTGCTGCCGGCGGGCGTGGACCCGGCCACGGGCGAGGTGGCCGAGGGCGTGGAGCTGCCCGCGGACGGGGCGGCGCCGCGGCGGGCCACCATCGGCGACGACATCGCGCCGGACGAGATGACCCCGGCCAAGGCCCGCGAGCTGCTGGAGCTGGCCTCCGACGACGGCCGCGAGCTGGGGCAGGACCCGGCGTCCGGGCGCACCGTCGTGGCGCGCTCGGGTCGATACGGCCCCTACGTCACCGAGGCGCTGTCGGAGGAGGAGGCCGAGCTCAAGGGCAAGGCCAAGATCAAGCCGCGGACGGCCTCGCTCTTCAAGGACATGGACCTGGCGACGATCGACCTGGAGACGGCGCTGCAGCTGCTGTCGCTGCCCCGGGTCGTCGGCGTCGATGCCGAGGGCGTGGAGATCACGGCGCAGAACGGCCGGTACGGCCCTTACCTCAAGAAGGGCACCGACTCGCGCTCCCTGGAGACCGAGGCGCAGCTGTTCACGATCACCCTGGACGAGGCACTCGCCATCTATGCCCAGCCCAAGCAGCGTGGCCGGGGCGCGGCCAAGCCGCCGCTGAAGGAGCTCGGCGAGGACCCGGTGTCGGGCAGGCCCACCGTCGTCAAGGACGGTCGCTTCGGGCCCTACGTCACCGACGGCGAGACCAACGCGACCCTGCGCAAGGACGACGACCCGGAGACGATCACGCCGGAGCGCGGTTTCGAGCTGCTGGCCGAGAAGCGCGCCAAGGGGCCGACCACGCGCAAGCGGGCGGCCAAGAAGGCGCCGGCGAAGAAGGCTCCTGCCAAGAAGGCCGCCACCACGGCCACGAAGAAGGCGACGGCGAAGAAGGCGACGAGCGCGACCACGAAGAAGGCCACCACGAAGGCCACGACCAAGGCGGCCGCGAAGTCCGCCCCGAGCGCGGCGACCGCCACCACGACGGCCGAGCCGGGCGAGGTCCCTGACGCCGGCTGACAGCTACCTGGGAGCAGGTGAACACTCGTCACGCTGAGGTGATGAATGCCGCTGGTGGAAGCCAATTTTCGCGGCATAACGTCAACATCTCGATGCTCTCGGTAATCGAATGGCCCATGGTCTTGGCAGGCCGGGGAGCGGGATCTATCGTCGCCTCATGACCATCCGCTCTCTCGCCCTCGCCGGCGTCCTCGTCACCGCTGCGGTCTCCCTGTCCGCGTGCGGCGGTGGCGACTCGGCCGCCTCCCAGACCACCGTCGCCACGACCGCCGCGGCCGCCCCCGCCCAGGGGTCCGCCGCCGAGGCGACCACCCCCGCGGCCGGGTCCGCCACGACGAGCAACGGCGTCGCCGTCGGCGAGCCGCACCCCAGCAACATGGCTCCCTCCACGCTGACCAAGCAGGACGCGGGCGTCCCGGGGGCCTCGGGCGCCAAGGGTGCGACCATGCAGGAGTTCTGCGGCGACCTCAAGGTCGCGCAGTGGAGCCCGAAGGACATGGGCGACCTGCCCACCGGCGCTGACATCAAGGTGACCACCGAGGCCGTCGTGGACCGTCTGCAGCGCCTCGGCCCGGTGCGTCCCCCGGCCGAGCTGGCCCAGGACTGGCGCACGGCCCTGGAGTCCTTCGACACCGTCGCCAGCAAGGTCCAGGGGGCCAACAAGCCGGCCGCCGTCCCGGGCATCGTCAAGGCCGGTCTCGCCGAGAGCAAGGCGGCGCGCGACCACGTCCTCGAGGTCGCCAAGCCCTGCCGCTGACGCGCGGGACACGACACGTGGCGGACTGGCCCGTCGGGGGCCGGGACCGCCGCGCTCGTGTCCCCGGGCGGCGTCGACCCGGGGCATGAGGACCAAGAGCCTCGGGATCCGAGTCGGACGTGGGGGCGCCGGCACGGATCCTCAGGCTCTGCTGCATCTGCACCTGACCCGGTCGCCTGTGCGTCGCACCGGCGATCGGTCTCCCGCCCGAGCCGGGGGCTCGGGCGGGAGACCGATCGGGCGGGTGGTCGGCGTGAGCGCCGGCCGGTGGGGAGTCGTCAGTCGCCCAGCGCGGCGTCCAGGTCGGCGATGAGGTCCGCGGCGTCCTCGAGCCCGATGGACAGGCGCAGCACGTCGGCGTGTGGCTTCGCGGCGTCGGCGACCGGGCGGTGGGTCAGCGAGGCCGGGTGCTGGATGAGCGAGTCCACCCCGCCCAGCGACACGGCATGGATGACCAGCGAGGTCCGGTCGACCGCCCGCGCAGCGGCGTCATACCCGCCCTTGACGGCGAAGGCCACCATGGCGCCGGGTCCGGCCAGCTGCCGACCGATGATCCCCTGCGGGTCCTGACCGGGCAGCCCGGGGTAGTACACCCGCTCGACGGCGGGGTGCTGGGCGAGGTGCTCGGCGACCTGCTGCGCGGTGGCCTGCTGGGCGCGCACCCGGATCGGGAGGGTCTGCAGCCCGCGGTGGATGAGGTAGGCCGACAGCGGGTGCACCAGCGCGCCGGTGAGCGCGCGGACCGAGCGCAGACGCCGGGCCCAGTCGGCGTTCGTGGCGACGACGCCGGCGATGACGTCGCCGTGGCCGGCGAGGTACTTCGTCGCCGAGTGCAGGACCAGGGTGACCCCGTGGCGGGCCGGCTGCTGCAGCACGGGGGTCGCGAAGGTGTTGTCGACCAGGACGGGCACGTCGCCCGCCTGCCGGACCACGTCGTCCAGGTCGAGCAGCTCCAGCGTGGGGTTGGCCGGGGTCTCCACGATGACGACGCCGGTCTGCGGGGTGATGGCGTCGGCGATCCCGTCGGCGCTCACCCAGCTCACCGTGGTGCCGAGCAGGCCGTGGTCGAGGACGTGGTCGGTGCCGCCGTAGAGCGGACGGACGGCCACCACGTGCGGGGTCCCCGCGGACGCGCAGGCCACGAGCACGGCCGACAGGGCCGCCATGCCGGAGGCATAGAGGACGGCCTCGTCGCAGCCCTCGAGGGCGGCGACGGCCTCCTCGGCCCGGGCGACGGTGGGATTCCACAGCCGCTGGTAGATGTGCGTGTCGCCGGGAGCCGGGCGGCCGCCGGTGGCGAGGTTGTCATAGCTCGCGCCCCCCGCGAGGACGTCGCTCACCGGGTTGGTGGTGGACAGGTCGATCGGCGGCACGTGCACGCCGAGGGCCGTCAGGTCGGCGCGTCCGGCATGGACGGCGAGGGTGTCGGGGCGCATGTCGCCCTCGGGGGAAGCGGCCATGGGTGGGCTCTCCTTCTGCGTCTTTGCAGCAGCGCCGCGGTGGCGGTGCGTCGTCAGACTAGCGAGCGCCCACCTGCCTCGGCGCGGGGAGGTCGGCCCGGGTGCAGCGCGACCACTGCCACGCGACCGCGAGCGCCGCGACCGCGACGTCGACGGGCCAGGGCGCGACCACCGCGCCGGAGACGGCCACGAGCGCGACCTCGTAGCCCTGGGCCGCTGTCAGGGCGCCCGCCGGCATCATCCCGAAGGCCGTCGGGATCATCACGCCCATGAGGGCGAGGTTGCGTGGGCGGGCACCTGCCAGCAGCGACGCGACCGCCGCGAGGGTGAGCGTGGCGGCGGTCGCGAGCGGGAGTCCCACCAGGGCGGAGGCGGCCAGGCTCCAGGGCGCCGCGGCGAGCACGGGGCCGACGAGCAGCGCCGATCGCACCTGGTGGTCGGGCAGCGGCAGGTCCCGGCGCAGCCCGGTCGAGCGGGTCCACAGGACGAGCCCGTCCCCGGCGTCGCGGGCGACGCGGGCCGCGGCCAGACCCAGCGCGGGCAGGGTGACCAGGGGCGGCGCCATGGTGGCGAGCAGCGCGCACCCCACCAGCAGGGGTATGCCGAGAAGCAGCCGGTCGTGCCGGCGGGCGACGCTCGCCAGGTCGCGGTGCACCAGGGCGAGCACGCCGGTGCCCGCGCCCCGCCGGGAGCCGAACCGGCCTCGGCGTCCGAGGCGGGCATGCTCGGCGCGCTGGGCCACCGCGCTCGCGTCGAGCATCAGCGCCGCCTCGTGGGCCGTCGAGAAGGACTCGCCCGCCCGCTGCAGCTCGGCGCCGTCCACCGCGTCGCACCGTCGGTCGGCGAGGGCCAGCAGGGCGAGGGCGGCAGCCAGGGCGAAGGCTCCGGCGGCGAGCAGCAGCACGGGCGCCGGCAGCCCCGGCACGGGCAGTCCCGGCACCGACAGCCCGGCCGGGAGGCCAGGCCATCCGCCTGAGCCCGCCGGGCCTGCGCCCGCTCCGCCCAGGCCGGACCAGGCCCCGGCCGTGAGGCGGGCGAGCCCCGCGACGAGCACCCCGCCAGCAGGAGGAGGGGCGGGAGCCGGGTCATCCGGGTGCGCCATACCGGGTCGTGCTGGGCCGCGGCGACGCCCCCGGTGACCAGGGCCCCCAGGACGGCGCCGAGCGGTGTGCCCCACGCCAGGGCGTCCGGGGTGACCGGCAGCCCGGCGGTGGCCGCCACCGTGGGGCCTGCCAGCCCGCAGACGAGCGCCGCGCCGAGGGCGACGAGCCACACCCGCCCGCGCAGGTCGGGCCGTCGGGGCGCGGGCCCGGAGAGCAGCCAGGTCGTCCGGGTCGCGTCCGCGCCGACCGGTCCCCAGTCGCGGACGGCCGCGGCGGTCGCGCCCAGCACGAGCAGACCCAGGGCGACGGCTGCGACGGGGCCGCCCCCGTGACCGCAGCCGGCCCCGGTGCACGCGGCCCGGGCGATCAGGTGGCTCCACCCGCTCGCGGTCATCGCGGCGAGCAGCAGCAGGCCGAGCACCCACGTGTAGACCTCGGTGACGGCGCCGCCCGGCTCGCCGTGCTCGCGCCGGGCCCGCCCGAGGTAGGCACGGGCGTCCGCCAGGTCCGCGGCGCCCGCCTCAGACGGCACCGTGCAGCTCCACCACGCGCGCCCCCGAGGCGGCGACCAGGTCCGGGTCGTGCGAGGCCATGAGCACCGACCTCCCCGCGGCGGCCCGGTCGGCCAGCCAGGTCCCGAGCCAGGCCCGTCCGGCCTGGTCCAGCCGTTGCTCGGGCTCGTCGAGGACCAGCAGGGACCACGGTCGCACCAGCGTGGCCGCGAGCGAGACCCGGCGTCGCTGGCCGGAGGAGAGGGTCCACGGCACCTGGTCGGCGACATGGGCGATCCGCAGGGTGTCCAGCGCCGCGTCCACCCGCTCGTCGGGGTCCGCGACGCCGTGGGCGCGGGCCAGCACGTCCAGGTGCTCGAGCACGGTCACGTCCGGCCAGAAGCCCGCGTCGTCGAGCACCGCGCACACCGCCCGCCGCACCTCGGGGTCGGTGTCGCGCAGCGCCCGGCCGTCGAGCGTCGCCTCGCCCGCATCCGGTCGCTCCAGGCCCAGGACGCACCGCAGCAGCGTGGTCTTGCCCACGCCGTTGGGTCCGACGAGGGCGACCACCTCCCCCGGCCGCACGTGGACCGTGACGTCGCGGACCACCGGGCGTCCGGCATACGTCTTGCTCAGACCGACGATCGCCAGGCCCTGGTCCATGGCTTTCCCCCCCGATCGCTTGACCCTCACGCGACGTGAGCCGTCACCGTGACAGACATGACCACGACGACAATGGTTCCCGTGCAGCTGCTGACGGTCGGTTAGGTGTCCGAGACGTATGGCGTGACGGTGCGCACCCTGCACCACTACGACCAGGTCGGGATCCTGTGCCCGAGCGAGCGCAGCGCCGCGGGCTATCGCCTCTACACCGAGGACGACCTGGGGCGGCTGCAGCACGTGGTCGTCTACCGGCGGCTGGGCTTCTCCCTGGAGGAGGTCGCCCAGCTGCTCGCGGACGTCGACGCGCAGGGGAGCCAGGCGGCGGTGGCGCACCTGCGCCGCCAGCGCGAGGTGGTCAGGACCAGGCTCGCCGAGATGCGTGACCTCGTGCGGGCCATCGACCGAGCGATGGAGAGAGCCATGAACGACACCCCCGCCACCCCCCAGGACCTGCAGGAGATCTTCGGCCAGGCCTGGGACGAGCACGAGGGCTACCAGGCCGAGGCCGAGCAGCGCTGGGGCGACACCCCGCAGTGGGAGCAGGCCCAGGCTCGTCAGGCCGGTATGACGAAGGCCGACTGGGCCGACGTGAAGGCCGAGTCCGACGCGCTGGAGCGGGATCTCGCGGCGGCCCTGGCCGCGGGGGAGGACCCGGGCTCCGACGTGGCCGCGGTGCTTGCGGAGCGTCACCGGGCCGCGATCGGGCGGCACTACGACTGCCCGCACACGTTCCACGTCAGGCTCGCCGAGATGTCTGTCGCGGACGAGCGCTTCCGCTCCCACTACGAGGAGCGCCACCCGGGCCTCGCGCAGTGGCTGCACGAGGCCATCGTGTCCAACGCCGCACGTCACGGGGCTGTCGGCGAAGGCATGTGACGCCTGGGGCAGATGGGACGGGAGGGGCTGCCGAGGTCTGCGGGACCTGTGGACGAAGTGTGGCAACGGGTGACCATCGCCGCTTTCGTTACGTATTCTGGCCAGAGGGTCGTCCCTCTGCGGCCCGGAAGAAGGTCCCGATGCGTCACCATCCGTTCCGTCCTGCCCCTGGCCGCGGGCTCGTGGCTCTGTCGGCCGTCGGTCTGGGTGCCGTCGTCGCAGCCGGGACCGTGCTGCCCGCGGCGGCCTCGACCGGCGCGGCCACGAGCCGCCAGCCCCGGGCCGGGTCGGTGCCCGTGGCCCTGGTGATCAAGCCGCAGCCGACGATCACCATCCCCCCGGGCGAGACCCCGACGCCGACCCCCACCCGGACGCGGCCCACCAAGACGCCCAAGCCGCCCAAGCCCACGAGCACGCCGACCCAGTCACCCCCGGCGCCGCCCACCTCATCCCCGCGGCCGACCACGCCCCGCCCACGGCCCACCGTGCCGCCGGCGCCGGGGCCCACGACGTCCCCGTCGTCGCCGGCGCCGCCGCGACCGCGGCCCACGGCCACCGTCACGACCGCGCCTCCTCGCCCGACGTCGCGTCCTGAGCCGACGCGCTCCAGGCGCTCCCCGACGTCGCACCGGGGGACCCCCGACGGCACCGCGCCGTCCTCGTCGTCCTCCTCGCCGACGCCGGACGACGCGATGCCCACCACGCAGCACCCCACCACGACGATCCCGCTCGAGGCACCCGCCACCGAGACCGATCCCCTCGGCACCGAGGCGGCGCCCGGCGTGGCGCCCGACCCGACCAGCACGGACCCGGCCCCCTCACCCACGAGCAGCGAGGCCGAGCCGCTGGCGTCGTCGGTCATCCGGGACCCCGGCGATGACGTGGGGCGCACCGGAGCGTTCTTCGCCGCGCTGACGGCTGCCCTCTCCGGTGGCATCATCTATGTGCGCCGTCGCAACCGTGGGGACGAAGAGTTCGCCTGAGCCCCAAGAGATCTCACGACCTGCGGGGGTGACGGCAGTGCCTGTCCGACGTCGACCCCGATCCGGAGGAACCCTCCCGCCATGGTCCTAGCTCGGCTCGGACGCGCCCTGCTGTCGTCGATGGGACTCGACGGCAGCGAGGAGTCCTCCGGGGTCCCCTCGGACCACCCGGGCCGCGCCCCCCTGATCCTGCTCGGCGCCGCCGGGCTGCTGGGGCTGGGGGCCACGGGCCTGGGCCAGGCCGGTCCCTCGAGCCCGCGCTCCAGCACCCCGCGGGTGACCGACGGGCATGTCCGCTCGGTCGATCTCGCGGCCAGGCTCCCACCCCTGGAGGGGGCGCCCGCCACCACGACGGCGGTGGTCGGGGCGAGCCCGACGCCAGGCGTGGCCGCCCGGTCCGCCGTGCCGCCCACGCCCCGCACCGCCGCCTCCCCGGCCCTGCCCGCACCCGCCGGCCACGCCGTGACCGCCTCGCCTCGACCCACCGTCACCGTGGTGGTCCCGCCCCCACCCGTCACCGTCACCGTCGTGGCGCCGGCTCCCGGTCGGGCCGCCGCCGCTGCCCGGTCGGCGGTGCCGCCCTCGCCGAGCACCGCGCCCACCCCGGCGACCACGTCGGCCTCCGTGCCGGCCCCCGCCTCGAGGGCTCCGGCGCAGCCGGGCCGGACAGCAGCCGCGGTGCCGACCGATGCTGTCGCGGGCGTCGCCGAGGCCACCCCCGAGCCCGTCTCTGCACCCGGCGCCCCCGCCCCGCCCGGCACCCGGCCGTCCGTGGGCCCCGGTCACGCGGCTGCAGCGGCCGCCTGGAGGGACCCGGGCGACTCCGTGGAGCGCGCCACCGGGCTCTTCCTCGCGCTCACCTCGCTGGTGCTGGGGGGCTGCCTGTGGCTGCGCCGCCAGTTCCCCGGGCGACGCCGCACCTCTGCCGAGGGGTGACCCCGGCTCGGTTGCTGCGGCATACCCCTGGTCCGCACCGGGGCCCGCACGCCGAGACCGTCCGTGGCCCGCACGGGCCGAGGGCGTCCCCACCCGTGGTGGGGACGCCCTCGACGAGATGGCTCCAGGATCAGCCGCGGTCGTCCTGCCGCTCCTTGCGGGCCTGCTCCCTGATGCCCTCGCGGCGCAGGTCCGTGGCCTCGGCCTTGAGCTCCTCGACGGTCCGCTCCTGCTTCTTGATCCCCTTGTCGTCGCGGGGCGGCAGGAGCACCTGGTCCTCGGCGGGCATGCCCGCGGCCAGCTGGCGGGAACGCTCGATCTCCGAGTCGAGCTCGGCGCCGAAGAGCAGCGCCAGGTTGGTGATCCACAGCCACAGCAGGAAGACGACGGTGCCGGCGACCGAGCCGTAGGTCTTGTTGTAGGACCCGAAGTTCGAGACGTAGAACCCGAACGCCGCCGACGCGAGCACCCACACCCCGAAGGCCACGGCCGCGCCCGGCGAGAACCACTTGAACGTCGGCTGCTTGACGTTGGGCGTGGCGTAGTAGAGCAGGGCGATGACCAGGCACACGACCACGGCGATGAGGGGCCACTTGATCAGGGTGTAGGCCGTCTTGACGGGTCCGTCGAGCCCGACCAGGCCGCTCACCCAGTCCGTCATCGGGCCGGAGATGATCAGCAGCAGGCCGGCCAGGGTGATCAGCAGCAGGGTCACCGCGGTGATGCCGAGCTGCAGGGGACGCAGCTTGAGGAAGGGGCGACCCTCGCGCACGTCGTAGATGCGGTTCATCGCCCGGCCGAAGGCGCCGATGTAGCCCGACGCCGACCACAGGGCGGTCAGCAGACCGACGACGAGCGCGAAGCCGGACGCCTTGGACGCCGCGATCTCCGTGATGATCGGGCCGAGCAGGTCCACCGCCTGGGGACTCAGCTGCTTGACGCCGTCGAGCATCTTGGTGAGCGTGTCACCGTCCTGGCCGAAGATGCCGAGCAGCGAGATCAGGGCCAGGATCGCCGGGAAGACCGACAGCACCGAGTAGTACGTCAGCGCGGCCGCCAGGTCGGTGCACCCGTCGCGGGTGAACTCCTTGAGGGTGCGCTTGAAGGCGTACTTCCAGTGCGGGCTGGGCAGCTCGGACATCTCCTCCGGCTTGCCGTGGTCGTCGGGGTCGTCCTCGGGTCGAGCGCCGGCGGGACGGTCCAGGTCGTCGACGTCCTCGTCGGCGCGTGGGGGAGGGGGCGTCATCGGGTCATCTCCTCGGGGGGGCAGGGGTGCGTTCAGGCAACCACATGCCCCGGGGAGCACCGGGACATTCCGCGCGAACCGTGTCCGGACCGTTGTCCTGCCCGTGGGCCCGAGGGCAGGTATGGCGCAGGTGAGTCGTGACGGGCAGGAGGTGGGCGAGCCGCTCAGCGCGAGTCGTCGGGCCAGGGGACCGGCTGGCCGAAGTAGTAACCCTGCACCGCGTCGGCGCCGAGCTCGACGACCCGGGCGAGCTGCTCGCGGGTCTCGACTCCCTCGCAGACGGCGCGGATCCCGAGGGCCCGGGCCACGTCGAGCGTGGACCGGAGCATCGCCAGGTCGACCGCGCTGGTCAGACAGCCGCGCACGAGCACGCCGTCGACCTTGAGGACGTCGACGGGCAGGTCGCGCAGGTTGCCGTAGCTCGTGGTGCCGGCCCCGAAGTCGTCCAGGGCGAAGGCCACCCCCGTCGCGGCGAGGTGGTCCATACCGGCGCGGACGGCCGACGTGGAGCCGATGGGCAGCCGCTCGGTGAGCTCGACGACCAGCCGCCCGGCCTGGCCGGAGCGGCGGACGAGGTCCTCGGCCCAGTCGACGAAGGCGCCGTCGACCATCGAGTGGGGGCTGACGTTGCAGGACACCCGGGCATGGGTGCCCTCGCGGTCGAGGGTCTCCACGACCCGGGTGAGGACGGCCCGGTCCAGGGCGTTGACCACGTCGTACTGCTCGGCCAGGACCACGAAGTCGTCGGGGAGCAGGAGTCGGCCGTCCTCGTCGACGAGGCGCACGAGGACCTCGGCGTCCATCGGGGCATCGAGGTCGCTGACCACGCTGGTGATGGGCTGGGCAACCATCGTGAGCCGTCCGCCGAGCACGGCGGAGCGGACGGCGTCCATCCGGCGCAGCTCGCCGTGGGTGTCGGACTGTCCGTCCGCGCTGGGCACGTGCACGAGCACCCGCCCGCGGCCGGACCGCTTGGCCAGGTAGGCCGCCGACTCGGCGCGGGAGACGATCTCCTCGATGCCGTGGCCGTGACCGGTGATGGTGTAGACCCCGGCCGAGAAGGTCGCGGGGACGTCGCGGCCGCCGACCTGCACGGGGTGGTGGGCGAGGTCCTCGGCGACGGCCTCCAGGGCGTCGCGCAGCTCCTCGGCCGGTCCCTCGGACAGAGCGCCGAACTCGTCGCCGCCGACCCGGAAGACCGTCGTCGGTGCGCTGGAGTCGATGGCGCGCAGCCGCTCGGCGACCGCCCGCAGCACCCGGTCGCCGGAACTGTGGCCGAGGCGGTCGTTGGTCATCTTGAGGTGGTCCAGGTCGATGAACGCGAAGGACGCCTCGCCCCGGCCCGCGGCCCGGGCCTCGCCGATGGCCTCGAAGGCCGCGGCGCGGTTGGGCAGCTGGGTGAGGGCATCGGTCCGCTCCAGGGCGCGCGTCGTGCTGAGCAGCGCGGTGAGCTGGGCCTGCAGGGCGTGCGGGTCCTCGGCCGGCGGGGCGTCCACGAGGCGATGGGCCCGGCTGGAGACGATGGCACCGACGAGGGCCGCGAGGTCGACCAGGCGGGTGGGGATGACCTCGCGGGCGGTGACGGCCAGGCCACCGACCAGGGACCGGCCGAGGGTGATCGGGACGGTCACCCGCTCGACATACCCCTGGTCCAGCAGCGTCACCAGGAAGGGATGCGTCTGTCCCGCCAGGGTGAGCACGTGCGGCGGCGCCCCGGGCTCGAGCCCGGCCAGGCATCCTGGCACGAAGGTGAAGGTGGTGACCGGGAGCTCGCCGGGCTCGCCGCCGTGGAGCAGGTGCGCGGTGACGTTCTGGCCCCGGTCGTCGAGCAGCCCGAGCTCGATCCGGTGGTGGCCCAGCACCCTGGGGAGGTGGGTGGCGAGGGCGTCCACGAGGTCCTGACGGCTGCCGGACAGGGGCAGGCGATCGGCCAGCGCGCTCAGGTGGGTGAAGGCGTTTCGGGGGAACCGCGCAGAGGGCAGCGCAGCGAGCCGTCGGCCGCTGCGCTCGTCCTCCCCAGGCGTCGTCACGTGCTCCAGGGTAGAGCCGATCCCGTACTGCGGCGGCGTCGGCGCCGTCAAGGGCCTCCGCACGGGGAAGATCGTCGCGGGATGCACCGACAGCGTGACCGAGCGTGAGTCGTCCGAGGGTCGTCGTGGCCCCGAGGTATGTCGGCAGGCTGTCCTAGGCTCGGTTCCGTGATCTCAGGAGCGCAGACCTCGGCGGCGACGTCCCCGGCCGGGACCCCAGGAGCCCGGACCCGTCCGGAGCCCGGCCGCCGGACGTCGGGCGGGATCTTCGTGGCGCTCGAGGGCGGCGACGGGGGCGGCAAGTCCACGCAGGCCGCCCTGCTGCGGGACTGGCTGGGCGGGCTCGGCCACACCGTCGTGCTCACCCGCGAGCCCGGCGGGTCGCCGCTCGGGGTCCAGGTGCGCGAGCTGCTGCTGCACGGCGACCACGTCGCCCCCCGCGCCGAGGCGCTGCTGTATGCCGCGGACCGGGCGCACCACGTCGCCACCGTCGTCCGCCCGGCGCTGGAGCGAGGCGAGGTCGTCGTGACCGATCGCTACCTCGACTCCTCCGTGGCCTACCAGGGGGCGGGGCGCGCCCTGGCCGCGCAGGAGATCCGCGACCTGTCGCTGTGGGCGGTCGAGGGGCTGCTGCCCGACCTCACCGTCCTGCTGGACGTCAGCGCCGCCACCGGCCGGGAGCGCCGCGGGGACGTGCACGACCGGCTGGAGTCCGAGCCGGACGACTTCCACGAGAGGGTGCGGGCGGGCTTCCTGGCCCTGGCGGCCGCCGAGCCGCAGCGCTATCTCGTCGTGGACGCGTCGCTGCCGCCCGAGCAGGTGCACGCCGCGGTGCGCGAGCGGCTCGCGGAGCTGCTGCCGTGACCAGCCCGACGACGCAGCCAGGACCGGCCTCGTCGGTCACCTCGCCCGTCGGCGCCACCGCGGCGGCCGGGCCCGGGGTGTGGGAGCAGCTGGTCGGCCAGCAGCCCACGATCGAGACCCTGTCGGCCGCGGTGGCCGACCCGACGGCGATGACGCACGCCTGGCTGCTGACCGGGCCGCCCGGGTCCGGGCGGTCGGTGGCGGCCCGCTGCTTCGCCGCCGCGCTGCAGTGCCCGCAGGGCGGGTGCGGCACCTGTCTGGAGTGCCGGACCGCGCTGGACGGCACCCACGCCGACGTCGACGTGGTCGCCACCTCCGGGCTGTCCATCGGCGTCGACCTCGCCCGGCAGCTGGTGCAGACCGGCGCCCTGCGGCCCTCGGTCGGCCGCTACCGGGTGATCGTGGTCGAGGACGCGGACCGGCTCACCGAGCAGGCTGCCAACGCGCTGCTCAAGGCCGTCGAGGAGCCGGTGTCGCGCACGGTGTGGCTGCTGTGCGCACCCTCGCTCCACGACGTCATCGTGACGATCCGCTCGCGGTCGCGGCACGTGCGGCTGCGGACGCCTCCGGTCGCCGCGGTCGCCGAGCTGCTCGTGCGCCGCGACGGGGTGGACCCCGCGATGGCGGCCTACGCCGCGCGCGCTGCCCAGAGCCACATCGGTATCGCCAGGCGGCTCGCCACCGACGCGGCCGCCCGTGAGCGCCGGCACACGATCGTGTCGCTGCCGGCCAAGATCCAGGGGGTGGGCGACGCCGTCGACGCCGCGGCCGACCTGGCCGCCATCGCCGACGAGGAGTCCGGAGCCTCCGGCGCGGAGCGCGACGCCGTCGAGCGCCGCCAGCTGCTGGAGCGCCTCGGGGCCGACCCCGCCGCGCGCGCCCAGCCGCCGCACGTCCGGTCCGCGGTCGCCGCCCTCGAACGCGAGCAGAAGCAGCGGGCCACCCGCCACGCCCGCGACGTCATCGATCGCTCCCTCGTGGACCTGACCAGCGTCTATCGCGACGCCCTCGTCCGCCGGCTCGGCACACCCGTCGACCTGGTCAACGTGGACATCGAGCCCGTGGTCGCCCGCGTCGCGCAGGTCAACACCTCCGAGCAGCTGCTGCACGCCATCGACGCCATCGGCATCGCCCGCGAGCGCATCGACCGCAACGTCGCGCCCCTGCTGGCGCTCGAGGCGATGTGCCTGGCGCTGCGTCTGCCGCGGTGAGCCGGGGCGCGTCTGGGAGGAGTTGGTGCCGGAGACCCAGTCTCTCGCCATACCATCAGCCAGAGCGACGATCCACCGCCCGCTCCCGCCCCTGCTGACCTGGAGATCTCCCGCATGCTGCCGCGCCCGTCCCGTCCTGCCCGTGTGCTCGCCGTCCTCACCGGCCTCTCCCTGGCCGTCGGTGGTTGCTCCTTGCCCGGTTCGCAGAAGACCGCCACCAGCACCACCTCGGCGGCGGGCATGCCCTCCCACTCGCCCGACCTCGCGAAGTTCTACTCCCAGACCATCGACTGGCAGAAGTGCGGGCGCTTCCAGTGCGGCGAGCTGCTGGTCCCCGTGGACTACGACAAGCCGACGGGCGAGACGATCAAACTCGCCCTCAAGCGCCAGCGGTCCACGTCCCGCTCCCGTGCGGGCTCCCTGGTGATCAACCCCGGCGGCCCGGGTGCCTCCGGGGTGGACTTCGTGGAGGACTTCGCACCCACGGTGGCGGGGAACGTGCAGCGGCACTACGACATCGTCAGCTTCGACCCGCGCGGCGTCGCCCGCTCCCACCCGGTCACCTGCCTGGACGCCAAGGAGATGGACACCTTCCTCGGGCAGGACCCGACGCCCGACGACCAGTCCGAGCGCGAGCAGATGATGGCGCAGAACAAGAAGTTCGCCGACGCCTGCAAGCAGCGCACCGGTGACCTGATCGCGCACGTCTCCACCGTCGAGGCCGCCAAGGACATGGACGTGCTGCGGGCGGCGATCGGCGACCCCAAGCTCAACTACTACGGCGCGTCCTACGGCACCTTCCTGGGGGCGACCTACGCCGGCCTGTTCCCCAAGCACGTCGGGCGCGTGGTCCTCGACGGCGTCATCGACCCCGCCCAGGACGGCAAGCAGTCGGCGCTCGGGCAGGCCACGGGCTTCGAGCGGGCCACGCGGGCGTACATGGAGCACTGCGTCGGCACCGGCCAGTGCCCCCTCGGCAAGACCGTCGACGAGGCGATGCAGGGTCTCAGCGACTTCCTCAAGCAGGTCGACGCCAAGCCGATCGACGCCCGCGGCATCGGCACCGGCACCCTCACCGAGGGGTGGGCCTCGCTGGGCCTGGCGCTGCCGATGTACTCCTCCGAGCTGTGGCCCGACCTGGACCAGGCGCTCATCGCCGCCAAGCAGGACAACGGGCAGCCGCTCATGCGCCTGGCGATGCAGTATGCCGACCGCAACGACGACGGCACCTACAAGGGCAACATGCTCCAGGCGATCAACGCGGTGAACTGCCTGGACCGCCCGACGCCCGGAGGTGCGGACACCTTCGCCCAGGAGGAGAAGGACTTCACCGCCGCCGCCCCGGTGTGGGGCCGGTTCATGGCCTGGGGCGAGTCGGTGTGCGGGCCCTGGCCGGTCACGGGCAAGGGCAAGGCCGAGCCGATCAAGGCGACCGGCTCCGGACCCATCGTCGTGCTGGGCACGACCCGCGACCCGGCGACCCCCTACGAGAACTCCGTGGCCCTGGCCAAGGCGCTCGACGAGGGCGTCCTGGTCACCCGCGAGGGGGACGGCCACACGGCCTACCAGCAGGGCAACAACTGCATCGACCGGCTGGTCGACGACTACCTCGTCAAGGACAAGGTGCCCTCCGACGGCGCCCGCTGCTGAGTTGGCTCGCGAGCCTGGCCGACCTGTATAGTGAGCGACCGGTCGTCCTCGACGGCTGATGCCGCTTTAGCTCAGTCGGCCAGAGCGATTCACTCGTAATGAATAGGTCGTCGGTTCGATTCCGACAAGCGGCTCGGACAAGGCCCTCCACCACCGTGGGGGGCCTTTCCGCTGCTTCCGGGGAGGGGTGGCGCGGCGGCCCCGGCGATACCTCGACCGACCCGAGTGGCACCACGTTCCCGAGATCCCTCTCCCGACCCGGCCTTCCCCTGGTGCTGCGCTCCCCGGAGCTTCTTCCGTCTGAGGTTCTGACCTGCGGTGTCGCAGCATCCGGATGGCGGTGGCGGTGGATGGCGCGGACGTCGTGCCGTACGCCGGGCCTGCTGGGGACGACCACATGACATCACCTCGGGAACCCGCGATGACCGGCACGTTCATGCCGTGCCGGTGTGCTCTGTCGCCGTGGTGGGCCGGTCCGCGCCGCGGGGTCTGCTCCTGACGCGGTCGGTCCCCGGTGACGGTGCCGCCCCGGCACGAGGTGGGCTGTGGAGCGTGCCTGCTCCACGGTGTTGAAGGACGGGTTGCCGGTCGTGCTGAGCGACGTGTGGAGAGACTCGCGGCCGACGCCGGCGGCCTCTGCCACGCCCGTGGCCGTGTCGATGTCCGTGGTCTGGGTCGACGTGTCTCCTCGGACCAGCAGCAGGACGACGGTCTGCTCGTGCTGCAGGTAGCAGACCCGGCAGCCGGGACCGACGTGGAAGCGCATCTCGTAGACCTGCTCCCCGACCGGTTCGAGGTCACCGACGAGCCGCCCCTTCGAGCTGGCAGCGCCGTGGTGCCAGGTGGATCCGCGCGCGACCCCGAGTGGCCGTGAGCTGGCGGATCCACCTGTCGTCGGTGTCTGTGGTGAGGAGACTGCACCGTGGGCTGCCCCAACAGCGCAGGGGAGGGCGCCAGGGGACGGATGGGGGCGGGCAGCATGGGGGCGGGGCGGGCGAGCCTCCGTGGGGCGTCGGAGAAGCCCGCAGGATCCTGCGGGGGTGCGCCGGAAGAAGGAATCACCCACCCCGGCGGGGACCCGGGCTGCGTGCAGCCCCGGTGCCGGGGTGGGTGACCTCAGGCGATCAGCGGATCAGGCCTTGGGGTAGTGCGTGCTCAGCATGGTGTCGATCCACTGACGCATCTGCGGCTCCTGGACGAAGCCCACCAGCGGCTTGAGCTGCATCTTGCCGTTGTAGAAGACGTACATGATCGGCATGCCCTGGGGGCGGACGCCACGGCCGTGGAGCAGGCAGGCCACCGTCGGCAGGTCGGCGTTGACGAGGCTCCACTTGCCCCCGTCGGCCTTGACCATCTTCTCGGCCATCTCGCCGTGCTTGCGGAAGGGGCGGCCCATGTGGACGCGCAGGGCGACCGGGTGACGCTTGGACATGGCGATCATCTGGTTCCAGGTCGCGGTGTCCTTGAGCTCCATGACGAGCGGGTCGTTCGCGGGGGCCTGGCCCTTGGCGACGCCGTCGAGCCACGCGGTGATGGCAGCCTTGTCGCCCTCGTAGCCGGTGTGACGGGCGATCTCCTTGCCGTCACGGAAGGCGATGAGGGTCGGGAACCACGGGTTGTCGAACTTCTTCCACAGCTCCGGGAAGGCCGTGCCGTCGAGACGCGTGTACTGCCAGGAGCCCTTGTCGGCCTTGTACTTCTCGTCCATGATCGGCGCGAGCGCCAGGCAGGGCTCGCACTGGTCCTTGGAGAAGTCGATGACGACGGTGCGCTTGGCGGACTCCTGGATGACCTCCTTCTGGAAGTTCTTGTCGGTCAGCTGCACGGCGCCCGCGGGGAGGGTGGGCAGCTTGCCGTCACCGGGCACGGGGGCCGGGGCTGGGGTGCTGGTGGGTACCGGGGCGGGCTTCGGGCCCGGCTTGGTGGGGGCCGGCTTGGGGCCGGGCTTGGTGGGGGCCGGCTTGGGGCCGGGCTTCGGGCCGGGCTTGGTGGGGGCCGGCTTGGGGGCGGGCTTCGGGCCCGGCTTGGTGGGGCCGTAGGCCTTGACCACGCTGTCGATCCAGCTGCTCGTCTTGCCCTGGCCGCCCCAGCCGACCATGCGGGCGGGCGACTTCATCTCGCCGCTCTTGCCCCAGGGGATCATCGTGGGGAGCCCGCGGACGCCGAACTCCTGGGCTGCGTCCTTGGCCTTGTCGGTGTCGATGACCGCGAGGGTCCAGGTGCCGCCGGCCTTGGCGTTGAGGTCGTGGATGACCGGGTCGAGCTGGCGGCAGGCGCCGCACCACGACGGCGCGGTGACCAGGAAGACGACCGGCTTGGACTTGGCCATCTCCTTGACCTGGGCCTTGTTGGCGGAGGTGACCTCGACCACGGAGCCCTGGGCGGCGACGTCGACGGCCGGGACGGAGCGTGCGGGGGTGGCCTGGGCGGCGAGAGCGGGGGTGAAACCGGCCCCGAGGCCGGCGACCATGAGGCCGGCGGCCAGCGCGCCGGCGGTCTTGGACGAGCTGTGCATGTGAGTTCCTGTCTGGAGCGGGCCGGGGCCCGGGGACGGAGGGGTTCCTGGGCGAGCGCTCGACCGGAGCGGGCCGCGCTGCGCGACAGGGACACCTCGGACCCTAGCGGCGGGCCAAACAGGTGAAAACTCGTCTACCCACCGACAGACCTCAAGGGTGACCTTGCGTAGCCGGCAGGCTGCCTCGGTCACATGTCCCGGCAAAAAGGTGGCGATAGGTCACAAAACAACCACGACCAGTGATCTTGGTCCCGCATGTCGAGCCGGGCAGCACCACGGGTCCCCAGCCAGCCTTCAGCCAGCCGTCCGGTCGACGGGTGGGCGGGCGCTCAGCGGATCAGCCGGCGCTCCCGGGCCACCCGCGCCGCGGCCGTGCGGTTGTCCACGCCGAGCTTGTCGTACACGTGCACCAGGTGCCCCTTGACCGTGGACTCGGAGATGAACAGGCGTCGCGCGATGTCCCGGTTGCCGGCCCCGGTGGCGAGCAGCTGCAGGATCTCGGCCTCGCGCGGGCTCAGCCCGGCGTCCGGGGCGGCGACGCGACCGACCATGCGCAGCGCCACCTCCGGGGACAGGGCTGGGCGGCCGGCCGCGGCGTCGAGCACCGCCTGGACCAGGGTGGCGGTGGGGGTGTCCTTGAGGACATAGCCGACGGCACCGGCCTCGAGCGCCCCGAAGATGTCCGTGTCGGCATCGAAGGTCGTCAGCACCATCACCCGCACCTGCGGGTGGGTCGCGCGCAGCTGCCGGGTGGCCTCGATGCCGGTGATCCCCGTGCCGAGCTGCAGGTCCATGAGCACCAGGTCCGGGCCCTGCCCGGCGCGGGCGAGCGCGTCGACCACCACGAGCGCCTCCTCGCCGGAGGCGGCCTCGCCGACCACGTCGATGCGCGGGTCGGCGGCGAGCAGGGTGTGCAGCCCGGCCCGGACGATGGGGTGGTCGTCGACCAGGACGATCCGGGAGGTCATGGCTGCTCCTGCGGCTGCGCGGGCGGGTGGGGGTCGGGCGTGCGGCCCGCGGCCGTATGCCGGACGGGGGCGGTCAGCGCCACGGTGGTGCCCTCGCCGGGGACGCTGTCGACGGTCACGGCGCCGCCCACCTCGGCGAGTCGTGCCCGCAGCCCTCGCAGCCCGAAGTGCGCCGTCCCGTCGGACGGCCCGGGCGCGGCGGGGTCGAAGCCCACCCCGTCGTCGACCACGTCCACGACCACCTCGTCCCCGAACCAGCCCAGCCCGACGGCGCAGCGGGACGCCCGCGCGTGACGCAGGACGTTGGCCAGGGTCGCCTGGGTGCCGCGGTGCAGGGCGGTCATCGTGGCCGGAGCCACCTGGGAGGGAGGGTTTCCCGTGACCGAGACGGTGACGTCGAGCGGGTGGCCGGCCGCCTGGGAGCGGCGGGCGGCGTCGGCGACGAGGCCCCGCAGGGCTGCCTCGAGCCCGGCCGCGCTCGCGGGCCCGCCGTCCAGGTCGCGGGTGAATCGCCTTGCCTCCGCGAGGTTCTCACGCGCCGTGGTCTCGATCAGAGCCAGCGCCTGGGGGTCGTCGGGGCGGGCGGTGCGGGCGAGCACGACGATCGAGGCGAGCCCCTGGCCGATGGTGTCGTGGATCTCGCGGGCGAGCCGCTCGCGCTCGGCGAGGACGCCGTTGGTGTGCTCGGTGGCCGCGAGATCCTCGTGGGTGCGCCGCAGCTCGTCGAGCAGGGCGCGATGTCGCAGGGCGTCCCGGCGCAGCTGCACGTAGATCGCCTGGCCGAGCAGGGCCACCAGGGCGCCGAGCAGCGGACCCAGCCAGGCGCCGACCGCGGGTGGAGCGATCGGCCCGCCCCACAGGTGGTCTCGCGCCGACCCACCCGCCACGGCCCAGCCCACCAGGGCGAGCACCACGAGCGGCCCGCCCGGCCCGGGCAGCGCCAGCAGGGCGAGGAAGAACATCGGGAAGGCCACCCACGCGAAGCCGTCCGTGGCCAGGACGCCGAGGCCCCACAGGAGCAGCAGCCCGGCCAGCCACCACCGCGTCGCCGGCCCGAGGGGGAGAGGAGACAGCGGGTCGTGGTGGCCGAAGCGGTCGGACAGGGGATGAGGACGAGCGCTCCCGGCGGCATACAGCAGGAGCAGGAGCCCGGCCGCACCCAGGGCGAGGCAGACGCGAGTCTCCCCGGCGGGCACGGTCGTTCGCTGCAGCCAGGACCGCAGCACCGCCACCAGCGTCAGCAGCCCGACGGCGGTGTGCATGGCGTGCCGCATCGTCACGACCAGGCGACGGTCGCTCACGGGTCCGGCGGGCGCGCTCACCCGCGCACGATAACCCCGCGTGGCGGCTCGTCACCGGTCCGGACGGACCGTCCTGACCCGTCCGGTCGTCGCGGGACCCCGACCACCGGACCCCGCCGGACCGGTCCGGCGGGGAGGGAGGCTGGAGCCATGTTCGTCGCCCTGCGTGAGATCCGCACCGCGCGAGGACGGTTCGCCCTGATGGTGACCGTCGTCGCGCTCATCACCCTGCTGCTCGCCGTGCTCACCGCCCTCACCCAGGGCCTCGGCCGACAGTCCACCTCGGCCCTCGACACGCTCGACGGGCGCGTCGACCGGATCGTGCTCACCCCCACCTCGGGGACGACCGCGACGTATGGCGACTCGGTGGTCACCGCCGCGCAGGCCCGCACCTGGTCGGCTGCGGCCGGGGTCGAGGGCGTGGAGCCGCTGGCCATCGGGCACGCCCGGGTCGCACGCCCGGGCACCGGGTCCGCCGCGTCGGTGGCGCTGTGGGGAGCGCCACCGACCGGTGTGGCGGCCCGGACCCTCACCGACCAGGCCCCCGCGACCCCACCGCTCGACGAGAGGGCGATCGTGCTGCCGCAGGACACGGCCGACGCGCTCGGCGTCCGCGTCGGCGACCCGGTCGACGTCGAGGGGCACGGGCTGCGGGTCGCCGCGGTGCGGCCCACCCGGTGGTACTCGCACTCCCCGGTCGCCCTCGTCACCAGCTCGACCTTCGCCCAGGTGGGGCACCTGGCGCGCGGGCAGGTCGGCTCGGCGCTGCTGGTTCGCACCACCGGGTCCGACGAGGCGCTCGCGGCCCTGGACGCCCGGGCCGGGACCGTCGCCCTGAGCCCGGGCGACTCGCTCGGCGCCCTGCCCGGCTACCGCAGCGAGCGCTCCTCGCTGCTGCTGGTCCAGGGCTTCCTCTACGCGATCTCCGCGCTGGTCGTGCTGGCCTTCGTCAGCGTCTGGACGATCCAGCGCACCCGTGACCTGGCGGTGCTGCGGGCCCTGGGGGCCTCCCGCCGCTATGTCCTCGGCGACGCCCTCGGCCAGGCGGCGAGCCTGCTCGTCGTGGGCACCCTGCTCGGCGGCGCGCTCGGGGCGTCGACGGTGCTCGCCCTGCGCGACACCGCCCCCGTGCTCGCCGGGCCGACGACCTTCGCCGTACCCGTCCTCGGCATCGCCGTCCTGGGCCTGCTCGGCTCGGCGGCCGCCACCCGGCGCGTCTCCCGCGTCGACCCCCTGCTCGCTCTCGGAGGCAGCTGAGATGACCCTCACCACCAGCCGTACGACCCCTCTGGGCGCCGTCCTCGACCGCCCGGCGGCGGCCCTGACCCTCGACCGGGTCACCGTCCGCCACCCCGACGGGGTCGCCGAGGACGGCACGCCCCGGCACCTGCTCGCCCTGGACCAGGTGTCGCTGGCCGCCGACCCCGGCACGGTCACCGCCGTCGTCGGACCGTCGGGGTCCGGCAAGTCCACGCTGCTGGGCGTGGTCGCGGGCCTGGTCGTGCCCGACGAGGGCACGGTCACCGTCGGCGGCACCCGCCTGGACGGTCTGGGCGAGGACGGACGCACCCGGCTGCGCCGCGACCGGGTCGGCATCGTCTTCCAGCAGCCCAACCTGCTGGCCTCCCTGACCGCGGTGGAGCAGCTGACCGTCGCCGCCCACCTCGCGGGGGACCGCGGGGCCGAGCTGCGGGGGGCACGCGAGCGCGCCCGGCTGCTGCTCGACCGGGTGGGCCTGGGCGGCCAAGGGGACCGTCGCCCGCACCAGCTGTCCGGCGGGCAGCGGCAGCGGGTCAACATCGCCCGCGCCCTGATGCGGACCCCGGCCGTGCTGCTCGTCGACGAGCCGACCAGCGCCCTGGACCACGAGCGCTCCCGGGCGATCGTCGACCTGCTCGCCGAGGTCACACGGGAGACGGGCGTCGCGACCCTGCTCGTCACCCACGACCTGGAGACCACGGACGTGGCCGACCGGGTGGTGACGCTCAGGGACGGACGCCTCGTCCCGCCGAACGGCTGAGCCCGGCCCGGCATACCCCTGAACAGGGGTCGCTGACGCTCCGCCGCACGGCCTAACTACGTAGAGTGAAAGGGTGAGCACGTCAGTCGGCCTCCGCCCCCAGCGCGCTGCGGCCCGCTGGCCCCAGGTCACGCCTCCGCACCGGCTGCTCGCGGTGCTCGTGGCCTTCGTCGCCGCCACCCTCGTGCTCATCGGCGCCTACTGGCTGCTGCCCGACCTGCCCTCCAGCAGCATCGCCTTCGCCGCCTCGCGGATCCTGTCCACGGTGGCCTTCGCCGCCGGTGCGCTCACCTCGCGGCGGGGCTTCCGACAGGACTGGCTGCTCATGACCGGGGCGATCGCCGTGTGGGCGGGCGGCGACCTGACCGCGGCGATCCGGGTCTACACCCACGGGATGGTGGGGGACTGGCGCCTGGAGGGGATGGGCTCCCTCGTGGCCTTCGCGCTCATGGGCGTAGGGGTCCTCCGGCTCGCCCACCGGGACGGCTTCGTCGCCGGGGCCGCAGTCACCCTGGACGCCGCCGTCTACGTCGTCGCGGTCGCGCTGCTGTGGTGGGTGATGGTCGGCCAGCAGGTGCTCGCCCACCACCAGGCCCACCCCTCCGAGGTGCTCCTCGCGAGCATCGGCCCGTTCGGCGACGCGCTGCTGCTCGCCGCGGCCACGGCGATCATCAGCTCCCGCAACGCGCACGCCCTCTCCTCGCGGGCCCTGGTCCTCATGGCGGCGGCCGCCCTCGTCGGCGACCTCGGCTTCGGCCGCTCCGTGAGCGGCCCGGAGCAGGTGCTGCCCCACTGGGTGCCGGCGGTGTGGATGGCGCAGTTCGCGCTCGCCGCCGTCGCGGCGCTCAGCTCGGGCCTGGTCGCCGAGGACTCCCGCTCCCGGCTGTCCGCGCTGGGGGTCACCCTCACGACCTTCGCGATGGGCGGCCCCCTCGTCGCGACCGTCCTGAGGTCCTACCGCGGCGACGAGCCCCTGCACCCCGCCACGCTGCCCGTCGTCCTCACGGGCACCCTGGCGATGATCCTGCTGGTGTCCTACCGCGTGCTGCTGGTCGTGCGCCAGCTCGAGTCGCAGGCCGAGGAGCTGGTGACCACCGCTCGCACCGACGAGCTCACCAGCCTGCCCAACCGGCGCGCCGGACGCCACCTGCTCGAGGACGCCATCGACGAGGCCCGCGCCCAGGGGCGCCCGCTCGCCGTGGCACTGCTCGACCTGGACCACTTCAAGGCCTACAACGACGCCCACGGCCACCAGGGCGGTGACCGGCTGCTGCAGGAGGCCGGGCGGTCCTGGACCGCCGCGCTCGGCGACCGCGGCCTGGTCTACCGGTACGGCGGGGAGGAGTTCGTCGTCGTCCTGCCCGGCCACACCCTCGCCGACGCCGAGCCGCTGCTCGACGCCATGCGCCTGGCCACGCCGCTCGGCGAGACCTTCTCCGCCGGGCTGGCCGAGCTGCGTGCCGGGGACGACGCCCAGCGCCTCGTGGGTCGCGCCGACGCCGCGCTGTATGCCGCCAAGGCCGCCGGACGCGACCGCACCACGGCCAGCGCATGATCCGACTCGTCGTCGTGCTGGCGATCGTCGCCCAGGCCGGCCTGTGGCTCGTCCCCGGTCGGTGGGGCGTGACGGTCGTCGCAGCCTGCGCCGCCGCCTGCCTGGTCGTCCTCGCCCGCGCCGGTCTGGCCCGACCCACGCACCGTCACCAGGGGAAGCGCCTCGTCGAGGGCGGCGTGCTGCTCGGCCTGGGGACCATGGGCGGGGCGCTCGCCGAGCCGTGGACCGGCAGCCCCCGCTGGGGGCCGGCCGCCGTCGTGATGGTGGTCGGGTCCGGCCTGCTCGCCTGGGGCATGATCGGGGTGGCCCGACGGGAGGGCCTGCTCCCCGACGCCGCCGTGGGCCTGGAGTCGGTCGCCACGGGCGTCAGCCTCCTCGTCGGGTGGTGGGCGCTGACCGGCTGGCAGGCCGTCGCCGCAGCCCCCCGCTGGACCTCCCTGGCGGCCCAGGTCTATCCCCTCGGCGCCGCCGCCCTGCTGACCGGGCTGATCGTGCTGCTCGGGTCCCGCCGCGGCAGCGACGGGATCTGCCTCGCGCTCGTCGCGGCGGCCGCACTGATGATCCTGGGCGACCTCGCTCACGGCCTGGCCAGCATCGGGGTGCTGGCCGAGACCCCTGCCGTGGCCCTGTGGTCGTGCGGGCTGGCGGCGCTCGCGGTGGCACCGCTGCTCGAGCGTCCGGACCGGGAGCCTCGCCTGTCCGCGGTGTCCGGGGCCGGCGTCGTCCTGCTCCTGCTCTCGGTGGTGCTGCCCGGCGCCATCCTCGTCGTGCGCCGGGCGACCCTGGGCGAGGCGGTCACCCCCACCACCGCAGCCGTCGTCATCGGCGGCTTCCTGGTCGCGGCCCTGCTGGTGGCCGCCCGGCTCCTGCACCTCGTCCGCCTCGTCGAGGCCCAGCACGAGCAGCTCCACCAGACCGCCCGCACCGACGAGCTCACCGGCCTGCCCAACCGCCGGGCCGGCGACCGCATCCTCGCCCGGGCGGTGCGGGAGGCCCGTCGCCACGGCACCTGCGTCACCGTCGCGATGATCGACCTCGACCGCTTCAAGGAGTACAACGACAGCCGAGGCCACCAGGCCGGTGACCAGCTCCTGCGCCGGGCCGGACGCGCCTGGGACGCCGAGCTCGCCGACCGCGGCACCCTCGCCCGGTACGGCGGCGAGGAGTTCCTCGTCGTGCTGCCCGGCACCGAGCCGGACCAGGCCGTCACGATCCTCGCCGCCATGCGCAACGCCACCCCCCGGCACCAGAGCTTCTCGGCCGGCCTCGCCGCGTGGCAGCCCGGCGAGGACGTCCCGACCCTGCTGCGGCGGGTCGACCAGGCACTGTATGCCGCGAAGAAGGCCGGACGGGCCCGCACGATCGCCGCCGCGTGACGGCATACGGACTGCTCCGGCGTGGTGCTGCACACCCGATGCCCAGCAGGTCTGGTTAGCATCCCCGGCAGGACGCGAAGGGGCGCGTCGTCGCACGGTTCGAGAGGTGGCCCGAATGCAGCCGACATCACGCATGTTCATCCTGCTGGTCCTGGCGCTGGGTCTGGCCGTGCCGGTGCTGGTCGGGGTGCTGTGGTGGCGGCGGGGCGGCGCGTCCCGGCGCCGTCGGGCCGCGGTCGCCGGAGGCCTGGCGGCGGCCGTCGTGCTGTCGCAGGCGCTCGCCGTCGTCGGCGTCGCCGCCGTCCTCAACCGCCAGCTCGGCTTCTATCCCACGTGGGCCGCGCTGTCGGGGGCGCTGACGGACCAGGACCCGCTCGCCGGCATGGCGGGCCCGGTCGGCCAGCAGGAGGTCCTGAGCAACGGGGAGCTCAGCACCATCGCCACCCGCGGCTGGGGTGACCACCGGGTCCAGCCGGCCGCGGGCAACGGCAGCTATCGCGACTACCTCGTCACCGGGATCAAGGCGCGCACCACCCAGAAGGTCGTCGTGTGGATGCCCCCGGGCTACGAGAAGGCCGCGGACGCCAAGGGGTTGCCGGTCCTGCTCGTGCTGGGCGGGGCCTACGTCACGACGGACTTCGCCGCCAACGGCCTCCGCTTCGGGGACGTCGCGGGCCCGATGGTGCGGTCCGGGCAGCTCAAGCCCTTCGTGGCGCTGCTGCCGGAGGTCAACATCAAGATGCCCCACGACACCGAGTGCGTGGACTTCCCCGGCGGGCCGCAGGCCTACTCCTGGCTCGCCTCGGACGTGCCGTCGTGGGCGGTGAGCACCCTGCACGTCGACCACGCGCGCGACAGCTGGGCGGTGATGGGCTGGTCGCTCGGCGGCTACTGCGCGGCGAAGCTGACGGTCGGCAGCCCGCAGCTGTTCCGCGCGGGCGCGGCCATCCAGGGTTTCTACGTCCCGTGGCCGGACGGCACGACGGGGGCGCTGTCGGTCGACCTCGCGCACAGCGAGGAGCTCCGGCACCAGAGCGACGTCGCGTGGATGGTGCGCAACCGACCGGTCCAGGACCTGCGCCTCCTGGTCATGTCCTCGCCCACCGACCCGCAGAGCTGGCCGGCCACCGAGGCCTTCCTCAAGGCCACCCAGGGGGTCCCGGGGATCACCCCGCTCGTGGTGCCCGACCAGGGGCACACGCTGAACGCCTGGCGGGCCACGCTGCCGACGGTGCTGCCGTTCCTGCTGCAGGGCCAGGGGGCCGCGGCGCCGTCCGCGGGCGGCGGTCCGGACGCCGGTGGGAGCACCGTCCGTCCCTGATCGCGGGGCCGGGGCCCTCGGACCGATGCGGCACCACCATCCGGGGGACCCCGTTATGGATTCGTTATCTCTACTGGTCCACCCGAGCGTAACCGCTCCGTATCTCTCCGTGACCTGCGGGAATGCCGCGATGCACCGCTCAGGTGACATCCAGTGTTCACAACCTCACCACTCGTGAGGAAGCTGAGGGGCCGACGGATGTCTCCGAGCCGCCGCGCGCCCGCCGCAGATCTGCCTACTCTCGATGACGTCACCGCCCTGACCAGGGCGTCTGCGGGGTCGCGCCAGCCAGTGGCGCCCGGATCATCACATGAGGGGGCAGGTCCGTGCAGTCATTCGCGTGTGCGCGTCGTCGCGCCGGGCGCGCCGCTCGGGTCGTCCTGTGCGGAAGCGCCGCACTGTCCATCGCACTCGGGATGGCGGACCCCGTCGCGGCCGCGCCGGCCCCCGTGAAGCCGACCACCAGCCCGGCTCCCACGCCCCGACCGAGCCCCAGCCCGGCTCCCACGCCCGCTCCGAGGTCGACCCCGACAGCTGCGTCCAAGCCTGCTCCGGCGCCCGTGCCCAAGCAGGCCTCCGCGTCTGCGCCCAGGCCCGCTCCGGTGCCTTCCCCCGGCCGGCTCCTGGTCCCGCACCGGCGCCGCCCGTGGCCGTAGCCGCCCCGGCACCCGCGCCGGTCGCCCTCCCCGTTGCACCACCGATGCCGAGCGCCGCCGAGCTCCAGGCCGCGGCCGCCGACCTCGCGACCCGCCAGGCGCGCGCCGCCCAGGCCGCCGCCGACTACGCCACGGCGACCCGCCAGCTCGAGGCCCTGCGGGAGGCTGCCGCCCTGGCCGCCGAGCAGTACAACGGCACCAAGGTCCGTCTGGACACCTCCACCCGCACCTTCCGCCAGGCCGACGCGCGGGCCCGGGCGGCCGAGACCACCCTCGCCGCCGCGCAGGTCAACCTGGGGCGCATCGCCTCGCAGACCTACGAGGCCGGCAGCCAGTCGCTGGCGGGTCTCGAGGCCTTCCTCACGCCCGGTGGCCCGGGGTCCGCCCTCGACCAGCAGGCCGGCCTGGCCACCCTCGGGCAGCTGCAGAGCGACGCCGTCCGCAAGGCCACCACCGACGCCGGGGTCGCTCGGGAGCTGCGCCGCGCCGCCCGTCGCGCCAACGACCAGCGGGTCGAGGACGAGCGCGCCGCCGCGGCGGCCCGGGACCGGGCCGCGGACGCCGTCCGCCAGGCCGAGCTCGCCGCCGTCGCGCTGCGCGCCGCCCAGGACGCCGCCCTGCTCGAGCTCGCCCGCGCCAACCAGACCACCGTCGCCCTGGAGCGCCGGCGCCAGGACGCCGTCATCGCCCGGGCGGAGCGGGACGTCGCGGTCCAGCGCCAGCTCGCCGCGTACGCCGGGGCGGGCGGGGGGACGGGCCGGGCGTCGCTGACGGTCGCGGCCCCCGACCCACGGGCCCAGCAGGCGATCGACTTCGCGATGGCCCAGCTGGGCAAGTGGTACCTGTGGGGCGGTTCCGGCCCGGACCGGTGGGACTGCTCGGGCCTGACCCAGGCCGCCTGGGGACGGGTGGGCGTGCGCATCGACCACTACACCGGCTCCCAGTGGAACCAGACCGACCACCTGCCCCTGGACCAGCTGCAGCCCGGCGACCTGGTGTTCTTCGGCACGAGCGTGTCCTCGATCCACCACGTCGGCATGTATCTCGGCAACGGGATGATGATCAACGCGCCGCACACCGGCGCCCGGGTCCGGATCGAGTCGATGTACTGGAAGGACCTGCTGCCGTACGGCGGTCGCGTGCGTGGCTGAGGACCGGCATACGGCCTGACCTCTCGTCGGGAGCGCGGAGCCGCGCACCGGCCCGGACCGCGGCAGAGCCCGGCACCTCCGTGACGGAGGTGCCGGGCTCTGCCGTCCGCGCGGGGTGACTCAGTGGCCGTGCGGGGCGGGCCAGCGCAGCGTCGAGATGTTGTTGTCCTTGGCGCGCTGGATCGCCTCACGGACGATCTCCTCGGCGCGCTCGCGGCCGGCCCAGAAGGCCCCCTCGACGGACTTGCCCGGCTCGAGGTCCTTGTAGGTCTCGAAGAAGTGCTGGATCTCCAGGCGGTCGAAGTCGCTGATGTGCTCCAGCTCGGTGATGTGCTCCTTGCGGGGGTCACCGGCGGGGATGCACAGCAGCTTGTCGTCGCCGCCGGCCTCGTCGCGCATGTGGAAGACGCCGATGGGGCGGGCGGAGACCACGCAGCCGGGGAAGGTCGGCTCGTCGAGCAGCACCAGGGCGTCCAGCGGGTCGCCGTCCTCACCGAGCGAGTCGTCGACGTAGCCGTAGTCCGCCGGGTAGCGCGTGGAGGTGAAGAGCATCCGGTCCAGGCGGATGCGGCCCGACTCGTGGTCCACCTCGTACTTGTTGCGGTTGCCCGACGGGATCTCGATGGTGACGTCCAGCTCCACTGGTGGCCCCTTTGCGTGGCTCTCGTGCAGCGGCGGGGGAGAACTCCTACGCTGCAGATCGGTCGACGTGATCGTTGCAGCACAACCTACCGAAGCAAGAGGGGTGACCG
Source organism: Arsenicicoccus dermatophilus (assembly GCF_022568795.1). NCBI lineage: Bacteria > Bacillati > Actinomycetota > Actinomycetes > Micrococcales > Intrasporangiaceae > Arsenicicoccus > Arsenicicoccus dermatophilus. The sequence continues at coordinate 2,790,911 of NZ_JAKZHU010000001.1, read as the reverse complement.
TGCGTCGGATGACGCTATTGACCGGCCTGGCAACGGTCGGTGTGGCCCTTGCCACATATGGCGTCGCGGATGCCCACGACGTCGTCCCGGGCATCCTCACCATCGACCCGGACCCCAGCGCCCTGGCCAGGGCCCGCCCCACGCCGCAGGCGCAGGACGGCGACCCCGCGACCCCGCGCGTGCCGCTGCCCACCCCGATCGCGGCCGGCCCGGCGGCCGGACCCGGCCGGGTCCCCACCACCGCGGGCCTCGCCGCGACCCTGGCGCCCCTCGTCCGGGACCCGCGGCTCGGCACGGTGTCGCTGACGGTCCGCGACGGCGTGACCGGGGCCCACCTGCTGGACGTCGCCGCGGACACCCCGCGCACGCCCGCGTCCACCACCAAGCTGCTCACCGCCGCCGCGGTCGTCCACGAGCTCGGGCCGGACACCCGCCTCACCACCGCCACGGTCCTCGCCCCGGACGGTGCCCTCGTGCTGCGGGCGGGCGGCGACATGCTGCTCGGTCGCGGCGAGTCCCGGCCCGGCGCCGTCGAGGGCCAGGCCGGGCTGGCCACCCTCGCCCGGCAGACCGCGGCGGCGCTGCGCGCCAAGGGGATCACCTCGGTGGCGCTGCGCTACGACCCCGGGGTGGGCGGCCCGGACTTCGCGCCGACCTGGGACCCGAGCTATCTGGGGGAAGGGATCGCCGGGCGCGTCACGTCGGTGGGTCTCGCCGACGCGCTCGTCGAGTCGGGCACGGCAGCCGCGGCCGACCCCGTCGCCGATGTCACGGACGTCCTGCGGGAGGGCCTCGCCGACGCGGGGATCACGGTCACGGGGCCGCTGGTCCGGGTGGCCGCCGGGGCGACGCCGGCGGCCTCGACGCCCCTGGCCGCCATATGGTCCGCGACGGTCGCCGACCAGATGGCCGTCGCGCTGGACCGCAGCGACAACGCGCTCACCGAGGCCCTGGCCCGCCGGGCCGCGGTGCACGCCGGCGCCGTCGCGGCCGCCAAGGCCGACTTCGCCCCCGTCGCCGCGTGGGTGCAGGCGTCGCTGTCCCGGCAGGGGCACGACGTGCGGGGGCTGAGGCTCGCAGACTCCTGCGGTCTCTCTCCCGGCACGCTGGTGCCCGCCCGCCTCGTCGGCGACCTGCTGACCGCCGGCAGCACCGGGCGCGATGCCGGCCTGGCCCGCGTCGTGGCGGACCTGCCCGTCGCGGGGCTGAGCGGGACCCTGTCCGGGCGGTATGTCGAGGGGCCGGCACGCGCCGGAGCCGGGCTGGTCCGCGCCAAGACCGGCACGCTGACGGGCACGAGCTCGCTGGCGGGGACCGTGGTGGACATGGAGGGGCGGACCCTGGCCTTCGCCGTGCTCGCCAACGACGTCCCCGCCGCCACCGGGACGTTCGGGGCCCGGGACGCGCTCGATGCCCTCGCGTCCCGGCTCGCCGCCTGCGGCTGCCGCTGAGCCTGCCGACCACGGCCACCGACGACCCGGCCCGTCGGGCCGCCTGCCACCGGACCGGGGCTCGCCCGGGAACGGATCGGCCCCCCGCGGGGTTGTGATGGACATGAGCCCGAACGAGCCTGTCCAGGACGCCCCGGCCGTCCACGCCCCGGGGACCACGCCGGAGCTGGTCGACTGGGACTTCGCCGCCGCCACCGGTCGCCGCCTCGTGCCCCGCGGCCCCCAGGTCACCCCGGCGGAGGCCACCGACGCGGTGCAGACCCTGCGACGCTGCGCCGCGGAGTCCGCCCGGCACGTCGCCGACACCGCGCGGATGCATGCCCCGGCGAGCGCCGAGCCCGCCCGGGTCCTGGACCGCGGTGGCTGGATCGACGCCAACGTCGAGTCGATGCGCGGGATGCTCGCGCCGGTCACCGACAAGCTCCTTGCCGCCCGATCCACCGAGATCGGCCCGGCCGCGCTCACGCTCGGAGGCAAGGTCACCGGCGGCGAGACCGGCGCGCTGATGGCCTTCCTCGCGAGCAAGGTGCTGGGGCAGTACGACCTGGCGCCCGGCGGCACCCCCCGCCTGCTGCTCGTCGCCCCCAACGTGGTCGAGGTCGAGCGCGAGCTCGGGGTCGACCCCACCGACTTCCGCCGCTGGGTGTGCCTGCACGAGGAGACCCACCGGGTGCAGTTCACCGCGGTGCCCTGGCTGCGGCAGCACATGCTCGACCGGACGCGCGAGCTCTCGGTCAGCCTGGTGCCCGACCCCGGCCAGCTGGCGGCCCGCCTCGCCATGATGGTCCGCAACCTGCCGGCCGCCGTGGCCGAGGGCGGCAACGGCCTGTCCGACCTGGTGACCACGCCGGAGCAGCGCGAGGAGATCGCCCGGATCACCGCCATCATGAGCCTGCTCGAGGGCCACGCCGACGTGGTCATGGACGACGTGGGCCCGACGGTCATCCCCACCGTCGACACCATCCGCGCGAAGTTCGACGAGCGCCGCGGCGGACGCTCCGACGTCGACCGGATCATCCGGCGCCTGCTCGGCCTGGAGGCCAAGATGCGGCAGTACTCCGAGGGGGCGACCTTCGTCCGCGGCGTCGTGGACGCGGTGGGCGTGGACGGATTCAACGAGGTGTGGACCTCGCCCGAGACGCTGCCCACCCCGGCCGAGATCGGCGACCACCGGATCTGGCTCGCCCGCGTCCACGGCTGACGTGGTCGGACCCCCGCCGGGCGTCGCCGCCGTCCGCCTCGCCGTCCGGCGCCACCTGGACCAGCTCCCCGAGGGGCTGGTCCTCGTGGCGTGCAGCGGCGGGACCGACTCGCTCGCCCTGGCCTCGGCGGTCGCCTTCGAGGTCGACAAGACCGGCCGGGCGGCGGGGGCCGTGGTCGTCGACCACGGCCTGCAGGACGGCTCCGTGCAGGTGGCCGCCCAGGCCGCCGACCGGTGCCGGGACCTCGGGCTGCACCCCGTCGTGGTGCGCCGGGTCGAGGTGCGGGCGGGAGCCGGCGGCCCCGAGGACGCGGCCCGCACCGCCCGCCACGGCGCGCTGGCCGAGGTCGCCGCGCAGCTGGGGGCCGTCGCCGTGCTGCTCGCCCACACCCGCGACGACCAGGCCGAGCAGGTGCTCCTCGGGCTGGCCCGGGGGAGCGGGGCCCGGTCGCTCGCCGGCATGCCCCCGGTCCGCGGGATCGTCCACCGACCGCTCCTCGGCGTCACCCGGGAGGACACGACGGCCGTATGCCGGCACGACGGCCTCACCCCGTGGGCGGACCCGCACAACGCCGATCCCACCTACGCCCGGGTGCGGGCACGGGCCCTGATGCCCCTGCTCGAGGAGCAGCTGGGCCCCGGCATACGGGATGCCCTGGCGCGCAGCGCCGCGCTGCTGCGGGCCGACGCCGACGCCCTGGACGCCCTGGCGCAGGACTGGTTGGCCGCACGTGCGGCGGGCGCCGCCGTCCCGGACGGGACCGTCACCACCCTGCCCGCCGCGGAGCTCGCCGCCCTCTCCCGCGCCGTCCGCAGTCGGGTGCTCCACCGGGCCGCCCTGGCCGCCGGGGCCACCCCAGGTGCCCTCACCGCCGCGCACGTCGACGCCCTGGACGCCCTGGTCACCCGCTGGCGGGGCCAGGGTCCGGTCGCCCTGCCCGGGTCCGTGACCGCCCGCCGCACTAGCGGGCGCGCCGGGCAGGTCGAGCTGGAACGTGACCGGCGCTCGGGCTAGGCGCACCGCAGGAGGCCCTGGGCACGGCATACTCGTCTGTGCACGTCGCACCGGGGCGGACCTCCCGGGGCGCGCAGCTCACCCCCGACCCCCGAGGAGACGCAGTGGAATCCCGCCACATGGGTGACGACCTGGCCAAGGTGCTCTTCACCGAGGAGCAGATCCAGGCCCGGCTCGCCGAGCTGGCCGAGCAGATCTGGCGCGACTACGAAGGCAAGGACGTCCTCCTGGTGGGGGTGCTCAAGGGGGCGGTCATGGTGATGGCCGACCTGATGCGGCACCTGCCCGGCAGCGTCGAGATGGACTGGATGGCGATCTCGTCCTACGGGTCCGGCACCAAGTCCTCCGGCGTCGTGCGCATCCTCAAGGACCTGGACACCGACATCAGCGGCCGGCACGTGCTCATCGTCGAGGACATCATCGACTCCGGCCTGACCCTGTCGTGGACCCGGTCCAACCTGGAGTCCCGGGGCCCCGCGAGCCTGGAGATCATGTCGCTGCTGCGCAAGCCCGACGTGGTCAAGGTGCCGATCGACGTGCGCTACCTCGGCTTCGACATCCCCGACGAGTTCGTCGTGGGCTACGGACTGGACTACGCCCAGCGCTACCGCAACCTGCGTGACATCGGCACGCTGGCTCCCCATGTCTACCGCTGACGTGGGGGAACACCTCCCCGGGCTCGGTCGTTGAGCCACACGGCGATGCCCGGACCGGGCGCCGCCGACCTATCGGCCTCGGCCGCAGTGTGAGCAGGAAGGGACGGGGTCGCTCCCCGCACGTACATGGATCTGAAGCGCATCTTCCGCAGCCCCTGGTGGCTCGCCGTCCTCGTGGCCGTCGCCCTCATGGGCTGGATGGCGATCGGTGAGAGCTCGGACTTCCGCGAGATCGACACCTCGCGCGCCGTGCAGCTCATCAAGGAGAAGAAGGTCGAGTCGGCCAAGGTCGTCGACGGCAACCGGGTCGACCTGACCTTGAAGAAGGGCAGCGAGTTCTCCGACGGCGCCAGGATCAAGGACGCGCGCCAGGTGCGGGCCCACTTCATCGACGCCCGCGGCCCCGAGATGGTCAGGCTGCTGGACGAGAACACCCCCGAGCAGGGTTACAACGAGGAGCCGCCGACCAGCTCGCCGTTCCTGGCGCTGCTCGGCTACCTGCTGCCGCTGCTGCTCTTCGGCGCCTTCGCGTGGTTCATCATGAGCTCGATGCAGGGCGGCGGGAGCAAGGTGATGCAGTTCGGCAAGTCCAAGGCCAAGGTGGCCACCAAGGACATGCCCAAGGTCACCTTCGCCGACGTGGCGGGCTCCGACGAGGCGGTCGAGGAGCTCCAGGAGATCAAGGAGTTCCTCGTCGAGCCGGACAAGTTCCTGGCCGTCGGGGCCAAGATCCCCAAGGGCGTGCTGCTCTACGGCCAGCCCGGCACCGGCAAGACCCTGCTCGCCCGTGCGGTCGCGGGTGAGGCGGGGGTCCCGTTCTACTCGATCTCCGGCTCGGACTTCGTGGAGATGTTCGTCGGTGTGGGTGCCTCGCGCGTCCGCGACCTCTTCGAGCAGGCCAAGGCCTCGGCCCCGGCCATCATCTTCGTGGACGAGATCGACGCCGTGGGTCGCCACCGCGGCGCCGGACTCGGGGGCGGGCACGACGAGCGCGAGCAGACCCTCAACCAGCTGCTCGTCGAGATGGACGGCTTCGACCCGCGCACCAACGTCATCCTCATCGCGGCGACCAACCGGCCCGACATCCTGGACCCGGCGCTGCTGCGTCCCGGCCGCTTCGACCGGCAGATCGCCGTCGAGGCGCCCGACATGCTCGGCCGTCACCAGATCCTGCAGGTCCATGCCAAGTCCAAGACGCTGGCGTCCGACGTGGACATGATGGCCGTCGCCCGTCGCACCCCCGGCATGACCGGTGCCGACCTGGCCAACGTGCTCAACGAGGCCGCGCTGCTCACGGCCCGCACGGACCAGAAGCAGATCACCAACGCCACCATCGACGAGGCCATCGACCGGGTCATCGCCGGGCCGCAGAAGCGCACGCGCATCATGTCGGCCAAGGAGAAGAAGATCACCGCCTACCACGAGGGCGGGCACGCCCTCGTCGCCGCGGCGATGCGGCACACCGACCCGGTCAGCAAGATCACGATCCTGCCGCGCGGGCGGGCCCTCGGCTACACCATGGTCCTGCCGCTCGACGACAAGTACTCCACGACCCGCAACGAGATCCAGGACCAGCTGGCCTATGCCCTCGGCGGGCGGGTCGCGGAGGAGATGATCTTCCACGACCCGACGACCGGCGCCTCCAACGACATCGAGAAGGCCACCGGCCTGGCCCGCAAGATGGTCATGGAGTTCGGCATGTCGGAGCGGGTCGGCGCGGTCAAGCTCGGCCAGTCCGGCGGCGAGGTCTTCCTGGGCCGCGACATGGGGCACGGCAAGGACTACTCCGAGGGCCTGGCGGCCGTGGTCGACGCCGAGGTACGCCGCCTGATCGAGGACGCCCACGACGAGGCCTGGCACGCCCTCAACGACAACCGCGACGTCCTGGACCGCCTCGTCCTGGAGCTGCTGGAGAAGGAGACCCTGGGCCGCGAGGAGCTCGAGGTGATCTTCGCCGACGTCGTCAAGCGCCCGGAGCGCCCGATCTGGCTGTCCAGCGAGGAGCGCCAGGTGAGCCACCGCCCGCCGGTGCTCACCCCCGCCGAGCGGGCCGCCCTGCAGCACGGCGCCGGTGACCCCTTGCGGGAGCAGGTGGGTGACCACCCCGACCCCGACCGGGAGCACCCGCCGACCCAGGTGATCGAGACCCCGCCGGGGGGCTTCGTCGACCCCGGCTACCGGGTCCCCGACACCGATGTCTGAGCGCACCGGCACCGACGTCCTCGGCCGGTGCATCGACCACGCGCGGGTCGAGGCGGCGGTGCGGGAGATCCTGCTGGCCGTCGGCGAGGACCCGGACCGCGACGGGCTGCGGGACACCCCGGCGCGGGTGGCCCGGGCCTACGAAGAGGTCTTCGCCGGCCTGCGCCAGGACCCGGGGGCCGCGCTGGACGCGGTCTTCGAGATCGGCGGTCACAGCGAGCTCGTCATGGTCCGGGACATCGAGGTCTACTCCACCTGCGAGCACCACCTCGTGCCCTTCCACGGCGTCGCTCACGTGGGCTACATCCCGGGCAAGGACGGGCGGGTCACCGGGCTGTCCAAGCTCGCCCGCCTCGTCGACGTCTACGCCCGGCGCCCCCAGGTGCAGGAGCGGCTCACCACCCAGGTCGCCGACGCCCTCGTGGAGCACCTCAACCCCGGCGGCGTGATCGTCGTCATCGAGTGCGAGCACCTGTGCATGTCGATGCGCGGCGTCCGCAAGCCCGGGTCGCGCACCATCACCTCCGCCGTCCGCGGCCAGCTGCGCGACCCGGCCACCCGGGCCGAGGCCATGCAGCTCGCCCTCGGCGGCCGGGGCTGAGCGGGTCGGCCATGGCTTCTCGCACGCGACCGCTGCTCATGGGCGTGGTCAACGTCACCCCCGACTCGTTCAGCGACGGCGGGCGCTGGCTGGACGCCGACCGGGCCGTGGCCCACGGCCTGGAGCTGGCCGCCCAGGGAGCGGCGCTCGTCGACGTGGGCGGCGAGTCCACGCGACCCGGCGCCGACCGGCCCGGCCCCGACGAGGAGCTGGCGCGCGTCATACCCGTGATCACCGGCCTCGTGGCGGCCGGCGTGGCGGTCTCGGTCGACACCATGCGCGGGTCCGTCGCCCGCGCCGCCGTGGCGGCCGGTGCCACCGTCGTCAACGACGTCAGCGGCGGCCTGGCCGACCCCGAGCTGGTCACGGTCGTCGCCGACACCGGCGTCACCATGGTCGCCCAGCACTGGCGGGCCCACGGCGCCGTCATGCAGGGCGCGGACCACCTGGCGTATGCCGACGTCGTGGCCGACGTGCGCCGCGAGCTCGGCGAGCGACTGGCCGCACTCGTCGCCGCGGGCGTGCGGGAGGAGCAGGTCGTGCTCGACCCGGGCATCGGCTTCAGCAAGACCGCCGAGCACAACTGGCGGCTGCTCGCGCACCTGGACGAGCTCGCGTCGCTGGGTCGGCCGCTGCTCGTGGGCACCAGCCGCAAGCGCTTCCTCGGGTCCCTGCTCGCCGCCCCCGACGGCGGGCCGCGGCCGGCCGACGAGCGCGACGTCGCCACCGCGGCGACCACCCTGCTCGCCGCCCAGGCCGGGGTGTGGGGCCTGCGGGTCCACGACGTGCGGGCCAGCGCCGACGCGCTCGCCGTCCTCGACGCCTGGCAGGGTGCGCGATGACCGGCTCCGCCACGGCCGCCGACCGGATCACCCTGACCGGGCTGCGCGCCCGGGGGCGGCACGGGGTGCTGCCCGAGGAGCGGGTCCTGGGGCAGGAGTTCGTCGTCGACCTGGTCCTCCACCTGGACCTGCAGCAGGCCGCCGCCACCGACGACCTCACCGCCACGGTGAGCTATGCCGAGGTCGCCGAGACCGTCCACGCGCTCGTCGCGGGGGAGCCCCACGACCTGATCGAGACCCTCGCCGGCCGGATCGGGGCGCGTCTGCTCGCCGACCACCTGCGGCTGACCTGCGTCGAGGTCACCGTGCACAAGCCCGCCGCTCCCATCGCGGTGCCCTTCGGGGACGTCGCGGTCACCGTGGTCGCGCGGCGCGACGAGCCCGTCGTCATCGCCCTCGGAGCCAACCTCGAGGACCCGGCCGCCGCCCTCACCCGGGCCGTCCGGCGGCTGCGCCGCGTGCGCGGCCTGCACGTCACCGGGCGCTCCGGCCTGTTCGAGACCGCGCCGGTGGGCGGCGTCGAGCAGCCGGACTACCTCAACGCCGTCGTCGTCGGCCGCACCACCTTGTCGGCCTACACGCTGCTCGCCGAGCTGCACCGCCTGGAGGCCGCGCAGGGGCGCGACCGCGAGCGCGAGCAGCGCTGGGGCGCACGGACCTTGGACCTGGACCTGATCGCCTACGGCGAGGTCGTCAGCGGCGACCCGGCCCTCACGCTGCCGCACCCGCGGGCCCACGAGCGGGCCTTCGTGCTCGTCCCGTGGGCGCAGGCGGACCCCGGGGCCGTGCTGCGGACTCCTTCCGGCCCACGCCCCGTGGTCGAGCTGGCGGCCGAGGTCGGGGCGGTCGATCCCGCGACAGGGGAGGGTGCGGGGATCCGACCCGGTCCGCCCTGGCCGCAGCGCCGCCGAGAGGGTCGCTCCGGGTCCGGGTCCGAGGACGCCGCCCGCTGCCCGGAGGCCCAGCCGTGCTGACGCGCGGGCTCACGGTCGGTGGCGTGGTGCTCACGGCGATGCTGACCTTCGCCCTCAGCTGGGTCGGGCTGGCTCGCTGGAGCGACACCGGTCACCCGATGCCGCCGTCGGGCTACCTGGGGGTCGTGCCCCCGCTGCTCGTGGCCGCCATGGTCCTCGCCGGAGCCTGGTCGGTGCGCCGCACCGTCACGGGCCGCCGGCCGGCGGGACCCCACGACGGGCTCCGGGGCTATCGCGTCCTCGTCCTGTGCCAGGCGGCGGCGTCGACTGGGGCCGTGGTCCTGGGATGGTCGGCCGCCCTGGCCGTCGTGGGACGCGTCACGCTCGCGCTCGAGGGGCAGAGGTCCGCTGCCGCCGGGGCGCTGGCCACGGCGCTCGCGGCGGTCGTGCTCACGGCTGCGGGGTTGCTCGGCCAGTCCTGGTGCCGTCTGGACGACGAACCGCCCGCACCGCGCTCCGGATACTGACCGGGGACCTGGCCGCTCAGCGGCCGTCGGTCGGTGAGGCGGTGGGGCTCGCGGAGGCCGAGTCGCTCGGCGCATCGTCGGGGGAGTCGCTCGGAGAGTCACCGGACGACGGCTCGTCGGGGCACACCGGCACGCTCTCGGCCTTGGTGATCCACCCCTCCTCGTCGAGGGAGAGCTTGACCAGGCCGGCGTCGTCGGGCAGGGCCTGGATCTCCTCCAGCGTGCTCTTGGTCGCCTGCGGAGCCGAGCCGTCCGGGCTGCAGGTCAGCCGCAGCACCTCGGCCGCCGGGTCCACCGGGATCCGGAAGGACAGGGTGTTGCGGTTGCTGAACCGGCTCTTGACCGTGAGGTCCAGGCCGGTGCGCCCCATCGAGGAGTCGGAGCGCCCGCGCACCGACCAGCGGTCCAGCACCAGGATCTGGTTGCCGCCCTTCTCGTCGAGACCGGTGATCTTGCCGAGGTCGAAGTTGCGGCCGCGCACGGCGCTGCGGATGTCGGGGTCGCGGGTGGGGGTAGGCGTCGGCGAGGGGGTCGTCGGCGCCGGTGCCGGTGCCATCTGGGGGGCGCTCCTGGCGCTCACCGTGATCGTCGGCGTGACGGTGACCGTCACCGGTGGGGCATAGCTCGACGTGAGTGCCGTGCAGCCCGAGACGGACACCACGACGGCGACGACGCCGAGGGGGAGGGCGCGGCGGGCAGGGAGCAGCGGCATGGTGGGTCCTTTCGTCGGGCCCAGTCTGTCCTGGCCCGCCCGAGGGACCAACCCGGCGCGCCCGGCCGAACCGGTCGGGCACCTGCGCGGGCCCGGCCACGGGACCGGGGAGGGGACGCGCGGCGACTACCCTGGACCCATGAGCGACACCCCGACCAGCGAGCAGGTCCAGCCCCATCTCGGCACCCCCGACAGCGACGTCCCCGAGCAGATGCGCGTCCGCCGGGACAAGCGCGAGCGGCTGCTGGACAAGGGGGTCGCGCCATACGCCGTGCAGGTGCCGCGCACCCACACGCTGGCCGAGGCCGCCGCGCTGGGTGCGCCGCTGGAGGCGGGGGAGGAGCCGGAGGGCGAGCAGTTCGCCGTCTCCGTCGCAGGCCGGGTCGTCTTCTCCCGCAACACCGGCAAGCTGTGCTTCGCGACGCTGCAGGAGGGCGTGGGCACCCGTCTGCAGGTCATGCTCTCCCTCGCCGACGTCGGACAGGAGGCGCTCGACGCCTGGAAGGCCGACGTCGACCTCGGCGACCACGTGAGCGTCACCGGCCGGGTCGTCCGCAGCCGTCGCGGGGAGGTGTCGGTCATGGCGTCCTCCTGGACGATGGCGAGCAAGGCGCTGCGTCCGCTCCCGACGCTGCACAAGGACCTGTCCGAGGAGACCCGGGTCCGGCAGCGGTATGCCGACCTGATCGTGCGTCAGGAGGCGCGCGACATGGTCCGCACCCGCGCGGCCATCACCTCCTCGATCCGCCGCACCCTGGACGACCGCGGATTCGTGGAGATCGAGACCCCGGTGCTGCAGCTGGTGCACGGTGGTGCGGCCGCCCGGCCTTTCCGCACGCACATGAATGCCTTCGACCAGGAGATGACGCTGCGCATCGCCCTGGAGCTCAATCTCAAGAAGGCCGTGGTCGGCGGGATCGACAAGGTCTACGAGATGGGCCGGATCTTTCGCAACGAGGGCGTCGACTCCACGCATTCCCCGGAGTTCACGATGCTGGAGTTTTACCAGGCCTATGCCGACCAGACCTCGATCGCCGAGGTGCTCCGGTCGGTGATCCTCGACGCCGCGGACGCCGTCGGCACGCGCCGCATCGAGACCGACAAGGGCGTCATCGACCTGGACGGCGAGTGGCGCTGGCTGCCGGTCTACACCGGGGTGTCCGAGGCCGTGGGCGAGGAGATCACCTGGGAGACGCCGGTGGAGCGGCTGCGGGAGCTGGCCGCCCGGCACGAGGTAGCGATCGACGAGTCCTGGGACGCCGAGAAGGTCGTCCTGGAGCTGCTCGGCGAGCTGGTCGAGCCGACCCTGCTGCAGCCCACCTTCCTGTGCGACTACCCGCCGTCGGCCCAGCCGCTGGCCCGGCAGCACCGCACGGACCCGCACCTGATCGAGGCGTGGGACCTGATCATCGGGGGGATGGAGCGCGGCACGGGCTTCTCCGAGCTGATCGACCCCGTCGTGCAGCGCGAGGTGCTCACCGCCCAGTCGCTCAAGGCCGCGGCCGGCGACCCCGAGGCGATGAGCCTGGACGAGGACTTCCTGCGGGCGCTGGAGTACGGCGCGCCTCCCATGGGCGGGATCGGCCTGGGCGTGGACCGCCTGGTCATGCTCTTCACCGGCGCGGGGATCCGGGAGACGATCCTGTTCCCCCACCTGAAGCCGCAGCAGTGACAAACCTGTCGACATACGAAAGGTGACCGGTCGATGGACATGGTCTGGAAGGTCTTCGTCGCGCTCGCGCCGACGGTCGGGGTGCTGTTCATCTTCTGGCACGTCATGAAGAGCATCCTGGAGGGGGACCGCCGCGAAAGGATTGCGCACGCCCAGTGGGAGCGTGAGCAGGATCGCGCGGCCGAAGGGGTCGGGCCGGAAAGGGGCCAGGGCTAACCCTTCCTGCTCCATAATTGCGCAAAAGCATTAGCAGAGGTTATGGTCAGGATTGCGCCTGCATTATCCCCTCATGACTTTCAGGAGCTGTCCATGGCCCAGCGTATCCAGGTGATTCTCGAAGACGACGTCGACGGCGGTGCTGCCGCGGAGACCGTGACCTTCGCGCTCGACGGTGTCACCTACGAGATCGACCTGTCCGAGGACAACGCGACCAAGCTGCGGGAGGACCTCGCCCAGTGGATCGGGCACGCTCGCCGCTCCGGTGGTCGCCGCTCCACCTCGCCGGCTCGCCGGTCCGGGTCCGCCGGCGGTCGACGCAACCTCAACGACGTGCGCGAGTGGGGCCGGGCCAACGGCTTCAAGGTGTCCGATCGCGGTCGGGTCTCGACCGAGCTGCAGGAGGCCTACGACAAGGCTCACTGAGCCGTGGGCTATCCCCTCGTCGCGGGCGAGCTGGAGCTCGCCTGCGACCTGGTCTCCTCCCGCATCGCCTGGCTCGACCTGTCGGTCGCGCCAGGCGATGGCGTGAGCGGCCGACCCACGATCGACACCGAGGCCGTGGCCGCCGGGGACCCGACAGGTCTGGCACAGCTCGCCGCCTGGCGCGAGCGGGTCGAGCAGGTGTGGCTGCGCACGTATGGCGCCGCCCAACCACCGCACATCGCCGCGACCTTCGTGCTCGGGTGGTACCTCGACGCCCTGGCTCACCCCGTGGCCCACGCGGCCGAGCTGGGGCCGTGGGTGCTGGACGTGGCTCCCGGCGCGGTGGCCATCCAGCCGCACCCCACCCAGGGCTATCCCGAGCGGGTGCTGGTGGCGCCCACCGCCTCGCACCAGGTCGTCGCCGCGGAGTCGGTGCGACGCCGCAGGGCGCAGGAGCGGTATCGCGCCCATGCCGAGGCCGTCGCGTCGGCCTACGCCGTGCCCAGGGTGCGGATGTCCACCCGGCAACGGCTCGGGATGGTCGACGATCTCTGGCGCGCCGCGACGGTGCGTGCCCGGGCTTCTGCACGGAGCCCGCTCCTCACCCCAACGGGGGATGCCGATGGTGACCAGGTCCGGCGTTCCTGCTGCTTCATCTACGCTCTCCCCGGAGGGGGCTTGTGCTCGACGTGCCCGCGCCGAACCCGGCGCGTGCCCGCTCCCCGCAGCACCTGACGCACCCGATCCGCGAGGAGAGCCATGTCGACCACCGCCGACGCCCCCGCCGCCACCGCCGACCAGACGGCCGAGCTGGAGCACGTCGTCGAGCTGGAGATGAAGCTGCTCGACCCCAACATGCGGAGCGACCGCGAGGCCGTGCAGCACCTGCTGCACGAGTACTTCAACGAGTTCGCACCCAGCGGGCTGGTCTACAACCGGGACAACGTCGAGCTCGCGCCGGTGGAGGACTCCTCCGCGGCGCTGACCGTCGAGCAGCTCGAGGCCGAGCTGCTCGCCCCCGGGGTCGTCCTCGTCACCTATCGGGTTCATCGCTCGCAGCGCGCGTCCTGGCGGTCCTCGCTGTGGCTGCACACCCCGGATCGCGGGTGGCTGCTGCGCCAGCGCCAGACGACGCCGGTCCGCCTGGACGTCTGAGGCGTCCTCGGCGTCCGAGTCGCCGCGGCCCCGGGGTACGAGACGGCTGACTTCGGCTTCTCAGACCCGGTTGGACGCGCAGTGACTACGCTGTGCACATGACGTCGTACACCACTGCTGGGCTCTTCACGCTCACGATCCTCGTCGTCGGCCTGGGCCTGATCGCGCTCCGTCATCTGTCCGGGTGGTGGTGCGTGGTGCTGGCGACGGGCGTGAGCGTGCTGCTCGCCGTGGTCCGGGTCGCCGGCTCGCACGGGGGCCCGGGGTGGCGGGACGACCTGGCCTGGGCCCTCACGGCCCTGATGCCGTTCGTGGGGGCGGTGACAGGGGAGCGGCTGTGGCGGGGCGTCCTGCGCGACGGCCGGAGGATCGCACCCCTCACCCCCGACGTCGGGACCCGTCGCTCCTGGGGGCTCGGCGCCCTCGCGCTCGTCGCCCTGGCGGCGGCCGCCGCGCTCCTCCTGAACCGCCCGTCGACCGTGCTGGCCGGGGTGGTCCAGCCAGGGGTGCTCGCGCTCGCTCTGCTCGCGCTCGGGCACCGGCTGCGGGTGGGCTGGTTGCTGGTGCTCGCGACCCAGGTCTTCACCGTGGTGCAGATCGTCACGGTGCTCGTGGTCGCGCTGCCGTCATACACCGGGCTGGGACTGACCGGCCTGCTCGTGCCGGCGGTGCTCCAGGTGGTCGCCGTGGTCGCCGTGGCGCTGTGGGGGCGGAGCGAGTGGGCCACCCGCGAGCGTAGCCGCCCGGCAGCGCCGGTGCAGGGCTCGACCGCCGCCGTCCGCTGACGGCGAACACCGGGTCCGGAACACCTGGCGGGCGGTCCGCGTTGACGCCGACGAGTCACGCGGACCTGCGTCGTTCATCACGGGGTCGGGCCGCAGTCGCAGCTAGCATCGAGCCATCTCGATAGCGAGGAGCAACCCAGATGTTCGAACGGTTCACCGACCGAGCCCGTCGCGTGGTCGTGCTTGCGCAGGAGGAAGCGCGCATGCTCAACCACAACTACATCGGGACCGAGCACATCCTGCTCGGGCTGATCCACGAGGGTGAGGGCGTGGCCGCCAAGGCCCTGGAGAGCCTGGGCATCTCGCTCGAGGCCGTGCGCGAGCAGGTCCAGGACATCATCGGCCAGGGCCAGCAGGCCCCCACCGGGCACATCCCCTTCACCCCGCGCGCCAAGAAGGTGCTCGAGCTGTCCCTGCGCGAGGCGCTGCAGCTCGGCCACTCCTACATCGGCACCGAGCACATCCTGCTCGGGCTCATCCGCGAGGGCGAGGGCGTCGCCGCCCAGGTGCTCGTCAAGCTGGGCGCGGACCTCAACCGGGTCCGCCAGACCGTGATCCAGCTGCTCTCGGGCTACCAGGGCAAGGAGACCGCCGGGGCCGGCGTCGGCGCCGCCACGGGCGGTCCGGCCGAGGGCACCCCCGCCGGTTCGCTCGTGCTCGACCAGTTCGGGCGCAACCTCACCCAGGCCGCGCGCGAGGGCAAGCTCGACCCCGTCATCGGGCGCGACAAGGAGATCGAGCGGGTCATGCAGGTGCTGTCCCGCCGCACCAAGAACAACCCCGTCCTGATCGGAGAGCCCGGTGTCGGCAAGACCGCCGTCGTCGAAGGCCTGGCCCAGGACATCGTCCGCGGCGACGTCCCCGAGACGCTCAAGGACAAGCAGCTCTACACGCTGGACCTCGGTGCCCTCGTAGCCGGCTCGCGCTACCGCGGAGACTTCGAGGAGCGGCTCAAGAAGGTCCTCAAGGAGATCCGCACCCGCGGCGACATCGTGCTGTTCATCGACGAGATCCACACCCTCGTCGGCGCCGGCGCGGCCGAGGGGGCCATCGACGCGGCAAGCATCCTCAAGCCCATGCTGGCCCGGGGCGAGCTCCAGGTCATCGGCGCCACCACGCTGGACGAGTACCGCAAGCACATCGAGAAGGACGCGGCGCTCGAGCGGCGATTCCAGCCCATCCAGGTCGCCGAGCCCACGCTCGCGCACACCATCGAGATCCTCAAGGGGCTGCGCGACCGCTACGAGGCGCACCACCGGGTGTCCATCACCGACGGGGCGCTGGCCGCCGCCGCCAACCTCGCCGACCGCTACATCAACGACCGCTTCCTGCCCGACAAGGCGATCGACCTGATCGACGAGGCCGGCGCCCGGCTGCGGATCAAGCGGATGACGGCTCCGCCGGAGCTGCGCGAGTTCGACGACAAGATCGCGACCGTGCGCCGGGAGAAGGAAGCCGCCATCGACGGCCAGGACTTCGAGAAGGCCGCCGCCCTGCGCGACGACGAGCGCAAGCTCGTCGAGGCCAAGACCGAGCGCGAGACCCAGTGGAAGTCCGGCGACATGGACGTCGTCGCCGAGGTCGACGACGAGCTGATCGCCGAGGTCCTCGCGGCCTCCACCGGCATCCCGGTCTTCAAGCTCACCGAGGAGGAGTCCTCGCGCCTGCTGCACATGGAGGACGAGCTGCACAAGCGGATCGTCGGCATGGACGACGCCATCAAGGCGCTGTCCCAGGCCATCCGCCGCACCCGCGCCGGGCTCAAGGACCCCCGCCGCCCGGGCGGGTCGTTCATCTTCGCCGGCCCCACCGGCGTGGGCAAGACCGAGCTCGCCAAGGCGCTCGCCGAGTTCCTGTTCGGCGACGAGGACTCGCTCATCCAGCTCGACATGTCGGAGTTCGGCGAGAAGCACACCGCCTCGCGGCTGTTCGGCTCGCCCCCCGGCTACGTGGGCTACGAGGAGGGCGGCCAGCTCACCGAGAAGGTTCGCCGCAAGCCTTTCTCCGTGGTGCTCTTCGACGAGGTGGAGAAGGCCCACCCCGACATCTTCAACTCGCTCCTGCAGATCCTCGAGGACGGTCGCCTGACCGACTCCCAGGGTCGGATGGTCGACTTCAAGAACACCGTCATCATCATGACCACCAACCTCGGCACCCGGGACATCTCCAAGGGTGTCTCCCTGGGCTTCGCCGGCGGCGCCGACGACACCACGTCCTACGACCGGATGAAGCTCAAGGTCTCCGAGGAGCTCAAGCAGCACTTCCGACCGGAGTTCCTCAACCGCGTCGACGACGTCATCGTGTTCCCGCAGCTGTCCAAGGACGAGATCGTCCAGATCGTCGACCTGTTCATCGCCCGCCTGGACAAGCGGCTCAAGGACAAGGACATGGGCATCGAGCTCACGCAGGCCGCCAAGGAGCTGCTCGCGAAGCAGGGCTACGACCCGGTCATGGGTGCCCGTCCGCTGCGCCGCACCATCCAGCGCAACATCGAGGACGTGCTCTCCGAGAAGATCCTGTACGGCGAGCTCACGGCCGGCGAAATCATCCTGGTCGACACCGACGGCGCGGAGAAGGACCCGAAGTTCACCTTCTCCGGCACCAAGGGCTCGGACATCCCCGACCTCCCGCCGCTCGACGTGGCGCTGGACGGTGGGCCCGCCCAGAGCAGCCCGGTGGACGGTTCGACCGAGACCGGCACGGAGATCTGACCGACCACGTCCGATGCGACGGCCCCGACCACCACATGGTGGTCGGGGCCGTCGCGCGTACGGGGTCCGGGAGTAGGTTGGGCGCCTCCGCGACCGACGAGGACCTGATGAGGCACACCCCGCAGCAGACCCCCGTGACGATCCGGCGGGCCCGGACCGCAGACGTCCTCGCCATACGAGGTCTGGTCCAGCCCTATGCCGAGCAGCGCATCCTGCTGGCCAAGGACACGGTCGCCTACTTCGAGGCGGTGCAGCAGTTCCGGGTGGCCGAGGTCGACGGCGTGGTCGTGGGGTGCGGGGCCTTGCACGTGTTCTGGGAGGACGTGGCCGAGGTGCGGACCCTGGCGGTCGCCCCGGAAGCGGCCGGGCACGGGGTGGGCGGCCGGCTGGTGCAGGCGCTGCTCGGCGACGCCCGCGAGCTCGGGGTCGCGCGGGTGTTCTGCCTGACCTTCGAGGTGGACTTCTTCGCGCGTTACGGCTTCCACCCGATCGAGGGAGCCCCGGTCGCCCCGGAGGTCTTCGCCGAGCTGGTCCGCTCCTACGACGAGGGGACCGCGGAGTTCCTGGACCTGGACCGGGTCAAGCCCAACACCCTCGGCAACACGCGGATGCTCGTCACCCTGCAGGGGTGATGGCGGGCAGCAGCTCCGCCGCCCAGGTGCGGCAGGCGGTCGGCCCGGGGTGGAAGCCATCGCTCGCCAGGTCGTCCGGGCCGATGGCCAGGTGACGGATGGGCACGTGTGCCAGACGGTGTCGGTGGGCGGCATCCGCCAGCCGCTTGTCGAGGGCGTGGGCCCGGATCGCAAGCACGGAGCTCAGCGGGCGGGGAAGGAGCGGCATCCGGGTCGGGTCGGGCAGCCCGCTCAGCACCACCTGGGCGCCGGGCGCGAGGCTCGCGATGCGGGTCGCCAGCGCCTCGACGTCCCGGGCGAAGGCCGCCGGTCGCGCGCCGCGGATGAGGTCGTTGACGCCGAGCGCCACCACCACGACGTCCACCGGCGTCCTCGCCAGCCGATCGAGCAGGTGGGTGGTGCAGTAGTCCACGGTGGCACCGGCAGCGGCAACGGTCCGCCAGGCCACGGGACGATGCTCGCGGTCGGCGAGCTGCTGGGCGAGCTGGGCCGCGAAGATCTCCTCCGGCCGGGTGCACCCGATCCCCAGGGCCGTGGACTCACCGACCACGACCAGACGGATCTCGGCGCCGTCACCGTCCGCCGGCCGGGCGAGCCCCGCCTCGCAGTCCGCGGGTGCGGCCGGCGTGGGGGCAGGGGCCGCCACCCGGCGATGAAGGAGCTCGCGGGGCCCCGGAGCCCGCAGCAGCTCGGCAGCGGCGCGGGCGGTCGAGACCGCTCTCGCGGCCGGCCCGGTGGGCTTGTCCTTGTCGAGCGCGCGTCGCACCTGGGTGACATCGATGCGGCGAGGGACGATGCGAGGAGCCATGGCCTCATGATCCCTCAGCCGGGCAGCTGGTAGCGGCCTCTCCCGACAGGTTCGACGAGTCCGTCGGCGACGAGTCCGTCCAGGCATCGCATCCGCCGCAGCTCGTCGTCGGGGCAGGCCGGGGTGAGGTCCGCCAGGCGCACCGGGTCGGCCGCGGCCCGGAGGATCGCCATCATCGCGCCACGGACCTGGCGGTCGGTCCCTTCCCAGGACTGGGTCTTGCGCGGCGGCCCGTCGTAGGCAGGGGACCCGGCGAGCACCCAGGCGCAGTGCCCGGCGATCGGGCAGCTGCCACAGCGTGGGGTGCGGGCGGTGCAGACGAGCGCGCCGAGCTCCATGACGGCGACGTTCCAGACGCGCGCGACCGCGGGGTCCTCGGGGACGAGGGAGGCGGCGAGCTCGGTCTCGGCCCGCGACAGCGAGGGGGCGGGCAGTGCGAGACCGGCGACGGCCCGGGCCTCGACCCGACGGACGTTGGTGTCCACCACCACCGTCCGCTCACCATGGGCGAAGCAGGCGACCGCCGCCGCGGTATAGGCCCCCACGCCCGGAAGGCCCACCAGCTCCGCCTCCGTGGCCGGGACCTCACCGCCGTGATGCTCCACGATCGCGGCTGCACACTGGTGCAGGCGCAGGGCCCGGCGGGGGTAGCCGAGACGACCCCATGCGCGCACCGCGTCACCTGCCGGCGCCAGGGCCAAGGACGCGGGCGTCGGCCACCGGTCGACCCACTCCCGCCATACCGGCAGCACCCGGGCGACGGGCGTCTGCTGGAGCATCACCTCGCTGACGAGGACACCCCAGGCGGAGCAGCTCTCGTCGCGCCAGGGCAGGTCGCGCCGGTTCTCGGCATACCACTGCAGGACGGGATCGACGATGCTCATGAGCGGGGCGCGCGGCGCCGTGATCAGACGTAGCGCTCGAGGATGCTGGACTCGGCGAGCCGGGACAGCCCCTCGCGGACCGCTCGGGCCCGCGACTCGCCGACCCCGTCGACGTCCATGAGGTCCTCGAGGCTGGCGGCGAGGAGCCGCTGCAGCGAGCCGAAGTGATCCACGAGCCGGTCGACGATGGTGCCCGGCAGCCGCGGGATCTTGGACAGCAGCCGGAACCCGATGGGGCTGACCGCCTGGTCGAGGACGTCGGCGTCCGAGGCGAAGCCCAGAGTGCGGGCGACCAGCTGCAGGTCGATGAGCTCGCTGGTGGACAGCTGCGCCAGTCCGGCCAGGCCGGTCTGGACGCTGACCGGGCGGTCCTCCTCGGCCGCGACCGCCTCGTGCAGGTAGTCCCGCATCACCAGCTCGCGGTCGTTGCCGAGGCCCTGCATCAGCTCCTCGAGCTGGAGGCTGAGCAGCCGCCCGTCGGTGCCCAACTCGACGACGTAGCCCTCGATCTCGTCGCTGATGCGACGCACCATCTCGAGCCGCTGCAGCACGGCCATGACGTCGCGCACCGTCACCAGGTCCTCGATCTCCAGGGCGGAGAGGGTCCCGGTGACCTCGTCCAGGCGCGCCTTGTAGCGGCCGAGGGTGGCCAGCGCCTGGTTGGCGTGGGAAAGGATGGCGGAGGAGTCCTCGATGACCCGACGCTGACCGTTGACGTAGAGCGCGATGATCTGCATGGACTGGCTCACGGAGACGACGGGGAAGCCGGTCTGCTTCGCCACGCGCTCGGCCGTGCGGTGACGGGTGCCGGACTCGCTGGTCTCGATGGACGCGTCCGGGAGGAGCTGGGTGGCGGCCCGGACGATGCGGGAGGCATCGCGGGTGAGGACGATGGCGCCGTCCATCTTGGCCAGCTCACGCAGGCGGGTCGCGGCGAACTCGATGTCGATGGGGAAGCCGCCGGTGGAGATCTGCTCCACCAGCTTGTCGTTGCCGAGGACGATGAGGGCACCGGTGCGGCCGCGGAGGATGCGCTCCAGCCCGTCGCGCAGCTCGGTGCCGGGGGCGACGGCTGCGAGGGCCGAGAGCATCAGCTCGTCGTCGGGGCGGCGGTCCACACACTCTCCTTCTCGTCCGGGCGGGGGCGCCACGGCTCCATGGTCGCTGCATGCGGGGGGGTTGCCTGCAGTTGACCCACTGTCATCCTAACGGAGCATGCAGGGTGCGTCATGGGGACCAGTCGTCTCGGCTGGTCGATGCGCGGCCCCTCAGACGCGGTCACGCGCGTCCCCGGTCCTCGGTCCGAGATCCAGGGCGAGGCCGATCGCCCGCCCCACCTGGTTGACCTCCAGGACCTGTATGCCGGCGGGCAGCTGCCCCTGCGCCGTGGTCCCGGTCGGCACGATCGCTCGTCGGAAACCGAGTCGGGCCGCTTCGATGAGGCGCCGCTGGAGCCCGGTGCAAGCCCGCACCTCGCCCGCCAGCCCCACCTCTCCGAACGCCACCGTCCCCGAGGTGACGGGGGTGCCGGCGAGGGAGGACGCGAGCGCGATGGCGACGGCCAGGTCGGCGGCGGGCTCGGTGAGGCGGACCCCGCCGACGGTGGCGAGGTAGGCGTCGCACTCGTGCACGGCGAGCCTGGCGTGCTTGCTGAGCACGGCGAGGACCATGGCCGTGCGGTTGTGGTCCACGCCGCTCGTGGTGCGCCGCGGGTTGGTGGCCTTGGTCTGGTCGAGGAGGGCCTGGACCTCGGCCACGAGCGGGCGGCGACCCTCCAGCGTCACGGTGACGCAGGTGCCGGCCACCTCGGTGTCCCGGCTCGACAGGAACAGTCCGCTGGGGTCGGCCAGCCCCACGATCCCGACGTCGGACAGGTCGAAGCACCCGACCTCGTCGGTGGGGCCATATCTGTTCTTGACCGCTCGCACGAGACGCAGCCTGCTGTGCCGCTCGCCCTCGAACTGGACGACCACGTCGACGAGGTGCTCCAGCACCCGCGGCCCGGCGATGGACCCGTCCTTGGTGACGTGCCCGACGAGCAAGGTCGCCATGTCCCGGCGCTTGGCGGCGGCGATGACGCTGGCTGCCACCTCGCGAACCTGGGACACGTTCCCGGCGGCGCCCTCGATCTCGCCCGAGCTGATGGTCTGCACGGAGTCGACGACGAGCAGGTCGGGCTGCACCGCTTCCACCTGTCCCAGCAGGGTGGCCAGGTCGGTCTCCGAGGCGAGGTAGAGCCGGTCCGCGATCGCCCCGATCCGCTCCGCGCGCACGCGCACCTGCGCCGCGGACTCCTCGCCGCTGACGTAGAGGACCGTCCCACCGGCCTGGGCGACCTGGGCCGCGACGTCGAGGAGCAGGGTGGACTTCCCGATGCCGGGCTCTCCCGCCACGAGGACGACCGCTCCGGCCACGAGACCGCCCCCCAGCACCCGGTCGAACTCGCCGACCCCGGTGGACCGAGCCTCGGCCCGGCGGGCATCGACCTGGCCGATGGGGACGGCAGGGCGCTCGACGTGGCTGGCCGCGGTGGTGCGGATGGCGACCGCCCCGACCTCGCTCACCGACCCCCAGGTCTGGCACTCGCCGCAGCGTCCGACCCACTTGGGCGTCGTCCATCCGCACTCGGAGCAACGGTAGGTCGCCTTGGGGGTCTTGCTCGCCATACCCCTCAACCTAGGCGGCGGGACCGACAAACCCCGCACGCCCGTCCTGGGCAGGGCACGAACGATCCCCGCGGGGCCGGTCGGCCTTGCGGTTCGCGACTCAGCGCTGGTCGGTGCGGGTCGGTGCGGTGCTCAGGCTGCGTCCGGCTCCGACGCCGAGGGTCTTGGCGGGGGATCGGGTTCCTCCGCCGCGGTCCAGCCCCACCTGGTGCGGCGCACGTGCCAGGTCACCCGTCCGTCGACGACGGCGCCGCGGATCCCGTGGTGGTGCGTGAACCGGTGGTGGTGGGCCTGGCACCACGAGGCGGGTGCCCCGCATCCGGGGAAGGTGCATCCGCCGTCGCGCACCTCGAGGAGCCGGCGCTGGCGTGCGGTGGCGAGCCGGGTCGTTCGGCCCACGTCCACGGGGGTCCCACGCTCGTCGACCCACACCGGTGTGACCTCCGCCGCGCAGCTCAGCTCGCGCGCGTCCGTGGGGGAGAGCAGCATGCCGCTCCCGTCGTGACCGAGCGCCAGGCTGGTCCCTGCGTCGCTGTCGGGTGACCCGGCGGCCGGGGCATCGCCATCGGCGTGGTCCGGGCCCTCGCGCGGTGCGCGCAGGGCGCCGAGGGGAAGGACGAGACTGACCCTGGTCGTGGCGCCCAGGGGGCCGGTCCGGGCCCGGGACGCGGCCTTACGGGCGAGCGACACCAGGGCGTCGAGGCGGCGCTGCGCCGGCGTCCGCTCGTCGGCAAGGACATCACCGTGGGGCCCCGGCACGTGGTCCGGTGCCGAGAGGGCGTCGACGGCGGCACCGAGCACTGCCTTGTCGGCGTCGCTCAGCAGCCCGCGCAGCGACCACAGCCTGTCGGCCTCGCGCACGAAGGCCGACAGCCCGCGCCGGGCCTCCTGGTGCCGGCGTCGGCGATCCTCGTCGACCGGGGTGGCATGGCGCAGACGGGTCGTCGTGGCGTAGGCCCGCAGCTGGTCCCGCCCGTCGGGCTGCCGGGCCAGCGTGGCCACCTCGGCGGCGATGACGGCGTGGACCTGTGGATCGGTCGTGCCACGCAGCTCTTCGTGGACTCGCGCAGCCATCACGGCGTCGGCCGGGGTCGCCTCGCCCGCCAGCACGGCGGCCCGCAGCTCGCCCACCGGCGGATCGGCGGTGACGTCCAGAGCTCGGCGTACGGCGTAGGCCTCGGCGGTGGTCAGCCCGGCGTCCAGGTCCAGGAGCCACTGCGCGCAGCCGGCCGCCCCGGACGCGGCTCGCACGCCGCGGGCCTCGGCCTCCGCCGTGCAGGTGACCAGCAGGCCTCGGGCGAGCTGCGAGATCCGGGCCGCGTCCGCCGCGACCGCGGCAAGATCGACTCCGGTGACGGCCGAGATGCCGATCCGCAGGGAGGTGAGGGCAGCCGCGAGGCTGCGGAGCGACTCCTGCGCCGCCTCGACCTCGTGCTGCCCCATGTCCCGCTGTCCCCACCTCGACCTCACCCTCACGCGACACCCGCCACGACCTCGGCCCGCACGTCGTCACACCGCGCCGTCGCACACCTGTGCTCGACCCGCTCAGCCTTCTCGAAACCATGTTCGATATGCAAGGGATGTCGCCCGAGTGACCCAGCCGCCTCCACGGAGCGAGAACGGCCGAGCGCGGCGGGCTGACCCACCGGGCGCCTACGGCGCGGGATAGCGTCCGACCATGCACTTCACCGAGTACGACACCCGTCTTGCCGCGTACGCCCTCATCGTCGACGGTGACCGGGTGCTGCTCACGTGGTTCAACGGCCAGGGCGGGCGCCAGCCGTGCTGGACCCTCCCTGGCGGCGGCGTCGAGCTGGACGAGTCCTGCGAGCAGGCGGTCGTCCGCGAGTGCCAGGAGGAGACCGGGCACACGGTCGAGCTGGGCCGCCCGCTCACGACGACCCATCGGGTATGGCGAGAAGTCGGCGCCCGCCCCTACAAGGCTGTGCGGGTGGTCTTCGAGGCCCGCATCACCGGCGGGGTCCTCGGCGTGCAGGAGGTCGGTGGGACGACGGACCGGGCCGAGTGGTTCGCCCTCGCCGAGGTGTCCGCCCTCGAGCCTCGCGCGGACAGCGTGGATGCCGCGCTCGCCGCCTGGCGCCGCCACGGGTCCGCCCCGACCGGGTCCGCCCCGACCGGGTCCGCTCCGGTGTCGTGACCCCCTCCCACGTCCACCAGGCCCTCGGCGCCGGTGGTCACCAGCTGCGGTGCCAGAGGTTCACGGCATAGTTGACCTCGGTGCCGTCGTGCCCGGCGAGGATCCGGTCGGCTGCCTCGGGCGCGAACTCCAGCCGCACGACCTGCTCCAGGTCTGCCCGGGTGGCGTGCGCCCAGCGCATGTCCACCCGCTCCGCGGACCAGCCGTGGCGTCGCCAGAAACGTTCGACTGCCAGCGGGTCGTACGTCGGCCAGGCCCGGGTGAACCACCCGCCGAAGGTCGACCGGGTCGCGTCGTTGTCGATGACGAAGGCCGTGGACCCGGGTCGCATGACGCGATCCAGCTCGGCCAGCCCGGGCTCGCACCCGGCCCCGAAGAAGTACGCCCACCGGGCGTGCGCCACGTCGACGGACCGGTCGGGGAGCGGCAGGGCCTGGGCGCCCCCCGCGCGCACCTCGATCCGGTCGCGCACCGCGGCGTCGCGAATCTCCGCCACCCGTGCCCGAGCTCGCGTCACCAGCGGCGGATGCGGCTCCACGCCGACGACTTTCGCCCCCATCGACGCGAACCGCGGCAGGTGGTAGCCAGTTCCGCAGCCGATGTCGAGCAGGTCGTGGTCGGCCAACGGTGTCCCGCCGTCGCGCCCGAGCACCCGCAGCATGGCTGCCTCGACGGCGCCCTCGGGATCGACGCCGCGGTTCTCCAGCTCGTAGCCGTCCGGGTCCTCCCAGATGTTGGGGGAGGGGATCGCGGTCATCGAGCTCTCCGGTCGCGCACGGGCTTGCGGGTCACGGCGCTCTCGCCCTGGGCGGCCAGGGTGGCGGGGTGGACGAGCAGCGGGAGCAGCGTGCGCGCCCCCGTCGAGCGGGCGGCGCGCACGGTCGCCAGGTGGGCCTCGCACCGGATCACGAGCTCGTCGTACGCGAGATCGCCCATCAGCTCGCGCAGCTCGCCCTCGGCGCTGCGATAGACCGGTTCGCGTCCGACGTGCGCCTCGGGGTTGCCGGAGCAGTACCAGTCCAGGTCGTGCCCGCCGGGTCCCCAGCCGCGGCGGTCGAACTCGCCGATCGACACCTCGAGATAGCTGGTGTCGTCGGGCATCTCGACCGTGCGGTAGCTGCGGCGGATGGGCAGCTGCCAGCACACGTCGGGCTTGACGGTGTGGGGTGCCTCCCCCTGCGCGATCGCCCACTGGTGCAGCGAGCAGCCTTGTCCGCCAGGGAATCCCAGGCGGTTGAGGAAGATGCAGGCCCCGTCGACGACGCGCGTCTTGAGGTCGCCGTCCTCCCGGTCCAGCCAGGCCGGCAGCGACTCCTCGACCCCGTCGGCGGCCTCACCGTCGCCGGTCTGCCCCGCGCCTCCCGTCGTCACCCCGACGGGCCGCAGCTCCCAGCGGTCGTCGGTCAGCTGCGAGGCCACCCGGCGCACCCGCGCCACGTCCTCCTCGTCGGTGAAGTGTGCTCCGAGGGTGCAGCATCCGTCGTCGGGCCGCTCCTCGTAGATCCCTGGGCACCCGTCCCCGAAGATGCAGGTCCACCGAGACGTGAGCCAGGTCAGGTCGCACCGGAAGCGCTGCTCGGCGTCGGCGGGATCGGGGAACTCGATCCAGGTGCGGGGCACGTCCAGGGGGGTCTCGGGCACCCGACCACGATAGGGCCCGTCGCCCGGCGGCCCCGGCAGGCGGGGGCTACCCTCGTCACCATGCGTCTCGGAGTGATCGACATCGGGTCGAATACCGTCCACATGCTCGTCGTCGACGCTCACTGGGGTGGCCGCCCGCTTCCCGCGATCAGCCACAAGGTCGAGCTGCGCATCTCCGAGCACATCGACGACGCGGGTCACGTGGACGCCCCGACGGTCCAGGCCTTGGAACGCTTCTGCGCGGAGTGCCTGCAGATGGCCGAGGACGAGGGTGTGGAGCGGCTCACGGGCTTCGTGACCAGCGCGATCCGCGAGGCGGGCAACGGTGACGAGGTGTTGGAGATGGTCCGCCGGAGCACCGGCGCCGAGCTGCAGGTCCTGTCCGGCGAGGACGAGGCGCGGATGACCTTCCTGGCGGTCCGCCGGTGGTTCGGCTGGTCCAGCGGGCGGGTGACGATGATCGACATCGGGGGTGGCTCGCTGGAGATCGCCACCGGTCTGGACGAGGACCCGGACGTGGCGCGGTCCTTCGAGCTCGGGGCCGGTCGGGTCACGCGCAACCTCCTGCAGGGCGATCCGCCGCTGGAGGCGCAGGTCCGCGAGGCCCGCAAGCACGTGCGTGCCACCATCGCCCGCGGGCTGCGGGACATCGCCAAGGCCGGCGAGCCGGACCTGGCCGTGGGGACCTCCAAGACGATGCGTTCGCTGGCCCGGGTCCTCGGTGCGGCGCCCTCCAGCGAGGGGCTCCAGGTGCGCCGGCACCTGGAGCACGACGCGCTCGCCGAGCTCGTCCCGCGTCTGGCGCGGATGACCGTCGCGCAGCGCCGGGAGCTTCCCGGCATCTCCGCCGGCCGGGCCCAGCAGCTGCTCGGCGGTGCCCTGGTGGCCGAGTCGGCGATGCACCTGCTCGGGATCGAGCGGCTGGAGATCTGCCCGTGGGCGCTGCGCGAGGGCGTGATCCTCAACGAGCTGGACCTGATGCGGATGGAGTGACCCTGCGCAGGGGGTGAGATCGGGGTGCATGCCGGGAGCTCCCCGGCATACCGGCTGATCGACGACCCGGGAGTCCACCGGTTCTGGGGCCGGGCGCTAGGCTCGCGCCGTGACCTCGGCTCCTGCTCGTCCTCGCGTCGCCCTGTCGACCTCCTCGGTCTATCCCGCCAAGGTGGCTGATGCCTTCCGGATCGCCGCGGAGCTGGGCTACGACGGCGTCGAGGTGATGGTCTACACCGACCCGGTGTCCCAGGACGCCGCCGCGCTCGACGCGCTGGTGCAGCGGCACGGCATCCCGGTGGTCTCGATCCACGCCCCGACGCTGCTGCTCACCCAGCGGGTGATGCACGCCGAGCCCTGGCCCAAGATCGACCTGTCCATCGAGCTGGCGCGGGCCGTGGGCTGCGAGACGGTGGTGGTGCATCCGCCCTTCCGCTGGCAGCGGGTCTACGCGCGGGAGTTCGTCGAGGGCGTGGCTGTGCGCGAGCACGAGACGGGCATCACCATCGCGGTGGAGAACATGTATCCCTGGCGCGCCGGCCAGCGCCTGGTGCAGGCCTATCTGCCGCACTGGGACCCGGTCGAGCAGCCCTACGACCACGTGACCCTGGACCTGTCGCACGCGGCGACGGCGCTGGAGGACTCCCTGGAGATGGCCCAGGCACTCGGTGACCGGCTGCATCACGTCCACCTCACCGACGGCCTGGGGTCGGCGCTGGACGAGCACCTGGTGCCGGGGCGGGGCTCGCAGCCGGTCAAGGAGCTGCTGGAGCACCTCACCGCCACCGGCTTCACGGGGGACGTGGTGGTCGAGGTGAGCACCCGCAAGGGGGACGCCAGGCAGCGGCTCGTGGACCTCGCGGAGTCCCTCGACTTCGCGCGTCGTCACCTGGGGCGGCAGGGCGCGTGAGCCCGCGGGGACCTCGCCCGGCCGGGGAGGACGCGCGCGCCGACATCGTCGAGGCGGCGCGGACCGAGTTCGCCGAGCGGGGGTATGACGGCACGTCCCTGCGCGCCGTCGCGCGGGCTGCGGGCGTCGACCCTGCCCTGGTCCACCACTACTTCGAGGGCAAGCCGGGGCTGTTCGCGGCGACGATGGAGCTGCCGGTCAACCCGCGCGACGTGGTGGACGAGATCCTGCAGGCCCCGCACGACCGGCTGGGCGAGTCGCTGGTCCGGCACTTCCTGGCCGTGTGGGACTCGCCGGAGGGTCGCCCGCGGATGGCGGCGCTCCTGCGGGCGGCGGCGACCCACGACGCGGCGGCGACGGTGCTGCGGGAGTTCGTGGTGGCCGAGGTCTTCGGGCGGATCGCCGAGGCTCGCCCGGCGGGATCGCCCCTGCGGGGCCCGGAGGAGACGCAGCGCCGCGCGGCGCTGGTCGGGTCCCAGATGGTGGGGGTGGCGTTCCTGCGCTACGTCATCGGGCTGCCGGGAGTGGCCGACGCGGACCCGGAGCAGCTGGTCGCCGACCTCGCCCCCTCGATCCAGCGCTACCTGGACCGGTGACGCACCGAGACCTCTTGTGGCGCCGCCACCTGCGCGCTAAATTCATCACATGATGAAACATCAGGAGTCGTGATGCGAGGCCGACGTCCGACCTCCTCGACCTCGCCTTCCGCCTCGATGTCTGAGGCCACCGCGACCTCGCCGGACCGTGCCGCTGCCGAGCCCCGGGGCGACCTGGCCATCGACGTCCGGGGGCTGGTCGTGCGCCGCGGCCCCCGCGAGGTCCTCCACGGCCTCGACCTCCAGGTGCCCACGGGGCAGGTCGTCGGCCTCCTCGGCCCCTCCGGCGGGGGGAAGTCCACCCTGATGCGCGCCGTCGTCGGCGTGCAGGTCATCCACGGCGGGGAGGTCCTCGTCCTCGGCCGGCCGGCCGGCTCGCCCGCCCTGCGCCGCGAGGTGGGCTACACCACGCAGGCGCCCAGCATCTACGACGACCTGTCCGTCCGCGCCAACGTCACCTACTTCGCGCGCCTGCTCGGGGCACCGGACGTCGAGGCCGAGGTCGACCGGGTCCTGGACCTGGTCGACCTCACCAGCCACGCCGACGACACCGCCGGTGCCCTGTCCGGCGGCCAGCGCGGCCGGGCCTCCCTGGCCTGCTCGCTGGTCGGCCGCCCCCGGCTGCTCGTCCTCGACGAGCCGACCGTCGGGCTCGACCCGGTCCTGCGCCGCGACCTGTGGGAGCTCTTCCACCGGCTCGCCGCCCAGGGCGCCACGCTGCTCGTCTCCAGCCACGTCATGGATGAGGCCGCCCGCTGCGACCGGCTCGTCCTGATCCGCGACGGCCGGATCCTCGCCGACGCGACCTGTCCCGAGCTCCTCGCCGCCACCGGCGCCGACGACGCAGAGCAGGCCTTCCTCGCCCTCATCGACCGGGCCGACGCCGGGGGCGGGGTGCGCGACGCCCGGTCTGCCCCGCGGGTCGGCACCCCGCGCACCGACATACGGCGGGAGCAGTCATGAACCCCCGCCTCACCGCGGTCACCGCGCGTCGCATCCTGGCCCAGATCGTCTCCGACCGGCGCACGGTCGCCCTCCTGCTGCTCGTCCCCTGCGTGCTCATGGGGCTGCTGGCCTGGGTCTTCGACGGCGGACCCGTCCTCGACCTGGTGGGACCGGCCCTGCTCGGGGTCTTCCCCTTCGTCGTGATGTTCATCGTCACGAGCATCACGACCCTGCGCGAGCGGTCCTCCGGCACGATGGAGCGGCTGTGGACCACTCCCCTGGGCAAGGGCGACCTCCTCGCCGGATACGCCCTCGCCTTCGGGTTGTTCGCCCTCCTGCAGGCACTGGTCGCCACGGCCTTCGCGGTGTGGGTGTGCGGCCTGGACGTCCAGGGCTCCCTGGGCATGCTGGTGCTCGTCGCGGTCGTGGACGCGGTCCTCGGCAGCACCTTCGGGCTCTTCGTCTCGGCCTTCGCCACGACGGAGTTCCAGGCCGTGCAGTTCATGCCGGCGTTCGTGCTGCCCCAGTTCCTGCTCTGCGGGCTGCTGACGCCGCGCGACCGGATGCCGGAGGTCCTGCACCGGGTCAGCGACGTCCTGCCGCTGAGCCATGCCGTCGACGCCATGCAGACGATCAGCCGTCGGTCCGACGGCGCCGGCGACGTCTGGCGTGACATCGCCGTCATGGCGGCCTTCGTGGTCGCCGCGATCGTCCTGGGAGCAGCCACCCTGCGTCGGCGGACCCCCTGACGGTCTAGCCTGGGCGCCATGCTCGACCCCGCCGACTCCCTGCGCCTGGCCTCGCTGCGGCTGGCCCGCGTCCACCGCGTCCAGTCCGTCATCGAGGAGTCGCCCGGCACCCGTGAGGTGCTCGCCCGCTACATCGCGGGCGACACCACGCGGACGGCCGTGGACGCCTCGCGCGACCTGATGGAGACCGGGCGGGACGTCACCGTCGCCTACCTCGGGCCCGACGCCGACACCCGGGCCAACAGCGACGCCACCGTCGTCGAGCACCTCCGGCTCGTCGAGCAGGCACGCGAGCGGGGGCTGACCCGCGGCCGGCGGTTCGAGCTGAGCGTGCGACCCGCAGCCTTCGGCCGGCTCGACCAGACCACCGGTCAGGAGCTCGCGCTCACCCAGCTGCGCCGGGTCGTCCGGGCGGCCCACAACGCCGGCGTGGAGACCACCTTGGACATGGAGGGGCTGGACTCGGTCGAGGCGACCATGCGGATCGCCGACGCCCTGCGCGCCGACCTGCCGACCGTGGGGGTGACCGTCCAGGCGGCGCTGCTGCGTGCGGAGGGGGACTGCGAGCGGCTCGCCGGGGCCGGGGCGCGGGTGCGGCTGGTCAAGAGCGCCTACACCTTGCACGAGCGGGGGACCTTCGACGCGGCGCCGGACGTCGACCGGTCTTATGCCCGCTGCCTCGCGATCCTCATGCGCGGCAACGGCTATCCCATGGTCGCGACCCACGACCCGCGCCTCACCGACCTGGCCGAGCGGCTCGCCCAGGTGACCGGCCGGGGCCCGCGCGACTACGAGCACCAGATGTACCTCGGCATCCGCCCCCTGGAGCAGACCTCGCTCGCCGACCGCGGGATGCGGATGCGGGTCTACGTCCCCTACGGCCCGTCGTGGTACTCCTATCTCGTCCAAAGGGTGGCCGAGCGTCCCACCAACGTCACCTTCTTCCTCCGCTCCCTGCTCACCCGTCGCTGACCGTCGGACCTGGACCGGCATACCTGAAAGGGCTCGAGATGGCTGAGGACCCGCAGGACCTGGGGACGCGCACGGTCGCGTTCTACGGCGCCGGGGCGATGGGCTCCGCGCTGCTCGTCGCCCTGGTGACGGGTGGCCACCCGGCCTCGCAGGTCATCGCGGTGGACGCCCACGGACCGGCTCTCGAGCGGGTCCGGCAGCGGTATGCCGTGCGCACGGCGTCGCGGGCGGCCGAGGCCGCGCCGGACGCCGCGATCCACGTGGTCGCCGTCAAGCCCGCGGACGTGGCCGGGGTCCTCGCCGAGATCGGGGAGCACCTGGGCGAGGACGACCTCGTCGTGAGCATCGCCGCCGGGGTCCCCCTGGCCGCGCTGGAGGACGCACTGCCCGAGGGCGCGGCGGTCGTCCGGGTCATGCCCAACACCCCCGCCCTCGTGGGGGAGGGGATGGCGGTGCTGGCCCCCGGGTCGGCGTGCTCGCCCGCCCGGTCCGCCCTGGCCGCAGCCGTGCTCGCCCCCTCCGGGCACGTGCTCACCCTCCCCGAGAAGCACCTCGACGCCGTCACCGGGTTGTCGGGCTCGGGGCCGGCCTATGTCTTCTACGTCGCCGAGGCGCTCGCCGAGGGCGGCGTACTCATGGGTCTGCCCCGTGACGTGGCGGTGACGCTGGCGCACCAGACCCTCCTCGGGGCGGCCACCATGCTGGCCCAGGGCGAGGACAGCGCCACCGTCCTGCGCGAGCGGGTCTCCTCGCCGGGTGGGACCACCATGGCCGGCCTGGCCGAGCTCGACGACCGCGCGGTGCGGGCGGCGTTCGTGGCCGCCGTGCGCCGGGCCGCCGAGCGGTCGGCGGAGCTGGGGCGCTGAGCACTCCCTGCTGTGGCAGGGTGCAGACCCTCCGTGCGAGGATCTAGTCATGACCGAGCTGACCGTGCGCGTGCTGACCGACAACGACTGGGAGCTCTACAAGAGCTTCCGGCTGGCGTCGCTGCAGGAGTCCCCGGAGGCCTTCGCCGCGACCTTCGAGGCCGAGTCCGCCTGGGGTGACCAGGCCTGGCACGAGCGGATGCAGCGGGCGACGCGACTGCTCGCCGAGCTGGACGGCAAGCAGGTCGGGGTCGGCTCGGTGCGGGCGCAGGCGCCGCGCGAGGGCACGGACGACGCGATGGCCGAGTTCTTCGGGATGTGGGTGAGCCCGCAGGCTCGTGGCAAGGGGGTCGGCGCCGAGCTGGTCCGCGCCGCCGCCGGCATCGCCCGCAGCATGGACTGCCGTCACCTGGCCTACTGGGTGGGCACCGACAACGGTGTGGCGGTCGCCTTCGCCAGCTCCTACGGCTTCCGGGTCACCGACACCCGGCGCCCGATGGTGGCCCTGGGCGAGTCCCCCGAGGACGCCGACGAGGACGAGATGATGATGATCCTCCCCCTCGCGGACGACCCGGGCGCGGTCGCCAGCACGTCCCTGCGCTGAGCCGGCCGGTGGCCCCCGCCTGACGCGCGGGCTGTCGCCTTCGTCGCGCCGCCCGGCCGCGCCGCGGGTACGGTCGAGGGCATGTCGCTGCCGACGAGAGTGGTCTGGGACCAGAGCTTCACGCGCTACGACTTCGGGCCCGACCATCCCATGAGCCCGGTGCGCCTCGACCTGACCGCGCGCCTGTGCGAGGAGCTCGGTGTCTTCGCCCACGACGACGTGGAGCTGGTCGACCCTCCGGTGGCCGACGACGAGACCCTCGCCCGGGTGCACTCGGCGGACTACATCGCGGCCGTGCGGGCGGCCGGGGAGGACCCGAGCCAGGCCGACCAGGCGTATGGCGTGGGCACCGAGGACGACCCGGCCTTCCCTGGCATGCACGAGGCGGCCGCCCGGATCGCGGGCGGGACCCTCGCGGTGTGCCAGGACGTCTGGGAGGGGCGGGCCCGCCACGGGGTCAACTTCTGCGGCGGGATGCACCATGCGATGCCCGACAGGGCGGCCGGCTTCTGCATCTACAACGACGCGGCGGTGGGGATCCACTGGCTGCTCGAGCACGGCGCCGAGCGGGTGGTCTACGTCGACGTCGACGTGCACCACGGCGACGGGGTCGAGCGCTGCTTCTGGGACGACCCGCGGGTGATGACGATCTCCGTCCACGAGACCGGCCGGGTGCTGTTCCCGGGCACCGGCTTCGCGCGGGAGACGGGCGGTCCGGCCGCCGACGGCACGGCGGTCAACGTCGCCCTCCCGCCGGGCACGGGGGACGCCGCCTGGCTGCGCGCGATCAACGCGGTGGTCGACCCGCTCGTCCGAGCGTTCGCCCCCGACGTCCTGGTGACCCAGCAGGGGTGCGACTCGCACTTCCAGGACCCGCTGGCTCACCTGGCCATCTCCGTGGACGCGCAGCGGCAGGCCTTCGAGGGGCTGCACCGGCTGTCCCACGAGGTCTGCGATGGCCGCTGGGTGGCGTTGGGCGGTGGCGGCTACGAGGTCGTCGACGTGGTGCCCCGGGCCTGGACCCACCTGACCGCCATCGCGGCGCACCACCCGCTGCGGCTGGACACCCCCACGCCGGCGGCCTGGCGCAGCTATGTCCAGGAGCGGCACGGCCGACCCGGGCCGGAGACCATGAGCGACGGCATCGCCGAGGGTGGGATCGTCTGGTGGCGCGGGTGGGAGTCGGGCTACGACCCGGAGGACCCGGTCGACCGGGCGGTGATGCAGACCCGCGAGGCGGTCTTCCCCCTGCACGGCCTGGACGTCTGGGTCGACTGATCGGACGACGTCGTATGCCGGACCGAGACGTCCGCCACGGCGTGTCGGCTGGACAGCATGGGTGAATCTGCTGCCGGCGCCGTTCTCGGGGATCCCTCAGGCGCCTACAGTCGCAGCAGCTCACGGGTGGCGCCTCGACGGGTTCTGCCGACGACGCCCGGTGCGCCAGGAAGGCGAGACAACGATGACGGCTGCACGTCCCTTCGAGGGCGTCACCTTCTGCACGGTGGCCGAGGTGGCGGCCCGCCTGCGGGTGTCGAAGATGACGGTCTACCGGCTGGTGCACAGCGGCGAGCTGCCGGCCGTGCGCGTCGGCCGCTCCTTCCGGGTGCCCGAGCAGGCGGTCGACGAGTACCTCTCCCGCGCCTTCACCGAGACGGCCTGAGGGGCGTCGGCCCGGGAAGCGGATTGGTCGAGCCCACCGGCCAGGCGGTAGGCTGGGACGGATTCTCTCCACCTGCCCGACGAAGGACGACCTATGGGTTCCGTGATCAAGAAGCGCCGCAAGCGCATGGCCAAGAAGAAGCACCGCAAGCTGCTTCGCAAGACGCGCCACCAGCGCCGCAACAAGAAGTGAGCGCCCAGGGCCTTCGACCACACCGGTCGGAGGCCCTGCTCGTCCTCCCCGGTGCCTGGTCGTGCGTCCTACCCGGCGCTCACCTAGGCTCGGGGCACCGCTACTCGCCGGTCAGCAGGAGGTTGCCGTGCCCGACGTCGTGCTCGTCACGGGCGTGTCCCGGCTGCTGGGGGGCCTCACCGCGACGGCGCTCGCCGCCCGCGAGGACGTGGGCCAGGTCGTGGGCATCGACGTGGTCCCGCCTGCCCGCCCGCTCCCGGGCGTCGACTTCGTCCGGGCGGACCTGCGCAACCCGGTGGTGGCTCGGCTGGTGGAGCGGTATGCCGTGGACACGGTCGTCCACATGGGCGTCATCGCGACGCCCACGGCGGCGGGTGGGCGTGCGTCCCAGAAGGAGATCAACGTCCTCGGCACCATGCAGCTGCTCGCGGCCTGCCAGAAGGCGCCCTCGGTCCGCCGCCTGGTCGTGAAGTCGGCGGCCGCGGTCTACGGCGCCTCGCCGCACGACCCGGCGGTGTTCGCCGAGACGGCGGCGCTCGGGGTGCGGACCGCCAACGGCTTCGGCCGGGACTCCTGCGAGGTGGAGACCTATGTCGCCGCGTTCTCCCGGCGCCGGCCCGAGGTGGAGGTTGGCGTCCTGCGCTTCGCCAACGTCATCGGCCCCAGCATCGCGACGGGCCTCACCGACCACTTCAGCCTCCCCTTCGTGCCGATCCCGGCCGGCTTCGACGGACGGCTGCAGTTCGTCCACGAGGACGACTGCGTGCGCGCCATGGTCCTCGGGGCCACCGGCAGCGCCGAGCGCGTGGTCGGCACCACCAACGTCGCCGGCGACGGGGTCCTTACCGTGAGCCAGTGCGCGGGCATCGTCCGCCGCCCGGTCGTCCCCACGCTGCTGGCGGCCGAGGGGAGCCTGCGCCGAGCCTTTCGCTGGTCCCGCATGGCCGAGCTCCCGGAGGGCCAGCTGCAGCAGCTGGCCTACGGCCGCGTGGTGGACACCCGGCTGATGCGGGAGCGCCTCGCCTTCGAGCCCACCTGGACGACCCGTCAGGCCTTCGAGTCCTTCGCGCGCAGCGCCACCCTCACCGTCCCCGGGGTCGACCTGGCCCGGACCGGCCTCCACCAGGTCGACACGGTGCTGGCCGCCGTGGGTCTGCGCCCCGATCCCGCCACCACCCCAGGAGCGCGTCCATGACCGGCGTCCCCATCAGCGATCGCGTCCCGCCCCGGCGGTCGGGGGTGCCGGGTGCGACCTCGCCCCTGGGCGGTGCCTTCGACCTCGACGCAGCCGTGGACGCCCTCGTCCAGGTGCTGCGCGGCGCCGCCGCCCTGGCGCAGCTGTCCCCCGAGGACGCCGAGGTGCAGATCGCCGAGGTCCTGGGCTTCCTGCGCCGCCGGGTGACCGGCGACTACGAGGTGGACGAGTTCGGCTTCGACGAGGACTTCCTGCGGCACGCCTGCCTGCCCGTCCTGCGTCCGCTCTATCGGCAGTGGTTCCGGGTCGAGGTGCGTGGCATCGAGCACATCCCCGCCGAGGGAGGCGCGCTGGTGGTCGCCAACCACTCCGGCACCATCGCCCTGGACGCCTTCATGACGCTCCTCGCGATCCACGACGAGCACCCCGCGGCGCGGCACCTGCGGCTCCTCGGCGCCGACCTGGTCTTCAGCTCGCCGGTCGTCGGCGACATCGCCCGCAAGGCCGGCGCCACCCTCGCGGCCAACGACGACGCCGAGCGGCTGCTGCGCCGCGGTGAGGTCGTGGGCGTCTTCCCCGAGGGCTTCAAGGGCGTCGGCAAGCCCTTCAGCGAGCGCTACCGGCTGCAGCGGTTCGGTCGCGGCGGCTTCGTCGCGGCAGCCCTGCGCTCGGAGGTCCCCATCGTCCCGTGCGCCATCGTGGGTGCCGAGGAGACCTATCCGATCATCGGTCAGGTGCCGGCGCTCGCGAAGCTGCTGGGGCAGCCGTACTTCCCGCTGACCCCCACCTGGCCGTGGTTCGGGCTGCTCGGGCTGGTCCCGCTGCCCAGCAAGTGGATCATCGAGTTCGGCCCGCCCGTGCCCACCGACGAGCTGGGCCCCGAGGCTGCCGACGACCCGATGCTGGTGTTCGGGCTCACCGACGAGATCCGACAGACCATCCAGGAGTCGCTCTACCGGTTGCTGGCGACCAGGGAGTCCGCGTTCTTCGGCTGACCGTACGCCGGGGAGCGGGCGCTAGGGACGCCCACAGTCCAGGTAGAGCCGCCCCCAGGTGCTCGTGGCCCCGTCGGCGAGGACATGGCCCGGCAGAGGACGGGCGCGCACGGTGACCTCGACGACACCCCCCAGGGTGGCACGGTCCCAGGAGTAGACGAGGCCGTGCACCTTGGGCAGGGTGACGATCCGCGGTCCGGGGAGGCACCGGTCGGCGAAGACCGGAGCCACCGGCTCGACCGGCTCGGGATGACCGGTGGGCCGGGGTCGACCGGTGGGAGCGGGGTCCGTCGCTGTGCTGGTGGCGGACGGCAGGCCTGGGGCCGGCTGCGCGGGCGGTGCGGTGGTGGTCGGCGGTGCCGTCGGCTCGGGGGCCTCGGGCTCCGGCGCGGGAGCCGAGGACGCCGGCGGGGCGGGCACACCGGTGGGCGCCGGCTCCGGCGCGGGGGAGCCGGTCGATGCCGGGGAGGGCAGGACAGGGGTCGACGTCGCCGTCGGGGACGGGCTCACCGGGACGGAAGCCGTCGGCTTGGGGGGCGACGGCGCGGGGGGCGACGGTGCAGGGGCTGTGGGCTCGGGTGCCGGCGTCACGGGCGCGGGCGCGGTCGGCCCCGTGGTCGGGGTGGTCTCCGGGACGGGCGGCAGCGGGACGACGGTCACCGTGAGCTGTTCCGGTCCCTGCGGCATCCGGATGCAGTAGGGACCGATCCGGACGTAGCCGGGCGGGCAGTGGTGGGTGTGGGTGGGGCTCGGCGTCGGCGGCACCACGGTGGGCCCCGCGGTCGTGGTCGCGGTCGGTCTGGGACCGGGGTCGGTGGGCTCGGGCGCGGCCGTCGTGGTCGGGGGCGCGGGAGGCGGAACGGTCGCCGTCGCGGTGGCGGGCGGGCGCGGCGGGTGGGGGACGCGGGTCGCCGGCACGGTCACCGGGGGAGGGGCGGTCGGCACCTGGCCCGGGACGGTGCGCCAGGGCGGGATCGGGCCCGCCGGAGGCTCCGTCGTCGGCAGCACCACGGGCGGGATCACCGGGGTCGGCAGGGGTCGAGAGCTGGCGGTGGAGGTGACGGGGGGCGCCGTGCTCGGGCTGGCCGGGATGGTCGGGGTGACTGCGGGGGAGGTGGCCGAGGGGGTGCTCGCGGTCTCGGGGGCGCGCTGCACCACGATGTCCTTGCAGGCGTCCCCGCACGCGGCCAGTTTGGCGCGCAGCTCGGTGGCCCCGGACTCGACGGCCGACTCCAGCGACGCCAGCTCGCCGGACACGGCGGCCGGCAGCCTGCGGCGCAGCTGC
This sequence comes from Arsenicicoccus dermatophilus, assembly GCF_022568795.1. Lineage (NCBI taxonomy): Bacteria > Bacillati > Actinomycetota > Actinomycetes > Micrococcales > Intrasporangiaceae > Arsenicicoccus > Arsenicicoccus dermatophilus. The sequence goes on along the minus strand of NZ_JAKZHU010000001.1, from coordinate 2,753,071 downwards.
CGCAGGGCCGGCTCGGACCACGACGTGAAGTCCCGGACCACGACCAGGTGGCTGGGGTCCCGGGTCGAGTCGAAGGCCAGGAAGAGCTTGGCGTCGCCGGACTCCACCGAGGCCGCCGCGCCGCGCAGCGCCTCCCGCACGGCGTCCACCTCGGGCTCGGGGCGACCCGAGAGCGTCTCGGTGTCGCCGATGTGCCGCCGGGCCTGGGCCAGCAGCGTACGTCCTTGATCCCCGTCGGAGCCGGCCAGCTGGACCTCGAGCCCGTCGACGACGCCGCGGACGCCATACAGCAGGTCGCCCGGCAGGGCGTGCTCGGAGGCGACCCCCAGGCCCGTGGTGGCCACGATGACGCCCGCCGCGGCGCCGGCGAGAGCCTTGGGCCAGGCGCGGGGGACCCGCACCACGGAGGGACCGTGGTGCGGGCCCGCCGCCGGGGCGATCGCCTCGGCGCGCAGCCGGTCGGCGAGCCGGGCGACGAAGGCCGGGTCCGGCGCGGGCACCGAGATCGCGGAGACCTGGCCCACGGTCTCGAGCAGCCGGGCCAGGTCGGGGAGGAGCGGCCGGTGTCCAGGGCGGCCTGGAAGGCGTCGGCATCGGCACGGGAGACGAAGTCGTCGAGGGTGCTCATCGCTACCTCCTTCCTGGGGACAGCCGGGTGGTGCTTCCGGGGGTGCGGGGTGACGGGATGAACGGGGATGGAACGGCGCGTGACGAAGGGGCGGCCCCTGCCTGGTCGTGCTCGCCGTGACTAACGAGTCGACGGTGCCGAGGGTTACGGCCCAGGGCCGACTCCTGTGCTCACAGCTCCTCGCCCTCCAGCGCCCGTTGCAGGGCTCGGACGGCGCGCAGCTGCAGCTGCTTGACGGCATTGACCTGCTTGCCCATGACCTCGGCGGTCTCGGCGAGGGACAGGCCCTGGATGAAGCGCAGGGTGACGCACTCGGCCTGTTCGGGCTTGAGCTGGGCGACCGCCCGCAGCAGCCGCTCGTCCCGCATCCGGTCCATCACCTCGCCGTCCGGGGAGTCCACCTGCGAGTCGGCGTCCCGCATGTCCGCCGTGGCCACCTCGAGGCGGAAGCGCGAGCTCTTGGTGTGGTCGTTGACGACGTTGCGGGCGATGGTGATCAGCCAGGCCGCGAGATCCTTGCCCTGCCAGGTGAAGCCCGGCAGGGCGCGCAGCGCCTTGATGAAGGTCTCGCTGGTGAGGTCCTGGGCGGTGTGGGCCGAGCCCACACGGACGTACACGTAGCGGTAGACCGCCTCGATGTGCCGGCGGTAGAGCTCGCCGAAGGCGTCGGCGTCCCCGTCCTGGGCCAGCGCCACCAGGGCGCGCTCCCGCTCGAGGTCGTCCTCCTCCGCGGCGGAGCGGCCGCCGGGGCCGCCGTCCGACGGGGGCTGGGCGCCACCGACGACCATCCACAGGACCCCCAGGTCCAGGGTCGGCGGGGACTGCTGTCCCAGGGCAGAGGGCACCGGCACCAGGGGCCCGAGGGAGGCTGGCTGGAGCGCTCGCGTCGCGCGCGCGAGCAGCCCGCGACGGCCGCTGCGTCTGCGTCGGGTGACGGTCCGGATGGTGTGGCCTCCTGGGCGGGGCGAGGGTGCCGAGGCGGGGCACGGAGCGTCCATTGCAGCACAGGCTCACGGCCGGTGGCGACCTACGCACGCCCCCAGCGTGGCGACCAGCAGGAGCGGGAGGCGACCGTTCCGAGGACGCCGTCCCGCGTCAGTCACCGTCTGCTCGGTAGGGTCGGACGGGTGAACCCAGCAGCGACTCCCGGATCCCCGGCGGCCGGCCCCTCGGACCCCGTCTCCCCGCTCACCGGTGCCCGCGTGGTCCTGCTCGGACGCGACGGCTGCCACCTGTGCGACGGCGCCCGCGGGGTGATCGAGCCGGTCGTGGCCGAGACCGGCGACACCTTCGCCGAGGTCTCGATCGACGACCACCCCGAGCTGCTCGAGCGGTATGCCGAGCAGATCCCGGTCACCTTCGTGGACGGGCGCCAGCACGACTACTGGCGGGTGGACGCCGCCCGGCTGCGGCGTGCTCTCGGCTGAATCCGCCCACCCGGGGGTGAGTGCCGGGCCGCCGCGCCAGCTCGTGGCGGGTTTGGGCAGGTAGCAGCCGCCGACATACGCTGGTCTGCGGTGCCCGCCCGAGGGTGCCGGGGTCCTCGTCCGCCGTGGCGCTCGCCGCGCGGGCCGGACCGCAGACAGCAGGGGGCCGTGGCGGCCACCAGGAGGAGCGGCTCACATGGTCGAGGCCACCGAGCGCCGGGAGCTCTCCGACGCCACCGTGCTTCGCCTTCCCAGCTATCTCGACGCCTTGGACTCCCTGCGGGCCCGCGGCGTCCGGGGCGTCTCCTCCGAGGAGCTGGCCACCGCCGCCGGCGTCACCTCCGCGATGCTGCGCAAGGACCTGTCCCAGCTGGGCTCCCTGGGGGTGCGCGGGGTGGGCTACGAGACCGAGGCGCTGCGCTCCCAGCTGATGACCGCCCTGGGCCGGGACGCGGTGCGTCCGGTCGTCATCGTCGGCCTGGGCCGGCTGGGACTGGCCATCGCCTCGCACGGCGGCTTCGACGGTGACGGCTTCGAGGTGGTCGGGCTTCTCGACCACGATCCCCAGGTGGTGGGCACGACCGTGCTCGGTCGCGAGGTGCGCGACGTCCGAGACCTGCCGCAGGTGGTCGCGGTGGCCGGCCCCGGCACCATCGGGGTCGTGGCCACCCCGGGGTCGGCCGCGCAGGACGTCGCCGACCTGCTCGTGTCGGCCGGCGTCCGGGCCATCCTGACCTTCGCCCCCACCCCGCTGCGCGTCCCCGAGGGGATCGCCGTGCGCGAGGTGGACCTGTCCTGCGAGCTGCGCCTGCTGGCCTACCGCTCCCGGGCGGTCGCGGCCCACCCCACCGCCGGAGGTGTCCGCGCGTGACCCTGCTCGTCGTGGGCCTGTCCCACCGCAGCGCACCCTTCGACCTGCTCGAGCGCACCACGCTCGACACGGATCGCGCCACGACCCTGCGCGACGCCCTCGCGGCCGCCGGCCAGGTGCGCGAGGCGGTCCTGGTCAGCACCTGCAACCGCACCGAGGTGTATGCCGACGTGCTCACCTTCCACGGGGGCGTCACCGAGATCGGTCACCTGCTGGCCCAGGTGACCGCGGTCGATCCCCTCCTGCTGCGCGAGCACCTCTACGTCCACCACGAGGACCGGGCCGTCTCGCACACCTTCTCCGTCGCCTGCGGGCTGGACTCGATGGCGATCGGCGAGGGGCAGATCCTCGGCCAGCTGCGGGGGGCGCTGCGGGCCGCCCAGTCCGCCGGCGAGGTCGGCCCGGAGCTCAACGCCCTCTTCCAGCGGGCGCTGCGCGTCGGCAAGCGGGCCCATGCCGAGACCGAGCTCGACGACGTGTCGGTCTCCCTGGTCTCGGCCGGGATCGACGCGGCCGTCGCGGTCCTTGGCCCGATCGGCGGGCTCGGCGTCCTCGTCGTGGGCGCAGGGGCGATGAGCTCGCTCGCCGTGGCGACCGCCACCCGGGCCGGCGCCGGCTCGGTCGTCGTGGTCAACCGCACCGACGCCAAGGCCGCCCACCTGGCCGCGGCCTACGACGCGCGGGTCGTCCGCTGGGGCGACCTGGACGAGGCGCTCGCCGCCGCGGACCTGGTGATCACCTGCACCGGCGCCGCCGGGCGGATCGTCGACCGGGACCGTGCCAGCCGCGCGGCCGCGGCCCGCGAGCACCGGCCGCAGGTCTACCTCGACCTGGCCCTGCCGCTCGACGTCGACCCGGCCGTCGCCGAGGTCTCCGGCCTGACCGTGATCGGCCTGCAGCGGCTCGGTGAGCTGCTCGCCGGCGACGGGCTCGTCCCGGCCCAGGTGCAGCAGGTGCGCGACCTGGTCGTGGAGGAGGTCGAGGGTTACCTCGCCGCCCGCCGCGTCCAGGCCGTGGCCCCGACCCTGGCCGCGCTGCGCCGGCGGGCCAGCCAGGTCGTCGACGCCGAGCTGACCCGCCTGGACGGACGGGTCCCCGACATGGACGAGGCCACCCGCAAGCAGGTCGCCCAGACCGTCCACCGGGTCGTCGAGAAGCTCCTGCACACGCCGACCGTGCGGGTGAAGGAGATGGCCGAGGAGGAGGCCTCCGGGTCCTACGCCGAGGCGCTGCACCGCCTCTTCGACCTCGACCCCCACACCGTCGCCGCGGTCTCCGCGGCCCGCGTCCAGCCCCCCGTGGAGATGAGTGGTGCCAGCGATGAGTGACCAGACCACCAGCACGATCCGGCTCGGGACCCGCCGCAGCGCGCTCGCGACCACCCAGTCCGGGTGGGTGGCGGGCCGGCTGCGGGAGCTCGGCCTGGAGGTGGAGCTCGTCGAGATCACCACCGAGGGCGACACCAACGCCGCCCCCCTGACGACCATCGGCGGCACCGGCGTCTTTGCGAGCGCCATACGAGATGCTCTGCTGGCCGGGCAGATCGACTGTGCCGTGCACTCCCTCAAGGACCTGCCCTCGGCCCCCCACCCGGGCCTGGTCATCGCCGCCGTGCCCGCGCGCGAGGACGTCCGGGACGCCCTGTGCGCCCGCGACGGCCTGACCCTGGGCGAGCTGCCCGAGGGCGCCGTCGTCGGCACCGGCTCGCCCCGACGGGCCGCCCAGATCGCCGCGCTCGGGCTGGGGCTGGAGCTCGTCCCCATCCGTGGCAACGTCGACACCCGGCTGCAGCACGTGCGTGACGGGCGCTGCGACGCCGTGGTCCTCGCGATGGCGGGCCTGCGGCGGCTGGACCGGACCGAGCTCGTCACCGAGGCCCTCGACCCGGTGCAGGTGCTCCCGGCCGCCGGGCAGGGCGCCCTGGCGCTGGAGTGCCGCGACGACCACCCGCTGCGCGCGACCTTCGCGCGTCTGGACGACCCGGAGACCCGGGCGCGGGTGGAGGCCGAGCGGTCGCTGCTCGCCACCCTCGAGGCCGGGTGCACCGCCCCCGTCGGGGCCCTGGCCGAGGTCGTGGAGTCGGAGGACGGCGTGGAGCTGTCGTTGCGCGCCTTCGTGGGCGCGGTGGACGGGTCCGAGGGGCTGCGCAGGTCGCTGACCGGCCCCTATGCCGATCCCGCCGAGCTCGGGCGGCGCCTGGCCACCCTCCTGCTGGAGGACGGAGCCCCCGGTCTCGGCGGTGCGGGTGATGTCTCGCCGCCGAGACTTGGCATGCCGAGCGCGGTGGGCGAGACTGCACCCTGGGTCACTCCAACGATCACCGATACGAGGGCCTAGGAGCAGGTTAGATGCGCAAGTCGAGCACCACAGGCGTCGCCTGTGCGCCCCCGGCGCCGCAGGCGGCCGCAGGCGCCCAGGTGGCCTTCGTCGGCACCGGACCCGGCGACCCAGGTCTGCTGACCCTCCGGGCGGCCGAGCTGCTCACCCGTGCCGACGTGGTGCTCCTCGACCGGTCCGACTCCGCGGAGATCGTCCGCCGCCACTGCCGCGACGACGCGCGGATCGTCTCCCCGCCTGCCCTCGCGATCCCCGAGGTGCTGCCGGCCCCGACCCCCGAGTCCCTGCAGTACGAGCGGGTGCTCGACGCGATCCGCTCCCTGGACGGGGGCGGCCTGGTGGTGCGCCTCATGTCCGGCGACCCGGGCGTCTTCACCTGCCTGCTGCAGGAGTGCAGCGCACTCACCGCCGAGGGCGTCCCCTTCGAGGTCGTCCCCGGCGTGACCAGCCTGTCGGCGATCCCGTTGTATGCCGGCATCCCCCTTACCTCCCCGGAGTCCCCGCGGCTGCACCTGCTGGACACCTCCTTGCGGCACGACCTCGGCGACTCGGCGCGCGACGACGTCACCGTCGTGATGATGGGCACCCCCGGCCGCCTGGTGGAGCAGCTCAGCTCGCTCCTGGAGGCCGGTCGCGACCCGGGCACGACGGTGGCCCTGACCGACCACGGCACCACCGCCATGCAGCACACCAGCACCACGTCGCTGGGTGACGCGGCGCACGTGCTCGACCACCTCGACGACGACGCGCAGCTGCTCGCCATCGTCGGGCGCACGGTCCCCCTGCGGACGTCGATGAGCTGGTTCGAGAACAAGCCGCTCTTCGGCTGGCGGGTGCTCGTGCCCCGCACCAAGGAGCAGGCGGGCGGCATCACCGCGCGGCTCGAGCACTACGGCGCCATCCCCACCGTCGTGCCGACGATCAGCATCGAGCCCCCGCGGACGCCCCAGCAGATGGACAAGGCCATCACCGGTCTGGTCGCCGGGCGCTACGAGTGGGTCGGCTTCACGTCGGTCAACGCCGTCCGCGCGGTCCGGGAGAAGTTCGACGAGTACGGCCTGGACGTGCGGTCCTTCGCCGGGCTGCGGGTGGCCGCCGTCGGTGGGGCCACCTCGGCCGCGCTGCGCGAGTGGGGCCTGTGCCCGGACCTGGTGCCGAGCGGCGAGCAGTCCGCGGCGGGCCTGCTGGAGGAGTGGCCGCCCTACGACGCGCTGCTCGACCCCATCAACCGGGTCTTCCTGCCGCGCGCCGACATCGCCACCGAGACCCTCGTCGCCGGGCTGCAGGACATGGGCTGGGAGGTCGAGGACGTCACGGCCTACCGCACCGTGCGTGCGGCCCCGCCCGCCGCCGACGTCCGCGAGGCGATCAAGGCCGGCGACTTCGACGCCGTCGTCTTCACGTCCAGCTCGACGGTGCGCAACCTCGTGGGCATCGCCGGCAAGCCGCACCGCGGCACCGTCGTGGCCTGCATCGGCCAGGCCACGGCCAGGACCGCCGAGGAGCACGGCCTGCGCGTCGACGTGATCGCCCGCGAGGCGAGCGGCGAGTCGCTCGTCGACGGTCTGGCGGAGTTCGGTCACGCCCAGGCGTGCGCGGCCTACGAGGCCGGCGAGCCCGTCATCCTGCCCAGCAAGCGCCGTCGGCGTCGGCGCAGCAGCTGATCGTCGGCCGGGCCCCTCCGGGGTCCGGCCCACCCCCCGGCCGCCGGTGCCGCGAGAGTCCGCGAGGAGTCTTCCGGCATACGACGGGCAGCCTTGCCACCGAGAGGATCTCGTGAGCTTCCCCACGCACCGTCCGCGCCGCCTGCGCCAGTCCCCGGCGGTCCGCCGCCTGGTCGCCCAGACCCGGCTGCACCCCGCCCAGCTGATCCTGCCGGTCTTCGTCAAGGAGGGCGCGCAGGAGCCGACGCCGATCGCCTCGATGCCCGGCGTCGTGCAGCACTCCCTCGCGTCGCTGGAGCAGGCCGCCCGCGGGGCCGTCGCGGCGGGCGTCGGCGGGATCATGGTCTTCGGCGTCCCGGCCGCCAAGGACGCCGTCGGCTCCGGGGCCACCGACCCCGACGGCATCCTCAACGTCGCGCTGCGCCGCCTGGCCGACGCGGTGGGGGACGAGATCGTGGTCATGGCCGACCTGTGCCTGGACGAGTTCACCGACCACGGCCACTGCGGGGTGCTCGACGCGCGCGGCGCGGTCGACAACGACGCCACCCTGGAGCGCTACGCGCAGATGGGGATCGCCCAGGCAGAGGCCGGCGCCAGCGTGCTCGGCCTGTCCGGGATGATGGACGGTCAGGTGGGGCACGTGCGCGCCGCGCTGGACCAGGCCGGTCACCCCGACACGATCGTCCTGGCCTATGCCGCGAAGTACGCGTCCGGGTTCTACGGCCCCTTCCGCGAGGCCGTGGCCAGCTCGCTCGTCGGGGACCGCAAGACCTATCAGCAGGACCCCGCCAACCTCACCGAGTCGCTGCGAGAGGTGCGCCTGGACATCGAGGAGGGCGCCGACATGGTGATGGTCAAGCCGGCCCTGCCCTACCTCGACGTGCTGTCTGCGGTCGCCGCCGAGTCCACGGTGCCGGTGAGCGCCTACCAGGTGTCGGGGGAGTACGCCATGATCGAGGCGGCCGCCGCCAACGGGTGGATCGAGCGCGAGCGGGTCGCCCTGGAGGCGCTGACCGGGATCCACCGGGCGGGTGCCCAGCAGATCCTGACCTACTACGCCACCGAGGCAGCCGCCTGGCTCGGCTGAGCCGACCTCCGGCCGCCGCGACCGGGTCGTGGTCAGGCGGCGTGGCCAGGGGTCACGGCCAGGTCCGGCGGTACTCGCTAGTCTGTGCCGTCATACCGGGTCAAGACCACTGGCCCGATCGAGCGTGGGGGTCTGAGCGTGTCCGAGTCGGTTCGATGGCTGAGTTCGACCGAGCAGATGGCCTGGCGGGCCTATCTGCGGGGCCAGCGGCTGCTCGAGACGGCCCTGGACAAGGACCTGCAGGCGCACGGGGTCACCTTGTCGGAGTACGAGATCCTGTCGATGCTGTCCGAGCAGAGCGGCCGATCGCTGCGGATGTCCGAGCTGGCGGCGCTGGTGGTGCAGTCGAGGTCGCGCCTCACCCACACCGCCACCCGCCTCGAGACCCGTGGGTGGGTGCAGCGGCGCCCCGTCCAGGGCGACGGCCGTGGGGTCGAGCTCGTGCTCACCGACGCCGGCCTCGCCGAGATCCGGGCCATCGCCCCGGTCCACGTGCAGAGCGTGCGGGAGCACTGGCTGGACGCGCTCAGCCCCGAGCTGGTGCAGGCGCTCGGCGAGGCGATGACGCGGGTGCGGGACGACAACGGCACCTCCACCCAGCAGCGGGACGAGGTCGACCGCATCCGTCGGGCCTGACACGGCGGACGCACCGGACGTCGTTTGGTGCCCCGGTGCCCCGGGCGCGAGACTAGGGCCATGGCCACCTCCCTCCCGTCATACCCCCTGGACGCCCCGGCCTCGGAGGCGATGTTCGCGCGGGCGAGCGCCGTCATCCCGGGCGGGGTCAACTCGCCGGTGCGGGCCTTCCGGTCCGTCGGGGGGACGCCGCGGTTCATGGCGAGCGCTCGCGGTCCTTACCTCATGGACGTCGACGGCCGGGAGTACGTCGACCTGGTCTGCTCGTGGGGCCCGATGATCCTCGGCCACCAGCACCCGGCGGTGCTCGAGGCGGTCCGGGACGCGGCGACCAAGGGCTTCTCCTACGGCACGCCGAGCGAGAACGAGGTGCTCCTCGCCGAGGCGATCGTCAACCGCGTCGAGCCGGTCGAGCAGGTGCGCCTGGTGTCCAGCGGCACCGAGGCGACGATGAGTGCGCTGCGCCTGGCGCGCGGCTTCACCGGTCGGTCGGCCGTGGTGAAGTTCGCCGGGTGCTACCACGGGCACGTGGACGCGCTGCTGGCGCACGCCGGGTCCGGGGTCGCGACCTTCGCCCTGCCCGACTCCGCCGGAGTGCCGGCGAGCTCGGCCGGCGAGACGATCGTCCTGCCCTACAACGACTCCCGCGCCCTCGAGGAAGCCTTCCGCGAGCGTGGGGACCAGATCGCCGCGGTCATCACGGAGGCCGCGCCCGGCAACATGGGGATGGTGCCGCCGGCGCCCGGCTTCACCGCCGCGATCCGCCGGCTGACCCGCGAGCACGGCGCGCTGATGATCACCGACGAGGTGATGACCGGCTTCCGCGCGTCGATGTCCGGCTGGTACGGCGTGGAGGGCCCCACGGAGCTGGGGGCCCCGGACCTGTTCACCTTCGGCAAGGTCATGGGGGGCGGCTTCCCGGCCGCGGCGTTCGGCGGGCGGCGGGACGTGATGGAGCACCTGGCGCCGGCGGGCCCGGTCTACCAGGCCGGCACCCTGTCCGGGAACCCGGTCGCCACGGCCGCGGGTCTGGCGACGCTGCGCGGTTGCACGCCGGCGGTCTACGACCGGCTGGAGACGGTGGCGCGCGCCGTCGCCGACGGGGTGTCCGCCGAGCTGGCCGCCGCCGGGGTGGCGCACACGATCCAGTGGGCCGGCTCGATGTTCTCGGTGTTCTTCCGCGAGGGACCGGTGCTGTCCTACGCCGATGCCCAGCAACAGGACACCGCGGCTTTCGGGCGCTTCTTCCACGCGATGCTCAGCCAGGGGGTCCACCTGCCGCCGAGCGCCTACGAGTGCTGGTTCGTCAGCGCGGCCCACGACGACCTGGCCGTGGACCGGGTGCTGGCCGCGCTGCCTGCCGCTGCCAGGGCCGCCGCAGCCGGTGCGGGGACGATGCAGGGATGAGCGCCATGACCGACCTGACCCGCACCGGCGAGCCGCGGACGGTGGTGCACGTCGTCCGCCACGGCGAGGTGCACAACCCCGACAAGATCCTCTACGGCCGGCTGCCGGACTTCCACCTGTCCGAGCTGGGCCGCCGGATGGCCGACCGGGTCGCCGAGCACCTCGCCGGCCACGACGTCGCCCTGGTCGTCGCCTCCCCGCTGGAGCGGGCGCAGGAGACGGCCCGCCCGACCGCCGACGCCTTCGGGCTGCCGGTGCTGACCGACAGCCGCCTGATCGAGGCGGGCAACCACTTCGAGGGGCGCCGCTTCGGCCACGGGGCGGGCTCCCTGGCCCGCCCGGCCAACTGGTGGCTGGTCCGCAACCCCTTCACCCCCTCCTGGGGCGAGCCCTACCGCCGGATCGCAGCGCGCATGGAGGAGGCCGTCGACGCGGCCCGCCTCCAGGCCCCCGGCCGCGAGATCGTCCTCGTCTCCCACCAGCTCCCGGTGTGGACCCTGCGGTGCCACCTCGAGGGGCGGCCGCTGTGGCACGACCCGCGCCGCCGCCAGTGCGACCTGGCCAGCGTGACCAGCCTGCACTACGTCGGCGACCGGCTGGAATCCCTGCGCTACACCGCGCCCGCGGCGTCGCTGCTCGCCCCGGCGGACGACGACCAGGTGGGTGCATGACGGCTGCTCTGTCCTTCCGGCCTACGCGCCGGAGCCTCCTGGCGATCCTGTCGGCCGCGGTCGTCGCGACGCCGCTGGCCGCGTGCTCGCAGGACCCGGGATCGATCAACGCCCAGGCCCGCTCGGGCGACCAGAAGGGCTACCTGTCCGGCGACGGCACCCTCGAGCGGCTGCCCGTCGCCCGGCGCAAGGCCCCGGTGACCCTCAAGGGCACCACCCTGGACGGGAAGCCCTGGGACGCCGCTCGGCAGCGCGGCCACGTCGTCGTCCTCAACCTGTGGGCCTCCTGGTGCCCGCCGTGCGTCGAGGAGCAGCCCCGGCTCACCGCGCTGTGGACCACCCTGCGCCGCACCCACCCCGACGTGGAGCTGCTCGGGGTGCACGCGGGCCGCGAGTCGGCCGACAACGCCCGCGACTTCGCCCGTGGCCACCAGGTGCCCTATCCCACGCTGGCGTACGACGGGCAGACCGTGCTTGCCCTGCAGGGCAAGGCGCCGTCGCCGCCCACCACCCTGGTGCTGGACGCCCAGGGCCGCATCGCCGCGCGGATCCTCGGGCCCGTCGCCTCCGAGCGCACCGTCGCCGACCTGATCACCGACGTGGTCGAGGAAGGCCGGTGATCACCGGCGCGACCGACGTGATCGCCGGCGGGGCGCTGCCGCTCGCCGCGCTCGTCGCCCTCGCCGCCGGGGCCGCGTCCTTCCTGTCGCCCTGCGTGCTGCCGCTCGTGCCCGGCTTCCTCGGCTACGTCACCGGGCTCGGCGACACCCGGCTGGAGGAACGCCGCTCCCGGACGATGCTGCTCGGCACCGCGTTGTTCGTCCTGGGCTTCACCGTGGTCTTCGTCCCGCTCGTGGTCGCGGTGGTCTCGGCCCTGTCGACCGCGCTGCAGGAGCACCGTGAGCTCCTCGTGCGCGTCGGTGGCGCCGTGGTGCTGGCGCTCGCCGCCGTCTTCGCCGGGCTCGGCACCCAGCGCCAGGTCAAGGTCGGGTGGCGGCCCGCCGCGGGCCTCACCGGCGCGCCCTTGCTGGGCGCGGCCTTCGCCCTCGGCTGGACCCCCTGCATCGGGCCGACCCTCGGCGCCGTCATGGTGCTCGGCAGCCCCCTCGACGGCAGTGCCGGACCGATCGCCCGCGGCGCGGTCCTCGGCGTCGCCTACTGCCTGGGCCTCGGGCTGCCCTTCCTCGCCCTCGCTGGTGGTTACGCCCGGCTCGTCGGCGCCTGGACCGCGCTGCGCCGCCACCAGCGGGCCCTGCAGCTCGCCGGCGCCGCCCTGCTCGCCGTCCTCGGCCTGCTCATGCTCCTCGGCGTGTGGGAGCCCCTCGTCTCCGGCCTGCAGCAGCGGCTCGTGGACCTCGTCGGAGACCCGGTGCTGTGATGCCTGCCGCCACCCCGCCGCCCGCACGCGACGACGTGGCCCAGCCGCGGCTCGGCACCCTGGGCCTGCTGCGCTGGGCCTGGCGGCAGCTGACCAGCATGCGCACCGCGCTGCTCCTGCTCCTGCTGCTCGCCGTCGCCGCCGTCCCCGGATCGGTGTTCCCCCAGCGCGGCATCGACCCGGTGCGGACCCGCACCTACCTGCAGCAGCACCAGGCCCTCGGACCCTGGCTGGACCGCGCCGGCCTCTTCGACGTCTACGCCTCGCCGTGGTTCTCGGCGATCTACCTGCTGCTGTTCATCTCCCTCGTCGGCTGCGTCGTCCCCCGGCTGCGGCTGCTGTGGCGCGAGGTGCGCTCGCAGCCGCCCCGCGCCCCCCGGCGACTGGACCGGATGCCCGAGCACCGGGTCGTCGACCTGGGCGACGTGGCTCCCGCGACCGCGCTCGCCGCGGCGCGCGAGCTGCTGGCCGCCCGGCGCTACCGGGTGCGGGCGGACGACCCTGCGACCGACGGGCCCGCGGGCGCCGTCTCCTCGGCATACGGCTCGGTCTCCGCGGAGCGGGGCTATCTGCGCGAGGTCGGCAACCTGCTCTTCCACCTGGCGCTGCTGGTCGTCATCGTCGCGGTCGCGGTCGGGCACCTGCTCGGGTGGCGCGTCGACGCGATCGTGCCGGCCGGGGAGACCTTCGCCAACACCACCAGCCAGCACGACACCTTCACCAAGGGGCCCTGGGTCGACGAGGAGTCGCTGCCGCCGTTCACGGTGCGCGTGGACAAGGTCACCGTCGACTTCGAGACCGGGCTCAAGGGCAAGCAGTTCGGCCAGCCGCGGTCCTTCGAGGCGGCCACCACCACCCGCGCCACCCCGGACAGCCCCGAGGTCCGGCAGCGGCTCGCGGTCAACGAGCCGCTGAGCTTCGGGCAGTCGTCGGTCTACCTGCTCGGCAACGGCTATGCCCCGATCATCACCGTCAAGGACGGACAGGGCCGGCAGGTCTACCACCAGGCGACGGTGTTCCGCCCGCAGGACAACAACTACACCTCCAACGGCGCGGTCAAGGTGTCCGCGCTGCCGGACGGCAAGCAGCTCGGCTTCCTCGGGATGTTCGCCCCCACCATCTCCGACCAGGGCCTGCGGATGCGCCCGCAGAGCGACTTCCCGGCGCCCGTCGCACCCGGCCTGCTCCTCGAGCTGTGGGAGGGCACGCTGTTCCCCGACGGCCGGCCGCAGTCGGTCTACACCCTGGACACCTCGCGGATGACCCAGCCCCGGCAGGAGTCCGGGCTCCCGGTCCGGATCGCGCTGCGGCCGGGGGAGACCATGGCGCTGCCCGGCGGCCGGGGGAGCGTGACCTTCGACGGCTACGAGCGCTTCGCCGGTCTGTCGGTGCGCTACGACCCGGGCAAGCCGGTGGCGCTGGCGGGCGCCGGGCTGGTGCTCGTGGGTCTGCTCATGTCCTTGCTGATCCGACGCCGCCGCGTCTTCGTCCGCATCACGACCCGCGACGGACGTACCCTGCTGGAGACGGCCGGCCTGGCCAAGAGCGAGGACCCGCGCCTGGCCGAGGCCGTCGACGACCTCACCGCCGAGCTCTGCTCGCGGCTGCGGGTCGACGCGCCAGCCCGCACCACCGAGGAGAGCCCCCGATGACCCATCCCGCGCTCGCGCAGTACTCCACGCTGTGCGTCTATGCCTCGCTGCTCGTGCTGGGCGTCGCGTTCGTGGCCTTCGCCCTCGACCTGGCGCAGGTCCGCCACCGCGCCCTGGACGCCGGCGACGGTATGATGACCGCCTCCGGCGGCACCGCCACGTGCACGACCGCCTCCGTGGGCGCCGCAGGCGGGGGCACCGACACGCTCGTGCGCACCGCGGCCGGGTCACCCGCCTCGCCGGGCACGGCCGCCCCCGGTCCTCGTCCGGCCGCCGGGATCGGGCTTGCCCTCACGCGCCTCGACGCCCTGCTGCTCCTCGCCGCCGTCGTGCTGCGGGGCCTGTCGGTGATGCGCGCCCCCTGGGGCAACCTCTACGAGTTCCTGGTCACCGCGGCGATGCTCGTCGTGGTGGTCTACGTCGTCATGGGGCTGCGGCAGGACCTGCGCTGGCTGGGTGTCTTCGTGTCCGGGCTGACGCTGCTCGTCCTGGGGCCGGCCCTGACGGTCTACACCGAGGCCGGGCAGCTGATGCCGTCGCTGCGGTCCTACTGGCTCGTGGTCCACGTCTCCATCGCGATCCTCGCCTCGGCCATGTTCGCCATCGGGGCGGCCCTGTCGGCGCTCTACCTCGTGCAGGAGTCCAGCGAGCGGCGTCACGCGGCGGGGGCGACCCTCGCCGGCTGGCGTCGGACCCTGCTCGCCGCGGTGCCCGCCTCGCGCACCCTGGACCGGATGGCCTACGGCCTGCACGCCCTGGCCTTCCCGCTGTGGACCTTCACCGTGATCGCCGGCGCCGTCTGGGCCGAGCGCGCCTGGGGCCGCTACTGGGGCTGGGACCCCAAGGAGGTCTGGTCCTTCATCATCTGGGTGGTCTACGCGGCCTACCTGCACGCCCGTGCCACGACGGGGTGGAAGGTCCGGCACGCCGCCTGGATCGCCCTGGCCGGTTTCCTGTGCATCGTCATGAACTCCTTCGTGGTCAACAAGTTCATGACCGGGATGCACTCCTACTCGGGGATGTGACCTGATGAGTCCTGGTGTGCGCTACACCCTCCTGCGGCTGCTGCTGTTCTTCGGCTGCCTGGCCGCCCTCGGGCTCGCGGGTCTGCGGGGCCTCCTGCTCGTCGTCCTCGCGGGCCTGCTCTCCATGGTCCTGTCGCTGTTCGTCCTGCGTGGTCTGCGCGACGAGTGGAGCGCCCGCATCCAGCAGCGGGTCGAGGGGCGGCTGGAGGACCGGCAGGGCGCCCACAAGGTCACCGACGACGAGGTCGAGGACGCCGAGCTCGACCGCTGAGCCGGGCTGTTGAGCCGCGGGTGAGCGCGGCCTCTCGGCATACGGCCCGGTGGGTCAGCGGACGGCGAGCCCGGCCGCGAGGGTGAGGCCGTAGGTCAGGCTGACGAGCCCCGTCGTGCCGAGCACGGCGACGAGCGCCGGGCCCTGCGCGCCGGCCAGCACCGACCGGCAGGGCTTCACCGCGGGGACGAGGCCCAGGAGCGACAGCAGCGCGCAGGGGTGACCGGTGAGCGCGGCGAGGACCGAGCACCCGGCCGGCAGCGCCATCAGCGCGACGTAGAACCACCGGGTGGTCCGGTCGCCCACCCGCACGGCCAGGGTGTGCTTGCCGGAGACCGTGTCGCCCGCGATGTCGCGCAGGTTGTTGACCACCAGCACCGCGGTGATGATCGAGCCGATGCCGACCGCGCCCGCCCAGGTGCCCGTGTCGGTGGTCTTGACCTGGGTGTATGCCGTGCAGACGGTCGCCACGAGACCGAAGAACACGAAGACGAAGACCTCGCCGAGCCCGGCGTAGCCGTAGGGGCGCGGCCCCCCGGTGTAGAACCACGCGGCCAGGACCGCCGCGACACCGATGCCGAGCAGCCAGGTGACGCCCGACAGCCCGGTCAGCGCGAGGCCTGCCAGGCAGGCCAGCCCGAAGCAGACGAACGCCGCGTACTTCACGAGCGCCGGCGTCGCCAGGCCCTGGCCGACGAGGCGCACCGGACCGACCCGCTCGGCGTCGGTGCCGCGGATCCCGTCGGAGTAGTCGTTGGCGTAGTTGACGCCGATCTGCAGGAGCACGGCCACGAGCAGCGCCAGGAGCGCCAGACCGGGGTCCAGGTGGCCCAACCCGGCCGCCGATCCGGTGCCGACGGCGACGGGGGCGAGCGCTGCGGGGAGGGTGCGCGGGCGGGCGCCTGCCACCCACTGGGAGATCGTGGCCATGGGGAGCATTCTCTCGTGCCCGTCCGGGGGCCGGGCGCACGGCTCGCACGCCACTCGGGTGACCCGGACCAGGCTCGCGGCGGGGGTCGGAACCCGGACGAATCTCCGCGACGTCGTAGGGATGTCGATCCGCCAGGGGGGCGGGTCCCGTGGCGCCTCGGGCGCAGAATCGCAGGCCTTGATGGGCACCTTCGTCCTCGGAGTTCTCCTCCTTCTCACCGGTCTGGCCACCCTGGCGGTGGCTCGCCGGGCCCGGCGCCGGGCGAGCGCGCCCACCCCACCGGGGGCTGAGGCCACCGCCGTGTCCCCGCCGCCCGAGAGCGGGCCGGAGCTGGATCGCTGGCAGCAGGCCGCCAAGGCGCAGCGGCGCCGGGCCCCGATCGCCACGAGCACTCCCACGCCCGCCTGGTTCCTCCCGCTCGCCGGGTGGGCGATGACCGGCCTGGGCGTCCTCACCCTGTTCCTGTCCACGCTCTACACCCAGGACGTGGGTGAGGCGATCGTCCTGCGCACGCCGGGCGGCACCGTCGCGGGCGTCGACATCACGCCGGGCTTCTCGATGAAGGCGCCGTGGAACGACATCGTGAAGTACGACGTGCGCAACCAGGTCATCACCATGGCGGGGGAGCAGGGAGCCACCGACGGCCCCGCCATCAACGCGCAGACCAGCGACAACGCCACCGCCGCCGTCGACATCACCGTGCGCTACTCGATCGTCCCCGCCAAGGTGGGCGACATCTACTCGGCCTACCGCACCCAGGAGGGGCTGGTCAGCCGGGCCCTGGACGTGGACGTCCGTTCGATCGTCCGCGACGTGCCCGTGCACTACACCGCGGGCGAGCTGCGGCAGAAGCGCGCGCAGGTCTCCACCGACATCGCCAAGGAGCTGCAGACCCGGTGGGAGCGGCTGGGCGTGACCGTCGACTCGGTCGACCTGCGCGACATCCGCTATCCCCAGGAGATCGAGCAGTCCCTCGCGGCCGTGCAGACCGCCCGCTCGCGCGTGGAGTCCGCCCGCGCGGAGCTCGAGTCCTCGAAGATCAACGCCGAGAAGGTCAAGACCGAGGCCCAGGCCCAGTCCGACTCGGACCAGATCATCCGCTGCGGCGCCATGTCCACGACGGTCAAGGAGATGATCGCCGGCAAGGAGGTCGCCTCCGTCAAGGTCGTCCCGGTGCCGCCCGCCCAGTGCCAGAACCGGCTCAACGAGCAGGTCCTCACCAGCAAGTACATCGACATGCTCAAGGAGGCGGCGGCCAAGGGCAACACGATGTATGTCGTCCCGCCGAGCCAGTCGACGCTGCTCCAGCTCCCGGCCCCGGCGAACGCACCCGCCGCGACCCCGAAGCGCTGACCGTCGCGTAGCGGACGGGGACGCACTAGTCCGACAACAGCTCTCGTGCCGCTGCGCGGTCTGGCTTGCCCGGGCCGCGCAGCGGCATCTCGGCGACCAGCCGCACCCGGCGGGGCAGGGCGTGGCCGGGCAGGTGCGGGCGCAGCAGCTCGCGCAGGGCGGGGACGTCCCCGGACCGGTCCTCGGCGCCGGGCTCGCCCACCAGCAGCACCCCGACCGCCTGGCCCCAGTCGGGATCGGGCACCCCGACGACGAGGCTCTCCCGGATCCCGGTGACGTGGGCCAGGATCGCGTCCTCCACCACGCGCGGGGCGACCTTGAGTCCGCCGGTCGTGATCAGGTCGTCGGCCCGCCCCAGGACCGTGAGTGTCCCGCCGGGCGCCACCTCGCCCAGGTCGTCGGTGCGGAACCACCTCGTGCCCCGCTCGTCCGTGGTGAGGACGGCCGCGGTCAGGTCCGGGCGGCCCAGGTAGCCGTCCATCACCACCGGGCCGCCGAGCTCCACGCGGCCCTCGCGGGTGAGGCGGACGGCGGTGGCCGGGAGCGGCTTCCCGTCGTACACGCAGCCGCCGCAGGTCTCGCTCATCCCGTAGGTGCGCACGATCCGCAGCCCGGCCGCGAGCGCCTGCGCGTGGACGCTCGCGGGGAGCGCGGCGCCGCCGACGAGGATGGCGTCGTAGCTTGCGGCCGCCTCGGTCCCGGCGCGGGAGGCCAGCAGCCGCACGAGCTGGGTGGGCACCAGCGAGGTGTGATGCCGTGTGCCGGGAGCCAGGCGGGCGGTCGCCTCCGCGAAGACCTCTGGCGTGAACGGCCCGTCGGTCACCGCGACCGGGGTGTGGCCGGCGAGCAGGGAGCGCGCCAGGACCTGGAGCCCCGCGACGTGGGTGGGCGGCAGCGCGAGGAGCCACTGTCCCTGGCCGCCGAGGTGCTCGGCCGTGGCCTGCCCGGACGCCCGCACGGCGGCCGCGGACAGGACGGCGAGCTTGGGCGTGCCCGTGGACCCCGAGGTGCCCACCACGACGGCCGCGTCGCCGGGGGACTCGGCGACCACGCCCGACGGGCACACCGCCGGGCCGGCGCCGGTCAGCGCCCGCTCGAGCGGACCCGGGTCGCGCACGGCGTCGGCGGGGGAGGGGGACGGGGGCCAGGCGACGAGCTGCACCCCCGCACGATAGCCAGGGAGCCGGTCGAGGGCCCGGCTGCCACGGGTGGGCTGCGGCGAGCCGCGGCCGGGTCGCGGGCGGGGGCGCGTGCGCGCCCGGACGGGGCGGCGCGACAATGGGTCGCATGACCCAGACTCCTCGCCTCGCCGTCGTCACCGGAGCCTCCAGCGGGATCGGCGCCGCCACCGCCCGCCGCCTCGCCGACGAGGGCTACCAGGTGATCTGCGCCGCCCGCCGCACCGACCGCATCGAGGCGCTCGCCGCCGAGATCGGTGGCCGGGCGGTCACCTGCGACGTGAGCGACCCGGCCGACGTCGCCCGCCTGACCGCCGAGGTGGGCGACCGGCTCGACCTGCTCGTCAACAACGCAGGTGGCGCGCTCGGGACCGAGACGGTCGCCGACGCCGTGGTCGACAAGTGGCGGACGATGTACGAGTCCAACGTGATCGGCGCCCTGCAGGTCACCCAGGCGCTGCTGCCCGCGCTGCGCCAGGTCAAGGGCGGGATGGTGGTCTTCGTGTCGTCCATCGCCGGCCTCGGGGTCTACGAGGGCGGTGCGGGCTACTGCGCGGCCAAGCACGCCGAGACCGTGATCGCCGAGACGCTGCGGCTCGAGGCGGTGGGCGACGGGGTGCGCGTCTGCGAGATCGACCCGGGCATGGTGCACACCGAGGAGTTCTCCCTCGTCCGGCTGGGCGGGGACCAGGCCGCCGCGGACAAGGTCTACGAGGGCGTCGAGGAGCCGCTGGTCGCCGAGGACGTCGCCGACGCCATCGCCTGGATCGCGACGCGACCCGCCCACGTCAACGTCGACCGCCTGGTGCTCAAGCCGCAGGCGCAGGCAGCACCGCACAAGGTGATCCGCAGGTCCTGAGCCGGCGACGGGGCCGCGCTCGGCGGCCCCGTCCGGCCCGCCGGCCGCGCCGTGCTCCGTCCCGTGCACCGGTCGGCCGTCGCTGCGGGCTGGTCCTAGGCCTGCGCGTGCTGCGGCTGCTCGGCGAGACGCTTGATCGTCAGCAGCATCTCCCGACTCATGACGAAGCTCACCGGCTCGATGACGTAGGGGCCGCCGGTGAGCCGCTCGACGAGCCCGTCCCCGTGGGCGTAGGCATTGCGCTCGATCAGTCGGGTGCGCCCCTGCGAGAGGGGGTGCAGGTGATAGGACCACACCGTGCTGGGCAGCAGGTCCGTCTTCCCCGGCATACCGGCGAGGACCAGGTGGGCGCCGGGCTGGAGGCGGGCCACCACGAGCGGGGGAAGCTGGGGGTGCAGCCGCACCTGGTCACCCGTGCGGATGTCCTGGAGCTCGGGCACGATCCGGGCCACCGACGTGTCCAGGCTCCCGGCGAGCTGCTCGAGGAGGTCGTAGCTGTAGAACCCGGCCCGACCGCGGCCCAGCTGGGCCAGCCAGGGCCACACTCGTTCTGCAGGGGCCCAGACGGTCACCGCGCGGGTGGAGCGCCAGTCGACGTCACGGATCAGCTCGTCACCGGGCAGGAAGGCCTCGGTCTCCTCGGGGGTCGCACCCCAGGAGCGGCGTTCCTGGCTGTGGATCGGCCCGGTGGCCAGATGTGCGGCCATCCGGGCCGCCCCGGTGAGGTTGGCCCGCAGGCGGTCTACGCGTCCCATGGGCTCAGCCTAGGTGTTGCGGTGCAGCCACCGAGGAGGTAGGGGCAGCGGCCCGCGCGCGAGGGGGATGGCAGGCGCGGGCCGCCGCGGTCAGTAGGGGCGGTAGGGGCCGCCGGAGCGCAGGCTCTTGACACCGGGGATGTCCGAGAGGCTGCCGTAGCGCGCGGTGCCGTAGCGGGCACCGGCGCAGATCTGGGCCACCGGGTCCTTGGGGTCGCGGCGCGTGGGGAGCGCGTGGGCCTCGAAGGTGGGGCCGATGGTCTGCATCAGGCCGAAGGAGGGAATGCCCGCGGCGGCATTGGTGTCCCAGGTGTTGACGCTGCCCGGGTCGCCCCCGGACTCGTTGAAGATGACGATCGCCAGGTCCTCGGCGTCGTGGGGGCCGCGGGGGTGGCCGGAGCGGTAGAGCTCGTCCAGCGCCTCACCGATCCAGGCGCTCACCTTGGGGGTCACGGACCAGCCGTTGCCCACGACCGGGGTGCCCACCTTGATGGTGGGGACGGCGCGACCGTCCTTGAGACGCACGAGGATCCCCTCGGCCAGGCCACGACGGGTGTCCGCCGCGTCGAGCCGCTGGGCCTGGTCGCGCAGGGTGGTGAGGGACTTGACCGAGGCGGCGTGCGCGTCGGCCGCGGCGCGCAGCCGCTTCTCGGCGGCGAGGCGGGCCTGGTAGGCCGCCGACGTGGCCTTCTGCCCCTCCAGGGCGGGGCCCGCGACGCTCGCGGCGACGCCGGAGGCACCATGGGTCATGGCCTCGCGTGCGACCGCGGTCAGGCCCTTGCGGGCCTCCTCGAGGCTGGGACTGGTGTGGTCACCGGCGACCTTGGCCCACTCCGCCTCGGCGCGCTCGGCCTCGGCCCGCGCGGTGAGGAGAGCGGCCCGGGTGCGGTCGTAGGTGGCGCGTGCCGAGGTGAGCTCGCTCTTGGCGGCCCGGGTGGCGGCGCTGTCGACCTGGCGGCTGCTGAGCAAGGCCTGGGGCACGGTGACGGGACGCATCAGCTGGGCCAGGCGGGCGGCGCTGGTGACGCGCGCCGAGCGAGTCGTCGATCGCGAGGCACGGGCTCCGGCCAGTGCTCGGTCTCGCATCGGCTGCGATGCCTGGATGGAGTGGCCGGCGGAGACGGTCGGGGCGGACTCCGTGAGCTGGGAGGCGGCAGCCGTGGTCGCGCCGGCGACGAGCGTGGCGGCGGCGATCGTGGGCGGCGACACGACACGCGTCGTGCGCGTGATGGTGCGATGGCGAGGGGAGTAGCGCATGAGGACCGTTCGTGGAGCTTGGGGGACCGGGTGCGACGACGCCTGGGCGAGTGAGTGACCCGCTGCTGACGTCGTGCCCCGACCATATGCCCTGGCGCGCGTGTCTGAAAAGGCGGGATGGTGACGTCCCGTCCCGAAATCCACACTCTTCTGGCGGTATTGACGGCTGTGGCGACCGCACTCTCTCACTCAGAGTGGCGACGACACCCGAACGGGGGCGGCGGCTGGTGGGAGCCGGACGCCTCAGAAGTACCAGGGATACGGCGACCAGTCGGGGTCACGCTTCTCCAGGAACTGGTCCCGGCCCTCGACCGCCTCGTCGGTCATGTAGGCCAGGCGGGTCGCCTCGCCCGCGAAGACCTGTTGCCCCATGAGTCCGTCGTCCACGAGGTTGAAGGCGAACTTGAGCATCCGCTGGGCCTGCGGTGACTTGCCCATGATCTCGCGCGCGACCTGCAGCGCCTCGGCCTCGAGCTCGGCGTGGTCGCTCACGATGTTGACGGCACCCATGCGGTGCATGTCCTCGGCCGTGTAGGTCCGGCCGAGGAAGAAGATCTCCCGGGCGAACTTCTGCCCCACCATGCGGGCGAGGTAGGCCGAGCCGTAGCCCCCGTCGAAGGAGCCCACGTCGGCGTCGGTCTGCTTGAAGCGGGCATGCTCCCGCGACGCCATCGTCAGGTCGCAGACCACGTGCAGCGAGTGACCTCCGCCCGCCGCCCAGCCGTTGACCAGGCAGATGACGACCTTGGGCATGGTGCGGATGAGTCGCTGCACCTCGAGGATGTGCAGCCGTCCCCCCTCGGCCCTGGCCCGCAGCTCGTCGACCCCGTCGGCGGACACGTCTCCGGTGGCGTCCTTGGCGTACTGGTAGCCCGAGCGACCCCGGATCCGCTGGTCCCCGCCTGTGCAGAAGGCCCAGCCCTGGGTCTGCGCCGACTTCCCCGGGGTCGGGTGCGGTCCGTTGCCCGTCAGCAGCACCACGCCCACGTCGGGGGTGCGGCGCGCATGGTCGAGGGCGGTGTAGAGCTCGTCGACCGTATGCGGGCGGAAGGCGTTGAGCACCTCGGGCCGGTCGAAGGCGATCCGGACCACCCCGAGCTCGGCCCCTCGCCGTTCGCCCGGTGATAGGTGATGTCGGTGAACCCGAAGCCGGGCACCTCGTGCCACCGGGCGGGGTCGAAGGTCTCGCTGATGTGCGGAAGAGCGCTCACCGGCCCGAGGATAGCCGCGACGCCGCAGGAGAGGGCGCGCGCCGCGGCCGTCGACATACGCTGGCCGCATGCCGATCCCCGAGTTCGTCGTCGAGCTGCGCCGTCATGTCAGGCACGCCCCCCTGTGGCTCATCGGGGCCACGGCCGTGGTGCTGCGCGGCACGGGCCCCACCGAGGAGGTGCTGCTCGTCCGCCGCGCCGACACCGACGAGTGGAGCCCGGTCACCGGCATCACCGAGCCGGGGCAGGAGGTCCACGAGAGCGCCGTGCGCGAGGTCCTCGAGGAGACCTCGGTGGTGGCCGAGGTCGAGCGCCTGGTGTGGGTGTCCACCACGGAGCCGGTGACCCACGTCAACGGCGACCAGGCGCAGTACGTCGACCACACCTTCCGGATGCGCTGGGTGTCCGGGGAGCCCGCGGTGGGCGACGACGAGAACCACGAGGCCCGCTGGTGGCCGACCTCGGGGCTGCCGCCGATGCGACCGCACTTCGGGGACCGGGTGACCGTGGCGCTGTCCGACCCGGACGTGGTGCTGCTCGGCAACCCGCCCGTCCGTCCGGGGCGCTGACCACCGCTCAGCCCTGCCGGGGGTCGGGCGCCGTGGCCCCGTGCCACACCGCCCACAGGCTGAGCAGCGTGAGCACCCCGCAGACGACGGCGGTGACCAGGTAGACCAGGCGGCGGTGCTCCCACTCCCCGTCACCGGGGTGGGCGGTGCGGGCCCGGGCCACCTTGCCGGAGTAGTGCTGGAACCACAGGTCGTTGGGGCGCAGCGCGCCGTACGTCGCGACCGAGGTGAGCACGATGAGCACGATGAGGAAGACCACGGCGGTCCTTTCCGTCCGGGCCGGTGGCGCGGGGCGATGATGGCGGTATGCCGATGCCCCTGCCCACCCTGGACGAGCTGCTGGCGCGGATGTCTGTGCTCACCATCCCCCTGCACACCCGCTTCCGCGGGGTGACACACCGTGAGGCCGTGCTGGTCGAGGGCCCGTACGGGTGGGGGGAGTGGGCGCCCTTCCTGGAGTACCCGCCGGACGAGGCCGCCCGCTGGCTGGCGGCCACCGTGGAGGCAGGCTGGCTCGGCCCGCCGGAGCCGGTGCGCGACCGGGTGCCCGTCAACGCCACCGTGCCCGCGGTCGCCGCGGCCGACGTCGCGGGGGTGCTCGCGCGCTTCGACGGCTGCACCACGGCCAAGGTCAAGGTCGCCGAGCGAGGCCAGGACCTGGCCGCGGACCTGGCCCGGGTGGCCGAGGTCCGGCGGCTGCTGGGCCCCGCCGCGCGGGTGCGGGTCGACGCCAACGGCGGCTGGTCGCTCGACGACGCGGTGCGCGCGCTGACGGCGCTCTCGCCCCACGACCTGGAGTATGCCGAGCAGCCCTGCGCCGCCGTCGAGGACCTCGCCCGGCTGCGGGTCGCCCTCGCCCGTGCCGGAGTCGACGTGCCCGTCGCGGCCGACGAGTCCATCCGCAAGGCCGAGGACCCGCTGCGGGTGCGCGAGCTCGAGGCGGCCGACGTGGTCGTGGTCAAGGCCGCCCCGCTCGGCGGGGTGCGACGCGCCCTGGAGGTCGTCGACGCCTGCGGCCTGCCCGCGGTCGTCTCCTCGGCGCTGGACACCTCGGTCGGGATCCGGGCAGGGGTGGCGCTGGCGGCGGCGCTGCCCCGGCTCGACCACGCCTGCGGTCTGGGGACGGTCAACCTCCTCGCCGGCGACGTGACCTCCGAGCCGCTCGTGCCCCGCGGCGGGGTCCTCGGCGTGCGTCCGGTCGTCGCCGACCCGGACCTGCTCGAACGCCACGCCGCACCCGCCGACCGTCAGGCCTGGTGGCGCGAGCGCATCGCCGTCGCCCACGCCCGGCTGGATGCGACGATGACCCGATGAATCCTTCCCAGGCGCTGGCCGAGGTCCTGGTCGACGAGCTGGTCCGCCAGGGGGTCCGCGAGGCGGTGCTGTGCCCCGGGTCTCGCTCGGCACCGCTCGCCTACGCCCTGCAGGACGCCGACCGGGCGGGGCGGCTGCGGCTGCACGTGCGGGTCGACGAGCGCTCCGGCGCCTTCCTCGCACTGGGTCTGGCCAAGGGCACGCGGCGGGTCGTGCCGGTCGTCACCACCTCGGGCACGGCCGTGGCCAACCTGCACCCCGCGGTCCTGGAGGCCCACCACGCCGGCATCCCCCTGCTCGTGCTCTCCGCCGACCGGCCGGCCGAGCTGCAGCGGACCGGCGCCAACCAGACCACCGTGCAGCCGGGGATCTTCGGCGAGGCGGTGCGCTGGCAGCACGCCCTCCCGGCCCCCGACCGCCGGGCCGGTCAGCAGACCGGATGGCGCAGCGTGGTCGCCCGCGCCTGCGCGGCTGCGACGGGGGCGCTGTCCGGGTGGGCGGGCCCGGTCCACGTCGACGTGTGCCTGCGCGACCCGCTGCTGCCCGACCTGCCGGGTCGGGGCGAGGACTGGCCCGAGCCGCTCCACGGCCGACCCGGCGGGGAGCCGTGGACGCAGGTCCGCCCCTCGCCCACCACCTCCGCGGTCGGCCTGGCCCCGGTCCCGCGGACCGTCGTCGTGCTCGGCGACCTCCCCGAGCCGGGGCTCGCGGCGGAGGCCGTCGAGCTGGCCCGGGCGATGGGCTGGCCCGTCGTCGCCGAGCCCTTCGGGGCCTACGACCGCGCCGCCGTGGTCCCGCACGGGCCCCTGCTGCTCACCGCGACGGGCTGGCTCGACGAGCACCTGCCGGACCGGGTGGTCGTCGTGGGGCGGCTCACCCTGACCCGCGACGTCGCGGCGCTGCTGCGACGGGTGGACCTGGTCGAGTGCGTGACCCCGCTGCCCGACTGGCCGGACCCCGGCGCCCGCGTCGCCCGGGTCCACCCCTGGGGTGCGCTGGCCGCCACCCACCCCACGGCGTCCGCGGCAGGCCTGCACGATCCCTCGTCGGACCCCGACGACTCCCGGACGGGTCGCGTCAGGCCCTCCGCAGACCCGGACGAGTCCCGGCGCGACCCTGCCGGCCCCCGGACCGACGTCGACCACGCCTGGCTGCGCGCCTGGCAGGAGGCGGGGGCGGCGCTCGCGGCGGAGCCGCTGTGGCCCGCCGACGAGGTGAGCGGGCCGGCGATCGCGAGCGCGGTGCTCGGGGCAGCGGCGGCCCGGGCCCGTCGAGCTGGCCGCCCGGTCGAGGAGGACGCCGCCGATGACGAAGCCGCCGGGGAGGCGGCCCCGGGGGTGGTCTTCGTCGGCTCCTCCCAGTCGGCGCGGGACGTGGACCGAGCAGCCACCGGTGACCTGGGGACAGACCTGTGCGTGCTGGGCTCGCGCGGGCTCGCCGGGATCGACGGGTGCGTGTCCACCGCCGTCGGCCTCGCGCTGGGCCTGGGCCGGCCGGTCATGGCGCTGCTGGGCGACCTGACCTTCCTGCACGACGCGGGCGGGCTGCTGATCGGCCCGGCGGAGCCGCGCCCGGACCTGACGATCGTGGTCACCAACGACGACGGCGGCGCCATCTTCGCGACGCTGGAGTATGGCGCTCCCGAGCGGGACCGGGAGTTCGAGCGGGTCTTCGCCACCCCCACCGGGACCGACCTGGGGGCGCTGTGCGCCGCGCACGGGGTGCCCCACGAGCGGGTGACCACCATGACGGCGCTGCGGGTCGCTCTGGACCGGGACCCTGCGGGCCTGCGGGTCGTGGAGATCACGGCCGACCGCGGCCGGGTGCGCGAGGAGGGGGAGGCGCTGCGGGTCGAGGTGGCCCGCCGGGTGGGGGCGGGTGCCTGAGGCCGGTCCGGCGCGGCGACGTGAGCCGGACGCCCGGACGCCCGGAGCCCGCCCACCTGAGCCTGGCCCCGCGCGTGCCGACCTGGACCGGTCGACCTGGGTGTGGCTCCCCGGTCCTGGGCCTGCCGTGACCCTGGGGACGGGGGTCGGGGACCGGGGCAGCCGGGCCGGGGTGCCTCAGCCGCCGAGGGCGTCGCGCATGGGCACGAGCTTGGCGTCGGTCTCCGCCAGCTCGGCGGCCGGGTCGGACCCGGCGACGATCCCGCAGCCGGCGTGCACGGTGATCTCGCAGGGATCCTGCGTCGACACCGCGCCGGAGCGCAGCGCGATGCCCCACTCGCCGTCGCCGTCGGCGGACAGCCAGCCGACGGGCCCGGCATACCGCCCGCGATCCATGTGCTCGAGCTCGGTGATCAGGGCGTCGGCCACCTCGCGGGGCGTGCCGCAGACGGCCGCCGAGGGGTGCAGGGCCTCGGCCAGCGACAGCGAGGTCGAGGCGGAGGAGAGCACGCCCGCGACGTCGGTCGCCAGGTGCATGACGTTGGGCAGGTGCAGCACGAAGGGCGTCTCGGGGACGTTGATCTCGTCGCAGTGCGGGGCGAGCCGGTCGACGACCGAGCGCACGGCGTACTCGTGCTCCTCCAGGTCCTTGC
Source organism: Arsenicicoccus dermatophilus (assembly GCF_022568795.1). Taxonomy (NCBI): domain Bacteria; kingdom Bacillati; phylum Actinomycetota; class Actinomycetes; order Micrococcales; family Intrasporangiaceae; genus Arsenicicoccus; species Arsenicicoccus dermatophilus. The sequence goes on along the minus strand of NZ_JAKZHU010000001.1, from coordinate 2,726,051 downwards.
GCGACCGGGCCAGGGAGCCGGCCAGCGACAGGTCCCGCTCGTCCTCGCCGGTGCGGGGGCTGGTCCCGGCGAGGACCCGCGAGGTGACCAGGCCCCGGGAGAGCCGCACGAGCATCTCCGGGGTGGCGCCCACGAGCCCGTCCACGCTGAACGTCCAGGTGTTGGGGTAGCCCTCGGCCAGGCGGGCCAGGACGTGGCGCACGTCGATCGGCGCGGTCGCCCGGGCACGCAGGTCCCGGGCGAGGACGCACTTGTCCAGCCGGCCGGCGGTGATCTGATCGACGGCGGTGGCGACCGCGCCCATCCACTGCGCGGGGGACAGCGAGCCGTCGCCGAAGGTCAGCCCCTGCGGGGTCAGGGCCGGGGGGTATGCCGTCACGCGCGCCGCCGGCTCCTCGTGGGTCGTCGCCTCGGTGCCCGCGACGCCGACGGTGGTCACCCACGTGTCCTGGCCCCGGCGGCCCACCACGACGGCGGGGACCACGAGGGTGCCGCCGCTCGCCGATCGGGGGGAGTAGGCCATCGAGCCGAAGCCCACCAGCCCGGTGCCGGGCACCCGCACGTCGTCCTCGACCTCGGCCGCGGCCGCCAGCTCGCGCCACCAGGCCTCGGCGTCGGCGAACCGACGCTCCCCGGCGGTGACGACCACCGCCGCGCGACCCCAGCCCACGATGCCCTCGCCGCGGCGCACCCAGGTGCACAGCTCGGTGGCCGCCAGGTCCGGGGGGAGCAGCGCGACCAGGTCGCCCGGGTCCGCGAGGCGCATGGTGCGGACCTGCAGCTGCGGGACGGCATCGCCCGCCCGCGTGGTGGACGGCCTGGCGGGGTCGGTCACCGGGTGGTGCCCTCGCCGAGCACCTCGACCGCGTCGAAGCGGGTGACGGTGATGCGCATGTCGCACGGCAGGCGGTCGCCCGGGTGCACCGCACCCTCGGGCACGGCGACCATGGACACCTGCATGTGCGGGACGTCGAGGTAGGTGAGCCGGCGGCCACCGAGGCGGAAGGGCGAGGGGGCGCCGCCCACCTGGGACAGGACGACCCGGGCGGCCTTGCGGGCCGCGAGCTGCGGGGTCATCCGGGGACGGGCGGTCTCGATGCCGACGCCGTGCGCGGTGCCGCCCGAGACGACGGCGAGCCAGGTGTCCTTGCGGACGGCGCGCTGGGAGTAGCCGATCCGGCGGCCCGCCGCGATCGGGTGCACGTCCAGGACCTCGCCGTAGGCCCGCAGCGCCTCGGGGTCGCCGAGCCACAGGTCGGTGCCCGTGCGGACCAGGATGCGGGTGTCGCCGGCGACTGCGGCGAGCTGCCCGACCTCGCCGGTGGACAGGTGGGAGGCGAAGAGCCGCGGCACCGTGACACCCAGCTCGCCCAGCCGCGCCAGCAGGGAGGAGACGAAGCCGACCCGGTCCCCGAAGGGCGGGTTGTGCACCGCGAGTCCGGCGCAGCGGTCGTCGCGCAGGGCGTCGACCAGGCCCGGCAGGCGCGTCCACGGGATCCCGTGGCGCCCCATGGGGGAGTCCACCTCGACCACGAACCTCCGCCCGGTGCCCCGGATCTCGGCGAGCGTGTCCTCGGCGGCCACGGTGTGGACCAGCCGCGGGTCGTCGTCCAGGGCACGACCGGCGATGGTCGGGAAGAGCACGAGCACGTCGGCGCCCGGCAGAGCCACGAGTGCCTCACGGGCCTCCTCGGGGGTCCCGGCGGCGACGATCGGGGCGCCCACCCGGCGGCACTGCTCCAGCACGCGCTGCGCGCCGATGCCGTAGCCGTCGCCCTTGACCACCGGCACGACCCAGGGCCGCTCGGCGAGGTAGGCGTCGACGTGCGCCTGCCACCGGGGCAGGTCGATCACCAGGGAGAAGGTCATCCGCGTCGCTCCAGGTAGATCTGGAAGGCCTTGTGCAGCACCTTGTTGATCGGCAGGTCCCACTCGCCCACGCGCTCGTGGACGTCGCAGCCGACGGAGATCTTGAAGCGCACCAGCCCGGCGTGCGGGTTGCCCTCGGCGATCTCGTCCGTGATGCCGCGCATGTCGTAGACCGTGCAGCCCTCCTCCAGCGCCCGGCGGATGCCGAACCACTGGGTGCCGTTCATGGCGCGGGCCTCGCGGCGGGCCGTGGTCGACGCGCCGTAGAGGTACCAGCAGTGGTCGGCCACGGTGATGTTGATGGTGGCGGCGAGCAGCTCGCCGTCCAGCTCGCCCAGCGCCAGCTCGAAGCGGGCGGGGGAGCCGGGCTCGCCCATCAGATCGGCCATGCGGTGGAAGTAGGACTCCGGGCGCGGGGTGAAGCCGTCGCGCGCGGCCGTCTCGACATACACCCGGTGGAACGCCGAGATGTCCTCGCGCAGCGTCTCCGGGGTGGCCAGGCGGACCTGCACGCCGGCCTTGGTGGCGGCCTTGATGTTGCGGCGCCACTGCTGGTTCATGCCCTTGAGCAGGGCCTCCTCGGTCTGGCCGACGAGCGGCAGCCCCGCGGTGAGGCGCGGCTGGCCGGCGGCGAAGCCGGGGCCGACGTCGGCGCGGCGCCAGCCGTGGTTGGCCAGCCAGGACACGATCCGCTCCCCGTGGGGGTCGTGTCGGTCGGCCGGGACGTCGTAGAGCGAGGTCTGGGACTCGTCGGCCAGCGCGGCCTTGACGGTGCCGGGCTCCCAGGACCGGGCGGTGGCCGGGATGCCGACGCGCAGCGTGAAGGCGCCCGCGCGGCGGGCGTGCTCGACGAGCGGGGCCAGCCAGCGCTCGGGGTCGGCGGCCACCTCGTCCCACGGCAGGACCGGGCCCTCGGGCAGGTAGGCCAGGGAGCGACCGACCTTGGGCAGCCGGCGGTGCAGGATCAGGCCGACCCCCTGCACGTGGTCGTTGCCGTCCAGCCAGGCGATCCGCTCGCCCTGCCACTCGGTCTTGAGCGCCGCCCAGGAGGACAGCTGGAGGAAGCTCCCGGAACGGGCGGCCACCCCCTGGTCCAGGCCCTCGGTGGACAAGGAAACGATGCGCAGGGGCTCGGTCATGTGGCTGGGCGTCCTCGCGGGTCGGGGCTGGGGCGGGCTCAGGCTAGCACCGGGCCAGGCGGCGGCCGGCGCGCCGTCGTGCGTGGGAGGATGACGGCCATGAGCCGAGCCTCCCTGTCCAAGCAGCCGCACGAGGTCGCCGCGATGTTCGACCAGACGGCCGGCCGCTACGACCTGATGAACGACGTGCTGAGCCTGGGCCAGGTCCGGCTGTGGCGTCGCGCGGTCAACGAGGCCGTGGCGGCCGGCGAGGGTATGACGATCCTCGACATCGCCGCCGGCACCGGCACCAGCAGCGAGCCCTTCGCCGCGGCGGGCGCCCGCGTGGTCCCCGCCGACTTCTCCCTCGGGATGCTGCGGGTGGGCAAGCAGCGGCGCGCCGATCTGTCCTTCACCGCCGCCGACGCGACCCGCCTGCCCTTCGCGGACGGCACCTTCGACGTGGTCACCATGTCCTACGGCCTGCGCAACGTCGTCGACCACGAGCGGGCGCTGGCCGAGTTCCTGCGGGTGACGCGCCCGGGCGGCCGACTGGTCGTCAGCGAGTTCAGCCACCCGACCAACGCCGCCTTCCGCCGCGTCTACGTGCAGTACCTCATGGGGGCGCTGCCGACGGTGGCGCGGCGGCTGTCGAGCAACCCCGAGTCCTATGTCTACCTGGCCGAGTCCATCCAGGCCTGGCCCGACCAGCGCGGCCTGGCCACCCAGGTCCAGGCGGCCGGGTGGCGCGAGGTGCAGTGGCGCAACCTCGCGGGCGGCATCGTCGCGCTGCACCGCGCCGTCAAGCGCTGAGCGCGGGCGACCCGGACCGCCGTCCGGATGACGGCGCGGATCACGATCCGGCGACGATCAACGCGACCGTACGCACGATTTAGGCAACCCTAAGACGACATGCTGCAGGTGCCCTCCTAGACTCCCGAGGTGGTGCGCCCACCGCCCGCGGTCTGCTTGTCTGGGACCATCCTGAGCCCTGGAGCACCCGGACGAGACGACGGAAGCGGAGTGACTGTGACTGCAGGGACGAGCCCTTCAGGGGTGGAGAGCGCCGATGTGATCGTCGTCGGCGCCGGGCCCGGCGGCTCTGCCACCGCGGCCTACCTCGGCCGTTCCGGTCTCGACGTCGTCCTGCTGGAGAAGGCCACCTTCCCGCGGGACAAGATCTGCGGCGACGGCCTCACCCCGCGCGCGGTCCGCGAGCTCACCACCCTCGGGGTCGGCACCCGCGAGCAGGACGGCTGGATCCGCAACAAGGGCCTGCGCATCGTCGGCGCCGGGCAGACCTTCCAGCTCGACTGGCCGGAGTCCGCGTCCTTCCCGGGCTACGGCATGGCCCGCGCCCGCGCCACCCTGGACGAGACCCTGGCCCGCCACGCCGTGGGGTGCGGCGCCCGTCTGCACGAGGGGGTCTCCGTCACCGGGCCGGTCGTCGAGGGCGGCCGCGTCGTCGGGGTGACCGCGAAGGTCCTGCAGGACGGTCGCGCCACCGGACAGACCCGGCAGTGGCGTGCCCCCGTCGTCGTCGCCTGCGACGGCGTCTCCTCCCGGCTGGCCACCGCCGTCGGCCGCGAGAAGCTCACCTCCCGCCCCATGGGTGTCGCCGCCCGCTCCTACTGGACCAGCCCGCGCACCCACGACGACTACATGGAGTCCTGGCTGGAGCTGTGGGTGCCCGAGGACGCCGACCGACCCGAGGGCAAGAAGGTCCTCCTGCCCGGCTACGGCTGGATCTTCGCCCTGGGTGACGGGCGGGTCAACATCGGGCTCGGGATGCTCGACACCTCACCGCAGTTCGGGAAGGTCGACTACAAGGACCTGCTGCGCCGGTGGGTCGCCACCCTGCCCCCCGAGTGGGGCTGCACCGACGAGGCCATGACCCAGCCCATCCGCGGCGCGGCGCTGCCGATGGCCTTCAACCGCAAGCCGCTGTATGCCGACGGCCTGATGCTCGTCGGCGACGCGGGCGGCATGGTCAACCCCTTCAACGGCGAGGGCATCGACTACGCCCTGGAGGCCGGACGCCACAGCGCCGAGATCATCGTCCAGGCGCTCGCGCGGGACGCGGCCGGCCGCGAGCGGGTGCTCCAGGCCTATCCCCGGATCATGACCGACGAGCTCGGTGGCTACTACACCCTCGGGCGCACCTTCGCCCAGCTGATCGGTCACCCCGAGATCATGCGGCTCGCCGTGAAGTACGGCCTGCCGCGCCGGACCCTGATGAAGCTGCTGCTCAAGATCATGGCCAACCTCGCGGACGAGCACGGTGGCGGCGTGACCGACCGGGTCATCACCGCGCTCACGCGGGTGGTGCCGTCCTCGTGAACGGCCGTGAGCAGCACGGGTCGGCGGACCCTAGGATGTTGACGCAGCAGACCAACCGAAAGGGGTGCAACGCGGGATGAGCCTCAACCCGTACGTGCCGATCCTCTTCCTCTTCGCGATGGGCATCGGCTTCGCGGCCCTGTCGGTCCTGGGCTTCGGGGTCATCGGCCCGCGTCGCTACAACCGCGCGAAGCTCGACAGCTACGAGTGCGGCATCGAGCCCAGCCCGGTCGCCGAGGGTGGCGGTCGGGTCCCGGTCAAGTACTACGTGACCGCGATGCTCTTCATCATCTTCGACGTGGAGTCGATCTTCCTGCTGCCCTTCGCGGTGGCCTTCGACCGTCTTGGCCTGTTCGCCCTCGTCGAGGTGGTCCTTTTCATGCTGACCGTCTTCATCGCCTACGCCTACGTCTGGCGCCGCGGTGGATTGGAGTGGGACTGACCCATGGGTATCGAGGACAAGATCCCTTCCGGCATCGCGCTGACGACCCTCGAGGCCGTCGCGGGGCAGATGCTCCACCGGTCGATGTGGCCCGCGACCTTCGGGCTCGCCTGCTGCGCGATCGAGATGATGGCCTCCGGCGGCCCCGACTTCGACATCGCCCGCTACGGCATGGAGCGCTTCTCCGCGACCCCCCGCCAGGCCGACCTGATGATCGTCGCCGGCCGCTGCTCGCAGAAGTTCGCCCCGGTCGTGCGCCAGGTCTGGGACCAGATGCCCGAGCCGAAGTGGTGCATCGCGATGGGCGCCTGCGCCAGCTCCGGCGGCATGTTCAACAACTACGCGATCGTGGCCGGCGTGGACCACATCGTCCCGGTGGACGTCTACCTCCCCGGCTGCCCGCCGCGGCCGCAGATGCTCTTCAACGCCATCATCACGCTGCACGAGTACGTCAAGAAGTCGCCCCAGGGCGTCAACCGCGAGGAGGCCGCCCGGGCCGCCGAGCGTGCAGCCATGGAGGCCACCCCGCTCCAGCTGCAGAAGGGTCTGCTGGCATGACCGACACCAACCTCCCGGCCGATGCCCAGGGAGACGACGCCCGTCACCTGCAGGTCGACGGCCACCCGACGGCCCAGCCCGTCGAGATGGGCCGTCGGCACGGCATGTTCGGCTCCTCGCGGGGCACGGACACCACGGGGTACGGCGGACTGGTCTCCCCGGTCCTGTTCCCGGGCGAGGCCGCCCGTCCCTACGGCTCCTACTTCGACCACGTGGCCGACACCCTGGAGAAGGCCCTCGTGGGCTCCTCGGCGTCGTTCCGCGAGGCGGTGGCGTCGGTCGTCGTCGACCGGGGCGAGATGACCCTGCACGTCCGGCGCGAGCACCTTCCCGTCGTCGCCCAGGCGCTGCGCGACCACCCCGGCCTGCGCTTCGAGATGTGCATGTCGGTCTCCGGCGTTCACTACCCGCAGGCCCAGGGCCAGGAGCTGCACGCGGTCTACCACCTGCTCTCGCTGACCAACGGCTCCCGCCGGCTGCGGCTGGAGGTGTCCTGCCCGGACGCCGACCCGCACATCCCCTCGGTCACCTCGGTGTGGCCGGGGACCAACTGGCACGAGCGCGAGACCTGGGACTTCTTCGGCATCGTCTTCGACGGCCACCCCGCGCTGACCCGGATCATGATGCCGGACGACTGGCCCGGACACCCCCAGCGCAAGGACTATCCCCTCGGCGGTCTCCCGGTGGAGTACAAGGGCGCCACCGTCCCGCCCCCGGACCAGCGGAGGTCGTACAACTGATGAGCACCGCCTACACCGCCACCAGCGGCGCCGGTCCGGACGAGGAGGGCTACCAGCTCACCTCCGTCGGTGGCGACTGGGACGACCTCGCCCAGCAGGCCATCGAGCACTCCGACGAGCGCATCGTCGTCAACATGGGACCCCAGCACCCGTCCACGCACGGGGTGCTGCGCCTCATCCTCGAGCTGGACGCCGAGACGGTGACCGACGCCCGCGTGGGCATCGGCTACCTGCACACCGGCATCGAGAAGAACATGGAGTACCGCACCTGGACCCAGGGCGTGACCTTCTGCACGCGGATGGACTACCTCACGCCGCTGTTCCAGGAGGCGGCATACTGCCTGGCCGTCGAGAAGCTCCTCGGCATCACCGACCAGGTCCCCGAGCGCGCCAGCGTGATCCGGGTCCTGATGATGGAGCTCAACCGCATCGGCTCCCACCTGGTCTGCATCGGCACCGGCGGCATGGAGCTGGGCGCGACCACGGTCATGGAGTTCGGCTTCCGCGAGCGCGAGCGGGTGCTGCGCTTCTTCGAGGCCGTCACCGGCCTGCGCATGAACCACGCCTACATCCGCCCGGGCGGGGTCATCCAGGACGTCCCGGCGAGCGCGATCACCGACCTGCGCGAGGAGCTGCCGCTGCTCGAGCGCGGCATCCACGAGCTCGAGCTGCTCATCAACGAGCAGCCCATCCTCAAGGGCCGCATGGAGGGCGTGGGCTACCTCGACCTCACCGGGTGCATCGCCCTCGGCGTGACGGGCCCGATGCTCAAGGCGACCGGCTATCCCTACGACCTGCGCAAGGCCGACCCCTACTGCGGGTACGAGACCTACGACTTCGAGGTCGCGACCTGGGACACCAGCGATGCCTATGGCCGGCTGCGGCTGCGCTTCACCGAGATGTGGGAGTCGCTCAAGATCGTCCGGCAGTGCCTGGACCGGCTCGAGGCCCGGCCCGGCCCGGTCATGGTCGAGGACAAGAAGATCGCCTGGCCCGCGCAGCTCGCCATCGGTGGCGACGGCATGGGCAACTCGCTGGAGCACATCCGCGAGATCATGGGCGAGTCGATGGAGTCCCTCATCCACCACTTCAAGCTGGTGACCGAGGGCTTCCGCGTGCCACCGGGACAGGCCTACCAGGCCGTCGAGTCGCCCAAGGGCGAGCTCGGCTGCCACCTGGTCTCCATGGGTGGCACCCGCCCGCACCGCGCGCACTTCCGCGACCCGGGATTCAACAACCTGCAGTCGGTGGCTGCCATGTGCGAGGGCGCCCAGGTGGCCGAGGTCATCGTCGCCGTCGCCTCGGTCGACCCCGTGCTCGGAGGAGTGGACCGCTGATGTCAGCCTTTGACGCCCCCAACTACGGCACCCAGCCGGCGCACCCCTCGGACCCCTGGGACTCCGAGACCGAGGCACGCCTGCGCGAGGACGCGTCCGCGGTCGTGATGCGTTACCCGCAGCGCCGCTCGGCCCTGCTGCCGCTGCTCCACCTGGTGCAGTCGGTCGACGGCTACGTCTCCACCCGCGGCATCGAGCTGGCGGCCGAGTTCGCCGGGGTCACCGCCGCCGAGGCCTCGGGCGTGGCCACCTTCTACACGCAGTACAAGCGCCACAAGAACGGCGAGTACCTCGTCGGCGTCTGCACCAACTCGCTGTGCGCGGTCATGGGCGGCGACCAGATCTGGGACGAGCTGTCGGACTACCTCGGGGTCGGTCACGACGAGACCACCGAGGACGGGGTCATCACCCTCGAGCGCCTCGAGTGCAACGCCGCCTGCGACTTCGCTCCCGTGGTCATGGCCAACTGGGAGTTCTTCGACAACATGACGCCGACCTCGGCGCGCGAGCTGGTCGACGCCCTGCGCGCCGGCACCCCCGTGCGCCCGTCGCGCGGGCCCGACCGGCTGCACACCTTCAAGGAGGTCTCCCGCGTGCTGGCGGGCTTCCTCGACGGCCACGCCGACGAGGGCCCGAGCGGTGGCCCCGCCACGATGCGCGGGCTGGAGATCGCCCGCCGCGAGGGTTGGGACATGCCGCGCGACGCCGAGCAGGGTCGCCGGGCCGGCGCCACCGACGGGGCCGACCAGGCGCAGCCTGGCAGCATACCCGCCGCAAAGGTCGACGCCCAGCCCGCCCCGGGCGAGAAGCAGAGCTCCGCCGACGCGCAGGCCGCCGCCGGCAAGACGTCCGGCGAGGCCCTGTCGCCCGCCGCCAAGCCTGCCGACGAGCAGGCTTCGGCCCGCACCACCGACCCCGAGGGGGACGCCAAGTGAGCACCCAGCTGACCCCCGTCCTGAGCCGCACCTGGGACCTGGACCGGTCCTGGACCCTGGAGACCTACGAGCGCGAGGCCGAGGGCTACCAGGCGCTGCGCAAGGCGCTGTCGATGGAGCCCGACGCGGTGCTCGGCGCCGTCAAGGACTCCAACATCCGCGGTCGTGGTGGCGCCGGCTTCCCCACCGGCCTGAAGTGGAGCTTCATGGCTCCGGTCGACGGCGGCCCGCGCTACATCGTGGTCAACGCCGACGAGTCCGAGCCGGGCACCTGCAAGGACATCCCGCTGATGATGGCGGCCCCGCACCACCTGATCGAGGGGCTGGCCATCGCCACCCACGCGGTGCAGGGCGAGCTGGGCTTCATCTACCTGCGCGGCGAGGTCGTGCACGTCTACCGCCGTCTGCTGCGTGCGGTCGAGGAGGCCCGCGCGGCCGGTTACCTGGGCGACGACGCGATGGGGACGGGCAAGCGCCTGGACATCGTGGTGCACGCCGGCGCCGGCGCCTACATCTGCGGCGAGGAGACGGCGCTGCTCGACTCCCTCGAGGGACGTCGTGGCCAGCCGCGGCTCAAGCCGCCGTTCCCCGGCGCCCAGGGTCTGTACGCCCGCCCCACGTCGGTCAACAACGTCGAGTCCATCGCCTCGGTGCCCGGGATCCTCCTGCACGGCGCCGACTGGTTCAAGGGCATGGGCACCGAGAAGTCCGCCGGCCACGGCATCTTCTCCGTGTCCGGCCACGTCGAGCGGCCCGGGCAGTTCGAGGCGCCCTTCGGCATCACCATGCGCGAGCTGATCGAGATGTGCGGGGGGATGCGCAACGGGCACCGCCTGAAGTTCTGGACCCCCGGCGGGTCCTCGACCCCGATCTTCACCGAGGCCGAGCTGGACATCCCGCTCGACTTCGACTCGGTCGCGGCCGCGGGCTCCATGCTCGGAACCCGTGCCCTGCAGGTCTTCGACGAGACCGTGTCGGTCGTGCGCGTCGTGTCCCGCTGGACCGACTTCTACCGCCACGAGTCCTGCGGGAAGTGCACCCCCTGCCGCGAGGGCACCTGGTGGCTCAAGCAGATCATGGAGCGCCTCGAGGTCGGACAGGGCCACGAAGGCGACGTCGACAAGCTGCTGGACATCTGCGACAACATCCTCGGCCGGTCCTTCTGCGCGCTCGGCGACGCCGCGACCACGCCGATCTCCTCCGGCATCAAGCACTTCCGCGAGGAGTTCGAGGCCGGCATGCACACGCCCTGGTGGGAGATGTTCCCGCCGTCGGCGTCCACCCTGTTCGCGAAGGAGTCGGTGTCCCGATGACCGCCCCCACGACCAGCGCCGCCGACCTGGTCACCCTCACCATCGACGGGGTGGAGGTCCGCGTCCCCAAGGGCACGCTGATCATCCGCGCCGCTGAGGAGATCGGGATCCAGATCCCGCGCTTCTGCGACCACCCCCTGCTCGACCCGGCCGGCGCCTGCCGCCAGTGCCTGGTCGAGGTGGCCATGCCCGGTCGCGACGGCAAGATCGCGCCGATGCCCAAGCCGCAGGCCGCCTGCACCATGACGGTCGCGCCCGGCATGGAGGTCAAGACCCAGCAGACCTCGCCGGTGGCCGAGAAGGCCCAGCACGGCGTGATGGAGCTGCTGCTGATCAACCACCCGCTCGACTGCCCGGTCTGCGACAAGGGCGGCGAGTGCCCCCTGCAGAACCAGGCGATGTCCAACGGCCGCGCCACCACCCGCTTCGAGGACGTCAAGCGGACGTACGCCAAGCCGGTCAACATCTCCTCCCAGGTGCTGCTGGACCGGGAGCGCTGCGTGCTGTGCCAGCGGTGCACCCGCTTCTCCGAGCAGATCGCGGGCGACCCTTTCATCTCGCTCACCGAGCGCGGTGCGGTGTCCCAGATCGGCATCTACCAGGACAAGCCCTTCCAGTCCTACTTCTCGGGCAACACCGTGCAGATCTGCCCGGTGGGTGCGCTGACCGGGGCGGCCTACCGCTTCCGCTCGCGCCCCTTCGACCTGATGTCGACGCCGAGCACCTGCGAGCACTGCGCCTCCGGCTGCTCCCTGCGCACCGACCACCGCCGGGGCGTCGTGCTCCGCCGTATGGCGATCAACAACCCCGAGGTCAACGAGGAGTGGAACTGCGACAAGGGTCGCTGGGCCTTCCAGTACGCCACGCAGTCCGACCGGCTCGCGTACCCGATGGTCCGTGGGGCCGATGGTGAGCTCCACGTCGCCTCCTGGCCCGAGGCCCTGGAGGCCGCGGCCGCGGGCCTGGCTCGCGCCCGGTCCGCCGGCGTGCTGACCGGTGGCCGCGTGTCCACGCACGACGCCTACGCGTACTCCAAGTTCGCGCGCACCGTGCTCGGCACCAGCTCGATCGACTTCCGGGCCCGGCCGCACTCCGTCGAGGAGGCCGAGTTCCTGGCCGCCCACGTGGTGCTCACCGCTCCGGGCCACGGCGCCGTGACCTACACCGACCTGGAGAAGGCCAAGGCCGTCCTGCTGGTGGGCCTGGAGCCCGAGGACGAGTCGCCCATGGTCTTCCTGCGGTTGCGCAAGGCCTTCCGCAAGTCCCGGGCCACGATCTTCACCGTGGCGCCGTACGCCTCCCGGGGCACGACCAAGCTCGGGGCCACGGTCCTGCAGGCCGCTCCGGGGCTGGAGGCCGAGGTCCTGGCGGCCGTTCGCGACGGGGAGGACGTGTTCGCCGAGGTCGGCAGCACGCTGCGCGAGGCCGGCGGCGACGCCGTCGTCCTGGTCGGCGAGCGTCTGGCCGCGACCTCCGGCGGCTACTACGCCGCCCTCGACCTCGCCAGCTCGCTGGGGGCACCGCTCGCCTGGGTGCCGCGTCGCGCCGGCGAGCGTGGCGCCCTCGAGACGGGCTGCCTCCCCACTCTCCTGCCCGGCGGTCGTCCGATCACCGCCGAGGGCCGCGCCTCGCTGGGGGAGACGTGGGATCTGTCCCGCCTGACCGACGAGCCCGGACTCGACACCTCGGGCATGCTCCGCGAGGCCGCCGAGGGCCGTCTGGACGCCCTCGTGATCGGCGGCGTGGACCTGGGCGACCTGCCCGACCCCGGTCAGGCCCGCACCGCCTGCGAGCGTGCCTTCGTGGTCTCGCTGGAGCTGCGCGAGTCCGCGATCACCCGCCTCGCCGACGTCGTGCTCCCGGTCGCCGCCGTGGCCGAGAAGTCCGGTGCCTTCCTCGACTGGGAGGGTCGCGTCGGACCGTTCTCCGCCGCACTGGAGACGGAGCTGATGAGCGACTATCGGGTGCTCGACCTGATCGCGGGCGAGATGGGGGCCTACCTCGGCACCCGGACGTCCGCCCAGATCGAGCGCGAGATGCAGCAGCTCGGCCCCTGGGCCGGGCCCCGCGCCCTGGTCAACCCGGTCGCGCCCGTCGTCCCCGCGCGATCGGGTGCCGGCCTGGCGGTGCTCGCCACCTGGCACCAGCTGCTCGACGACGGCTCGCTGCAGGACGGCGAGCCCTACCTCGCCGGCACCTCGGTCGCGACGGTCGCGCGGATGTCGCAGGCGACGGCTGACGCCGCCTCGGTCTCCGACGGTGACCTGGTCACCATCCACTCCGACGCCGGCACCGTGAGCTATCCCGTGCACGTGACCGCCGGGATGGTCGACCACGTCGTGTGGGTCCCGACGAACTCCGCGGGCCAGTCGGTCCGCACTCGCCTCGCCGCCGACAACGGCGACATCGTCACGCTGACGAAGGGTGCTGCGCTGTGACCTCTCTTCCCTACCTCGCGGCGGCGGCGCTCCCGGGCGTCGGCCGGCTCGCGACCGAGCTCGCGCCGGGCGGTACCTACCGTGCGGACTTCAGCGACACGCCCTGGTGGCTGACGCTGATCAAGGCGCTGATCGCCTTCGTCTACCTGCTGCTCAGCGTCGTGGTCGTGATCTGGTTCGAGCGGCGCGTCGTGGGCTTCCTGCAGCAGCGCCCGGGACCCAACCGGTTCGGTCCCGGCGGTGTTTTCCAGACCCTCGCCGACGGTTTCAAGCTGGTGTGGAAGGAGACCTTCACCCCCAAGAAGGCCGACTCCTTCATGTACAACCTGGCCCCGATCATCGCCGGCTCCACCTGCTTCATCGGGTTCTCGATCATCCCGATGGCCGGTGAGGTCACCATGTTCGGCCACCGCACGCCGCTGCAGGTGACCGACGCCCCGGTCGCCGTCCTCATCGTCATGGCCGCCGCGTCGATCGCGGCCTACGGCTTCGTGCTGGCCGGCTGGTCCTCCGGGTCGCCCTACCCTCTGCTCGGTGGACTGCGCTCGACGGCCCAGGTCATCTCCTACGAGATCGCCATGGGCCTGTCGCTCGTGGCGGTCTTCATCTATGCCGGGTCGATGTCGACCCACGAGATCGTCGCCAAGCAGGCCAGCCTGTGGTTCATCGTCCCGGCGATCTTCTCCTTCCTGGTCTACGTGATCTGCATGTTCGGCGAGACCAACCGGTTGCCCTTCGACCTCGCCGAGGGCGAGGGCGAGATCGTCGGTGGCTACCACACCGAGTACTCCGGCATGAAGTTCGGCATGTTCTTCCTCGGCGAGTACGTCAACATGTTCACGGTCTCGGCGCTGTGCACCACGATGTTCCTCGGTGGTTGGCAGGCGCCGCCGCCGCTGACGATGCTGGGCGACGGCATGGTCAACCACGGGTGGTGGGGCCTGCTGTGGTTCACCATCAAGCTCTGGCTGTTCATGTTCTTCTTCGTGTGGGTTCGCGGCACCCTGCCCCGCACCCGCTACGACCAGTTCATGGCCTTCGGCTGGAAGATGCTCATCCCGATGACCCTGGTGTGGGTGCTCGCGGTGGCCTTCGTCCGCGCGGCCATGCTCGGTCACCTCGGTGGCACCTCGGTGAGCTTCGGCGGTCGCACCTTCTACGTCTCGTTGCTGGTCATCGTCGGCCTCTTCCTCGTCGGGGCACTGGTCGCGACCTGGCTGGTCGAGAGCCGCAACGAGACGCGCCAGGCCGCGATGCACCCGGAGCACCCGGCCGAGGTCAACCCCTTCGCCGGCGGCCACCCGGTCCCGCCGATGCCCGGGCAGACGCTCGCCGAGCCGGGCTACGACGTCCGGCGCAGCGTCGCTGCCGCCCCCGCCGTGGCCTACGCCACGACGACCGACCACGAGGAGGACCACCGTGGCTGACCGCAAGGGCAAGCCCGCGCCCGACGCCCCGCGCCCCGGCAGCGAGGTCGCCCGGGCCGGTCGATCCGACGAGCAGGGTCGCCCCAAGGCCGACCCGATCACCGAGGCGCTCGGCCCCCAGGCCGGCTTCGGGGTCTCGCTGCGCACCCTGTTCCGCAAGCGCTACACCGAGAACTACCCCGAGGAGAAGCGCCCGACGGCGCCGCGCTGGCACGGCCGGCACCAGCTCAACCGCCACCCGGACGGTCTGGAGAAGTGCGTCGGCTGCGAGCTGTGCGCGTGGGCCTGCCCGGCCGACGCCATCCTCGTCGAGGGCGCGGACAACACCGAGGAGGCCCGGTTCTCCCCGGGCGAGCGTTACGGCCGCGTCTACCAGATCAACTACCTGCGCTGCATCTTCTGCGGGATGTGCATCGAGGCGTGCCCGACCCGGGCGCTCACGATGACCAACTTCTACGAGCTGGCCGACCACACCCGCTCCGACCTGATCTTCGAGAAGCACCAGCTCCTCGCCCCGCTGCAGTCCGGGATGGTGGCCCCGCCGCACCCGATGGCCGAGGGCATGGAGGAGCGGGACTACTTCCGTGGGCGCGTCACCGGTGCGACCCCCGCGCAGGAGCGCTGGGTCGCCGAGCACGACGCGCACCCCGTGGACGGAACGGCCTCGACCGGCGACCCGGTCGAGGGTGTCGACACCCTCAGCTCCGGCCAGCAGGCCACTCGTGACTCGGTGAAGGGAGTCCGGCGATGACCGGTGGCGGCGAGGCCGTGCTCTTCTGGATCCTGTCGATCGTCTGCGTGCTCGCGGCGCTCGGCCTGGTCTTTGCCCGCAAGGCGGTGTATGCCGCCATGTGCATGGCCCTCATCATGATCAACCTAGGGGTGATCTACCTGGCGCAGCGGGCCGACTTCCTCGGCGTCGTGCAGGTGATCGTCTACACCGGCGCCGTCATGATGCTCTTCCTCTTCGTGCTGATGATGATCGGCGTGGACTCCTCCGACTCCACCGTGGAGACCCACCGCGGGATCCGCGTCTGGGGCGTGCTCCTCGGCCTCGGCCTCGGCGCGATGCTCGTCGGGATCATCGGCCGCTCGCAGCTGCCCCCGGCGGTGGGGCTGGACAAGGCCAACGCGGAGGGCAACGTCCACGCCCTGGCCAACCTCATCTTCGGCCCCTTCGTGTGGACCTTCGAGCTCACCTCCGCGCTGCTCATCACCGCGGCCATGGCCGCGATGGTGCTGGCGCACCGCGAACGTCTGGTCCCGCGGACCACGCAGCGCGAGTACGCCGCACGCCGGTTCCGGACCGGGCAGTTCCCGGCCGGTCTGCCGGCCCCGGGTGTCTACGCCCGGCACAACGCCGTCGACACCCCGGCCCTGCTCCCGGACGGCACGCCGGCGGAGATCTCCGTCAGCCGCGTCCTCGGCGCCCGCGACCAGGTCGCGCAGCCGGGCCAGTTCGAGGACATCGAGCACGCCATCGAGCGCGAGATCGAGGAGGGGCGCACGCGATGAGCCTTATGAACTACATCTACCTGGCGTCGGTGCTGTTCGCCCTGGGCGCGGTCACCGTGCTCGTGCGGCGCAACGCCATCATCGTCTTCATGGGCGTCGAGCTCATGCTCAACGCTGCCAACCTTGCCTTCGTGACCTTCGCGCGCATGCGCGGCAACCTCGAGGGCCAGGCCATCGCGCTGTTCGTGATGGTCGTGGCGGCGGCCGAGGTCGTCGTCGGCCTGGCCATCATCATGTCCATCTTCCGCGCGCGCCGGTCGGCCTCGGTCGACGACGCCAACCTGCTGAAGCTGTAAAGGAGCGAACGGCGTGATTCTGCTCAGCTCGTCGGCCCTCGTCGCCGCGGAGGGCATCGCCCCCGTGGTCGAGGCGACCGACATCGCGTCCTGGGGGTGGCTGCTCGTCGCGCTGCCGCTCCTCGGCGCCGCGGTGCTCCTGCTCGGGGGCCGTCTCACCAACGCGTGGGGCCCCTACCTCGCGACCGGCCTGTCGGCCGCGTCCTGCCTGCTCGGCTGCCTCGTCCTCGTGCAGATGCTGGGCGCCTCGCCCGAGCACCGCTCGATGAACCTCGACCTGTGGCACTGGATCCCGGCCGGCCCCTTCGACCTGCGCGCCGGCATGCTGATCGACCCGCTGTCGATCGCCTTCGTCCTGCTGGTGACCTTCGTGGGCACCCTGATCCACGTGTACTCGCTGGGGTACATGGCGCACGACCCCGACAAGCGTCGGTTCTTCGCGTACCTCAACCTCTTCGTCGCGGCCATGCTCACGCTGGTCCTCGGCAACTCCTACCTCATGCTCTTCGTGGGCTGGGAGGGCGTGGGTCTCGCGTCCTACCTCCTCATCGGCTTCTGGAACTGGAACCCGCCCTACGCCTCCGCCGCCAACAAGGCCTTCATCGCCAACCGCGTCGGTGACGTCGGCATGATCGTCGCGATGATGGCGATGTTCGCGCACTTCGGGACCGTCTCCTTCGCCGGCGTCGGCTCCGCAGTCGCGCACGTGGGGGAGGGCACCGCCACCCTGATCGGTCTGGCCCTGCTGCTCGCTGCCTGCGGCAAGTCGGCGCAGTTCCCGCTGCAGTCCTGGCTGGGCGACGCCATGGCCGGCCCCACGCCGGTCTCGGCGCTGATCCACGCGGCCACGATGGTGACCGCGGGCGTCTACCTCGTCGTCCGCTCGCACGCGATCTTCGAGCACGCCCCCAAGGCGCAGCTCGCCGTCGCGATCGTCGGTGCGATCACGCTGACGATGGGTGCGATCATCGGTTGCGCCAAGGACGACATCAAGAAGGCTCTGGCCGCCTCGACCATGTCGCAGATCGGCTACATGATGCTCGCTGCCGGTCTGGGGCCGGTGGGTTACGCCTTTGCGATCTTCCACCTGCTGACCCACGGCTTCTTCAAGGCCGGGATGTTCCTCGGCGCCGGCTCCGTCATGCACGGGATGGGCGATCGGGTCGACATGCGCACCTTCGGCGAGCTCGCCGGCAAGATGCGCACCACCTGGCTGACCTTCGGAGCCGGCTGGCTGGCCATCATCGGCTTCCCGCTCCTGTCCGGCTTCTGGTCCAAGGACAAGATCATCGAGGCGGCGTTCGTCGGGGAGAGCAGCAGCTGGCGGCCTTGGGTCTTCGGTGGCCTGACGATGCTGGTCGCCGGGCTCACGGCGTTCTACATGTCCCGCCTGTTCTTCATGACCTTCCACGGTCGCAAGCGCTGGCTGGCCGAGGACCACCCGCACGAGTCGCCGGCGACGATGACCATCCCGATGATCATCCTGGCCGTCGGATCGGTCGCCCTGGGTGCTGCGCTGAACTTCCTGGGCTTCACCCACTGGCTCGAGCCGGTGACCGGTGCCCACACGGAGCACCACCCGGTCCTGCCCGCGCTGGTGATCACCCTGCTCACGCAGGTCCTGATGCTGGCCGGCGTGGGTCTGGCCTGGATGAAGTACTGGCGGGACGAGGTGCCGGCCACCGCGCCGCAGGGGTCGATCCTCACCCGCGCCGCGCGCCGCGACTTCTACCAGGACGACGTCAACCACGGCCTGTTCGTCCTCCCGGGCAACGGGGCGGTCGCTGCCCTGAAGGCCACCGACGACCACGGTGTCGACGGCGGGATCCGGGGGCTGGGCGAGGTCGTCGAGGCCACGTCCCACGCCGTGCGCAAGCTCCAGAACGGCTTCGTCCGTTCCTACGCCCTGACGATGCTCGCCGGCGTCGTCGTGATCCTCCTTGCTCTGTGGGTGGTGCAGTGATGTCCAACGTCCCCTGGCTCACCGCGATGATGGTGATCCCCCTGCTGGGGTCGGTCGTCGTGGCCTGCCTCCCGTCGACCCTCGCGAGCAGGGCCAAGCAGGTCGCTCTCGGCTTCTCGGTCGTGACCCTGCTGCTCGGGATAGTCGCCGCGCTGCGCTTCGACACGGACTCGGCGGCCATGCAGCTCACCGAGCAGCACCGTTGGATCCCGTCCTTCGGGGTGAGCTACGCGGTGGGCGTCGACGGCATCTCGCTGACGCTCATCCTGATGGCGCTCGTGCTGGCGCCGATCTGCCTCCTGGCGGCCTGGCACGACGTGCCCGAGGGCGGGACCCGCGAGAAGACCTACTTCGCGCTGCTCCTGCTGCTGGTGCCGTTCATGGTGGGTGTGTTCGCGGCGACGGACGTCTTCCTGTTCTACGTGTTCTTCGAGGCCATGCTGGTGCCGGTCTACTTCCTGGTCGCCGGCTTCGGCGGCCCCCGTCGGCGCGCCGCGGCCCTGAAGTTCCTGCTCTTCTCCCTGGCCGGTGGTCTGGTGATGCTCGTGGCGCTCATCGCGCTCTACGTGCACGGCCCCGGCGGCGCGGACGGCTTCATGATCGGCAAGCTCGTCGGCCTGGACATGAACCCCTGGGCCGAGCGCCTGATGTTCCTGGGCTTCTTCCTCGCCTTCGCGATCAAGGCCCCCATGTGGCCCCTGCACACCTGGCTGCCCGACACCGCCGAGGAGGCCACCCCGGCCACCTCGACGCTGCTCGTCGGCGTGCTGGACAAGATCGGCACCTTCGGGATGCTGCGGTTCTGCCTGCCGTTCTTCCCCGAGGCCAGCCGCTGGGCAGCCCCCGTCGTCATCGGCCTGGCGCTGGTCTCGATCTTCTACGGCGCCTTCCTGGCGATCGGCAGCAAGGACATGCTCCGCCTGGTCTCCTACACCTCGATCAGCCACTTCGGCTTCATCGTGCTGGGGATCTTCGCCTTCACCCGCACGGGTGGCAACGGCTCGGCGTTCTACATGATCAACCACGGCTTCTCCACGGCCGCGCTGTTCCTCATCGTCGGCATGCTCATCCGCCGACGGGGGAGCGCCCAGATCCCGGCCTTCGGAGGCTGGCAGCGGGTCACCCCGGTGCTCGCCGGCTGCTTCCTGGTCGCGGGTCTCGCCGGTCTGGCGCTGCCCCCGATGGCGTCCTTCGTCTCGGAGTACCTCGTGCTCGTCGGGACCTATCAGCGGCACCCGGCCGTGGCCGCGTTCGCCGCGCTGGGCGTGATCCTCGCGGGCCTCTACATCCTGCTGACCTACCAGCGGGTGTTCACCGGGCCCAAGCCGGAGGTCGCCGGCCGGGTCCGTGACCTGACCGGGCGCGAGAAGCTCGTCGTGGCCCCGCTCGTCGCGAGCTTCCTGGTCCTCGGCCTCTGGCCGCGCCCTGCGCTCGACGTGATCAACCCGGCCATCACCAAGACCCTGCAGACGGTCGGCATCGCCGACCCCGCGCCGCACGCCGGTGCGCAGGCCACCTCCGAGGGGAGCCACAAGTGAGCGCGACGGTCAACAGCCTGGTCGCTGCGGACTTCCAGATGACGCCGATCGACTACGCGGCGATCTCGCCGGTCATCGTGGTTGCGGTGGCTGCCCTGGTCGGGGTGCTCGTCGAGGCCTTCGTGCCCCGGCGCGCGCGCACCATGACGCAGCTGGCCGTCGCTCTGGTCGGCCTGCTCGGGGCCCTGGCGGCCCTGGTGACGTGCGGCAAGGATCACTGGGCCTCCACCGCCGCCGGCGCCGTGGTCGTCGACGGTCCCTCCCTGTTCCTGCAGGGGGCACTCCTCGTCTTCGGCATCATGAGCGTGCTGACAATGGCCGAGCGCTTCGACTCCCAGGCCCCCGACGCCTTCACCCAGTCGGCCGCGGCGGCCCCGGGCTCCCACGGCGAGTCCATGGCCCTGCGCCTGGGCGCCACCACCACCGAGGTCTTCCCGCTGACGATGCTCGCCATGACGGGCATGCTGCTGTTCCCCGCGGCAGGCGACCTGCTGGTGATGTTCGTGGCGCTGGAGGTGCTCTCGCTGCCCCTCTACGTCCTGACCGGTCTGGCCCGGCGTCGTCGCCTGCTCTCGCAGGAGGCCGCGCTGAAGTACTTCTTGCTGGGTGCCTTCTCGTCGGCGTTCTTCCTGTTCGGCGCGGCGCTGCTCTACGGCTTCGCCGGGACCGTCCGTCTCGCGGGGATCGCCCAGGCGATCGGCACCACCGTCGGTCTGGACGGGCTGCTCCTGCCGGGCGCGTTCTTCGTCCTGGTCGGTCTGCTGTTCAAGGTCGGTGCGGTGCCCTTCCACTCGTGGACCCCCGACGTCTACCAGGGCGCCCCGACCCCGGTCACGGGCTTCATGGCGGCGTGCACCAAGGCTGCGGCCTTCGGTGCCATCCTGCGTCTGCTGTATGTCGGGCTCGCGGGTGACCGCTGGTCGTACCAGCCGGCGCTGTGGGCGGTCGCCATCCTGACCATGGTCGTCGGCGCCGTGCTGACCGTCACCCAGACGGACATGAAGCGCCTGCTGGCCTACTCCTCGATCGCGCACGCGGGCTTCATCCTCGTGGGCGTCCTGGCCTTCGACCGCTCCGGCGTCGAGGGGACGATGTTCTACCTCGTCGCCTACGGCTTCACCACCATCGCCGCCTTCGCCATGATCACGCTGGTCCGTCGTGGGGGCTCCGAGGCCACCGCGATCTCCCAGTGGTCGGGCCTGGCCCGGCGTCACCCCGTCGGTGCGGCGGTGTTCAGCTTCCTGATGCTGGCCTTCGCCGGTATCCCCCTGACCTCCGGCTTCACGGCCAAGTTCGCGGCCTTCATGCCCGCCGTCGCGCACGGCGGCCGCATGGGCGCGACCCTGGCGGTCGTCGCCGTGATCTGCTCGCTGATCACGGCCTACGCCTACCTGCGGGTCGTCGGCCTGATGTGGTTCGGCGGGCGGGACGACTCCTCCGCCGACGTGGCCACGCCGTCCGTCGCCACCACCGTGGCGATCGCGCTGGGCGTGACCATGACGCTCGTGCTGGGCGTCTTCCCGACGCCCCTGCTCGACCTGGCCGGTCGCGTGTCGACCTTCCTGCCGTGACGCAGGGCACCGGCAGCAGCGGGGCGCCCCAGGAGGGCGCCCCGCGCTCTGCCATGGCCGCTCTCCCGGGCGCGACCCCGCAGCTCGAAGCTCGTCTGACCGAGGGGCTCCGAGCCGTCGAGGCCCGGCTGCGGACCGAGGTCGACCACGACGACCCCTTCATCGCCGAGGCATCGGCGCACCTGCTCTCGTCGGGCAAGCGGTTCCGCCCGATCCTGACCCTGCTTGCGGCCGAGCTGGGCGACGGCTTCGGCCCCGACGTGGAGGCCGCCGCCACCGCCATCGAGCTGACCCACCTGGCCAGCCTCTACCACGACGACGTCATGGACGAGGCCGAGATGCGACGCTCGGTGGTCTCCGCCAACGCGACCTACGGCAACTCGACCGCGATCCTGATCGGCGACCTGCTCTTCGGCACGGCGTCCCGGCTCCTCGCCGACCTCGGCGCGGAGGCGGTGCGCATCCAGGCCGAGACCTTCGTGCGGCTGTGCTCGGGTCAGATCCGTGACGACCACGACTGCCCGGAGGGCGCCGACCCGGAGCAGTACTACCTCGGGGTGCTCGCCGACAAGACAGGCGTGCTCATCGCGACCGCGGCGCGCTACGGCGCGATGTTCTCCGGCTGCGACGAGCAGACCTGCTCCGTCGTCGAGGCTTACGGCGAGCGGCTCGGTGTGGCCTTCCAGCTGGCCGACGACATCCTGGACATCTCCTCGGACGCGTCCGGCAAGGCGCCGGGCACCGACCTGCGCGAGGGCGTCGACACCCTGCCGGTGATCTACGTGAAGGCGTCCACGGACCCCGCCGACGCCGAGCTGCAGGGCCTGCTCGCCCAGGACCTGCGCCAGGACGACGTCGCCCACGCCCGGGCGCTGGAGCTGCTGCGCGCCCACCCGGCCCTGGACCGCGCCCGGGACTACACCCGGCGTGTCTCCCAGGAGGCCCAGGACCTCCTCGCCCCCCTCGGGGACGGGGACGCGGTGCAGGCCCTGCGGGCCCTGGCCGCCAGCGTGGTCGATCGCGACCTCTGAACGGGCGGACCTCCGTCGCCGGACCGCACAGCCGATGCACCTGGGCGGGTTGACCTGGGCCGGCTGACCGGAGTCGACGAGCCAGGTCCGTGAGCCGGTCCCCGTGGCCCGGGCCGACGGACCTCTGGGCCGACGGGCACCGACCATCACGCCCGGGCTCCCGAGCGGGAGCCGGGACCGACGCGCCGCCGTCGAGCGGGCTCGGGCGGGGAGCCCTAGAGTGCGGGCATGTCGCCCGACCCCCGCGCCCAGGAGCTGCGCCGGCTGCTCGCCGGTCGCGAAGCGCCCTTCGCCGTCGTCGACCTCGACGCCTGGGACGTCAACGCCGCCGCCCTGCTGGGGCGGGCCGCGCCGCTGCCCGTGCGGGTGGCGTCGAAGTCCGTCCGGTGCCGGGCGCTGCTCGAGCGGGCACTCGGCCAGGGCTTCACCGGGGTGCTCGCCTACAGCCTCGACGAGGCCCTCTGGCTCGTCGACCACGGTGTGGCGGACATCCTGGTGGCCTATCCACCGGTGGGCCGCGACGCGCTCACCCGCCTGGCGCGTCATCCCCGCAGCCAGGCCGTGACCGTGACGACCGACCACCCCGAGCACGTCCGGCTGCTGGGCGAGGTGGCCCGCGGCGCCGCCGCGCAGCGGCCGCTGCGCGTCTGTCTCGACGTCGACGCCTCGCTGCGCGTCGGGCCCGCCCACCTCGGCGTGCGGCGCTCCTGCCTGCGGACCCCCGCCCAGGCCGCGGCGGCCGCGCGTGCGGTGCTCGCCGAGCCCGGGCTCGACCTGGTCGGCGTCATGGCCTACGACGCGCAGGTCGCGGGTCTTGCCGACTCCTCGGCCGCCATACGGCTCGTGAAGGCCGCCTCCCAGCGCGACCTGCTGCGCCGCCGCACCGCTGTCATCGCCGCCGTCGAGGGCGAGCTGGGCCATCCCCTGGAGCTGGTGAACGCCGGTGGGACGGGGAGCCTGCACCTGTTCGACCACGACCCGTCCGTCACCGAGCTGGCTGCGGGCAGCGGACTCATGTCGCCCCGCCTCTTCGACGGCTACCGCGACTTCCGCCACCGACCGGCCGCGTGGTTCGTGACACCGGTCGTGCGCCGCCCGACGCCGGGCGTGGCGACGTGCTACGCGGGCGGCTACGTCGCGAGCGGTGCCCACGGCCGGGACCGGCTGCCCACCCCGGTCGCGCCGGCCGGGCTGCGGCTGCTAGGCACCGAGGGGGCCGGCGAGGTGCAGACCCCGGTCACCGGGCCGGCCGCCGTCGACCTGCGCGTGGGCGACCACGTCTGGTGGCGGCACGCCAAGGCGGGGGAGCTGTGCGAGAGGTTCGACGACGTCCTGCTGGTGCAGGGCGGGGAGGTGGTCGGCGAGGTGCCGACCTACCGCGGCGAGGGAAAGGCCTTCGGATGACCACGTGGACCAACTGGGCGGGCAACCAGGTGTGCTCGCCGGAGCGGGTCCCCCGGCCGGTGACCGCCGACGAGGTGGCGGCGCTGCTCGTCGAGGCCGGCGAGCGGGGGAGCAGGGTCAAGCCGGTCGGCGCCGGCCACTCGTTCACCGGGATCGCCCTGACCGACGGCGTGCAGGTGAGCCTGGACGCGATGAGCGGCCTGGTCGCCGTCGACCGGCAGACCCACCGGGTGCGGGTCCGCGCGGGCACCCGGCTGCACGTCCTGAACGCGCTGCTGCACGACCAGGGGCTGGCGATGGCCAACCTGGGCGACATCGACCGCCAGTCGATCGCCGGGGCCCTGGCGACGGGCACCCACGGCACCGGAGCCACCCTGCCCGGGCTCGCGGGGCTGGTGGAGGCCCTGGAGATCGTCACTCCGGACGGCCAGGTGCGCCGCTGCGACCGCGAGCACGACCGCGAGCTTTTCGACGCCGCACGGGTCGGCCTGGGGGCGCTCGGGATCGTCACCGAGGTGACGCTGGCGTGCGTGCCGGCCTTCCGGATCGAGGCGCGCGAGGAGCCGGACACCCTGGCCGGGGTCCTGGACGACCTGGCCCGTCACGTCGACGAGCACGACCACTTCGAGCTCTTCTGGTTCCCGCACACCGACCGGGTCCTCACCAAGCACCACCGCCGGCTGGCGCCCGGGGACGACAGCGGCCGCGCGCTGCCGGCCTGGCGGGTCGTGCTCGACGACCGGCTGCTGTCCAACACGGTCTTCGACCTCACCTGCCGGCTGGCGGCGCGGGTCCCCGCCACCACCTGCGCGATCAACGCCGTCGCCGCCCGGGCGCTGTCGGCGCGGACCTACACCGATGCCTCGCACCGGGTCTTCGCCAGCGAGCGATCGGTGCGGTTCGTGGAGAGCGAGTATGCCGTGCCCCGTGCCGCCCTCCCGGAGGTGCTGCGCGAGCTCGAGCGGTGGCTGGAGCGCACGGGGGACCGGGTGTCCTTCCCCGTGGAGGTGCGTTTCGCGGCGGCCGACGACGCGTGGCTGTCCACGGGTCACGAGCGGGACAACGCCTACGTGGCCGTCCACCGCTACCACCGCGAGGACCCGCGGGCCTACTTCGCGGCCTTCGAGCAGGTCGTCGCCGCCCACGAGGGCCGGCCGCACTGGGGCAAGGTGCACTCCCTCGGGCCGGACCGGCTCGCCGCGGTCTACCCGCGCTACGACGACTTCCGGGCGCTGCGGGACCGGCTCGACCCGGGGCGCACGCTCGCCAACGCCTACCTCGAGCAGGTCCTCGGCGGGTGACCGGGCCCGGCGTGCGTGCGCGGTGCCCGGCGACCCCGCCGGTAGGGTGTAGGGAGCTGCGCCGGACGACCTGGAGGACCCCCACGATGTCGATCGCCGGCCCGCGGGCCGCCTGGGCCCGCGCCACCCGCGAGGAGCGAGGCGTCGGTCTCGCCGCCCTCGGCCTCCTGCTGTGGTTCCTCGTGCGCGTCCGCTCCGGCGCGGACCTCTACGACGGCTCGCACGTGGTGGCCCTCGCCCAGCGGATCGCGCAGGGGGACAGCCTGTTCGGCGACGAGATGAACGCGCAGGCCGTCGGCTCGGCCGCGGGCGCGCCGTTCGTCTGGGTGTGGACCCACCTGGTGGGCCAGACCGGCATCGTGCTGGCCTACCGCTACTGCTACCTGCTCGTCGCGCTGCTCGTGGGGATCCTGTGCTACCGCGCCCTGCGGACCCGGCTGCGCCCGCTGATCGCCTTCGTGGCGGTCTCGGCCTCCCTGATCGTCACGAGCTACCACGTGGTTGGCCTGTCGTACAACACCGTCCCCACGCTGGCCATGGTGGTGCTGAGCTGCTGCGGGATGGCGGCGGTGCTGGGCCCACCGGATCAGGCTCGTCGCTGGGTCCTGCCGGTGGGCCTGCTGGCGCCGCTCGGGGCGGTGTCCCTGCAGTCGCTGCTGCCGGCCGTCGGCCTGTCCCTGGTCGTCCTCGCCGTGCTGCTGTGGCGGGCGGGTCGCCGGGCGGCGGTCTGGTGGCTGCTCGGCGCGGCGCTGCTCGTCACCGTGCCCGTGGCGGGCTACTTCCTGGGCGTCGTGGGCTGGCCCCGGATCCAGGAGACGATCACCTACACCGTGGACTACCAGCGTCCGCGGTCGACCCCGGTGGAACGGCTGACCTTCACCAGCCTGTCCTGGCTCAAGGAGCTGACCACGCCGGTGCGCCTGCCCGCGGTCCTGCTCGCCGCGAGCGCCGCCATACCGCGCCTGGCACCCCGGTGGCGCCAGTGGGCGCTGGTGGTCCTGCCCGTGGTCCTGGGGCTGACGAGCCTGCTGTCGCTGTGGCTCCACAACAGCAACGTCATGCGCTACTCCGGCTCCATCCAGCTGTACACCGCGATCCTGCTGGTCCCGGTGTGCCTGTGGTGGGTGACCAGCCGGCGCGACCCGGAGGTCACGACCCTGCTGCTCCTCGCCACGCCCACGGCGGTCGTGGGCCACCCGGCGGTGGCGGCGACGACCTTTGCGGGCCCGTGGTACGGCGAGTTCCCGCCCGCCTCGGTCGCGCTCGCCATCGCGACGACCGTGGGGGCCGCCCGGGTCGTCCAAGGCATCCGCGGGCGGGTGGAGACCCGGCCGTTGCGGGCCTTCGTGCTCGTCTCCACGGTCACCCTGGCGCTGACCCAGCTCGCGACCAACTTCTACTCCGGCCCCCCGTGGCAGGCGCTGACCCCTGCCCCCTCCGGCGCCTACTCCGGCCTCTACTCCGGCGGCCGGGAGCTGTGGCACCTGCAGCTCGTGCAGCGCACGACCGACCGCTGGGTCCGACCCGGCGAGACGCTCATGGTGTATGGCGCCGTCACCGGAGCCTTCCTGACGACGGGCGCCCGCGCGAACACCAACATCATCTGGCTCGAGGACTTCGGCGGCGAGGGGAGGTACACCGTGGACTGGATGCGCCGGACGGGCCGCACCCCGGACGTCGTCCTGGTGTCCACGGATGCCATCCAGGGCGACGGGATCGAGGCGATGATGCACCGCGACCCGATCCTGGCGGCGCTGCGGGACACCCACGAGGTGGTCTCGGGACTGGAGTACTTCCGACCCGCGCAGTTCCGGTCCGAGGCCGGGCTGGTGGTGCTGCGGCGCACGGGCTCCTGAGCCACCGGGGGCCGGCGCAGGCTCGTCCCCCGGTCCCGCCCGCGTCGGCATACCGCCGCGCCTGACGACCCGTCACCGCCAGGACGCGACGACCGAGGGCGTGGACCCCGCCGGGCTGCGGCGTCCGGACCGGCCCGGCTACCCTGGTCCGACGTCGGGCGGGATCCGCACCGGCCCGGATCCCACCCCGAGGACATCGATGAGCGCGACGGCCTGGACGAGGGCGCAGGCGCAGCCCCGTCGGCAGCAGGTCCCGGAGGCGCGCTACATGCTCTGCGTGGCGCCTCTCGGCGCGATCGTCGTGGGTGCCTTCGACCTGGCCTCGTCCGGCGGGGTGACCTCCGACGGGATGCTCGGCTTCGTCCTGGTGGCGCTGTTCTACCTCCTGCAGGTGGGCCTGACGCTGCGCTCGCCCGGCTGGGTGGAGACCTGGTGGTCCCCGGCGGTGGCGGTCTGCGCGACCCTGGCCACGGCGCTCTTCTCGATCTTCCTGGTGGCTCCCCGTCCGGGGGTGGCGTGGTTCTGGCTGGTGGGGATGGTCGGGATGCTGGCGGGCTACCTGTGCCAGCCGCGTCGCGCCGTCGTCGTCTGGTGCCTCGTCACGGTCCTGTCGGTCCTGCTGATGGGACCCGTCGAGCGTCCGCTCGCGTCCTCCCTGGGCCTGGTGTCGTGCGCGGTCGTGGCCAACCTGCTGCCGGCGACGGCGGCGTCGGTGGGCCTCGGGCGCATCCGGCGGCGGGAGCGGGCGGTGCTGCAGACGACCCGCCTCGACCCGGTCACCGAGGTGCTCAACCGCCGCGGGCTCGAGCACGAGCTGCGCGAGTGGAGCCTGGAGCCGGACGCGCAGCAGTCCGTGGCGGTCATCTCGATCACCCTCGACGGCTTCGAGGAGGCGGTGGCGGCGTGGGGCGGCGCGGTCTCGGACCAGGTGCTGGCCCGCGTGGGTGCCGGGCTGGGCAAGGCGCACCACCGCAGCCACCTGGTGAGCCGCTTCGTGGACCACGAGTTCGTCGTGGTCAGCGACGTGGAGCCGGAGCTGCTCGTGCCGAGCCTGCTCCGGGCGGTGCGCATGGCGAGCCCGCAGCGTCCGGTCACCGCGAGCGCCGGCGTGGTCGCCGGGGTCCCGCTGGATCTCCTGGTCTCCGGACAGCTCGTCCCGATGGTGGAGCGGGCCCGTCAGATGGTGACCCGGGCGCAGGTGTCCGTCGACGCCACGGCGACCGAGACCTTCGACCCGGAGGGCTACCAGCCGATCGGGGTGCCCGCCCCGGTGACGACGCCGCCCCCGCCCGTCGAGCACGGGCGGCTGCCGTGGTCGCCGGCGGAGTGGCGGGTCCTCGGCTGGTGGCTGGCCGCGTCCGGCCTCCTGCTGAGCGCGCTGCCGCGCGTGGCCCCCTGGGACCTGCAGCACAGCGCGATGGCGGCCGCGGCCTGCCTGGTGCTGGCGGGTGGCGGGGTGTGGCTCGCCCAGCACCCGCACCCGGACGTGCGGGTGGCGCAGGCCCTGGTGCTGCTCCTCGTGCCCACGAGCGTGGGGGTCGTCGCCGGGTCGGGGTCCACGGACGTCCGCGCGATGGCCATGCAGCTCGTGACCTTCCCCGTGCTGATGGCCGGCACGCTGCTGTCGCCCAAGTTCACCAGGACGATGGCGGTGCTGCTCCCGCTGCAGACGGCTGCCGCCGCGCTGATGGGCCCCGAGCCCGCGCGGGACGGTCTGGCCCTGGCGCTGGCCACCGTCGTGTTCGCCGGGGCGGCGGCGGTGCTCGCCGTGCACATCCGGCTGGAGAGCGGCGCGGCCCTGGCCACCCTGCACGCCCTGTCCCAGACCGATCCGACGACCGGCGTCCTCACCCGCGAAGGTCTGTCCCGCGACTACCTCGAGCTGCCGCCGTCCAACCGCAGCGGCGTGCTCCTGGCCCGCGTGCTGCCGCGGGGCGAGGGGCCGACCCTGTCCCTGGAGAACGACCTGGTCCTCGTGGCGACGAGCCTGCACGAGCTGGCGCGCGGCCGTGGCCTGGTGGGCCGGGTGAGCACCCGGGACCTGGCGATGGTGATCCCGACCGCCGATCGGCTGGCGCTGCTGCGACGCCGGCTCGACGCCGACCTGGAGGACAACGCCCCCGACGTGAGGGTCGTCGTCGGCATCGCCCACACCGACCACCACACCGAGTCCGGCCTGTGGGAGGCGCTGGCGGAGGCGGACCTGTCGGTGCGGCACCAGCTGACGGGCCGGCAGACCGACAGCCACCTGGTGCCGGCCGATCCCGTCGGCTGAACGCCCGGTCACCCCGGCACGGCCGTGGTGCGCGGCATGTGGCACCGTGGGGCCATGACGAGCCTGACCCGCACCGAGGCGCGCCATCGCGCGGCCGCCGTGAGTAACCCCCGCCATACCGTCGAGCTGGACCTGGCCCAGGGGGAGGAGACCTTCGCCAGCCGGACGGCCCTGACCTTCGACGCGACGCCGGGGGCCGAGGTCTTCGTCGACCTCAAGGCCACCGAGCTGCACGAGGCGGTGCTCAACGGCACGCCCCTCGCCGCCGATGCCTTCGCGGACGGGCGGCTGCAGCTGCCCCCGCTGGCCGAGCACAACGAGCTCGTGGTGCGTTCGACGATGAGCTTCAGCAAGGACGGGTCCGGTCTGCACCGGGCGGTCGACCCGGCCGACGGCGAGCACTATGTCTACGGCCACTCGTTCATGGACGCGGCGCCGCGGGTCTTCGCCTGCTTCGACCAGCCGGACCTCAAGGGGCCCTACACCTTCCACGTGACCGCGCCGAGCGACTGGGTGGTGATCGGCAACGGCGCGGCCACCCGCGAGGGCGACGTCTGGCACCTGGCCGAGACCCGGCCGATCGCGACCTACTTCGTGTCGATCTGCGCCGGCCCCTACGTCTCGGTGACCGACGAGCACGACGGGATCCCGCTGGGGCTCTATGCCCGCCGCTCCATCCAGGACCAGCTCGAGACCAACGCGCCGCAGATCCTCGAGGTCACCCGGCGCAGCTTCGACTACTTCCACGAGCTCTTCGGGATCCGTTATCCCTTCGGCAAGTACGACCAGGTGTGGGTGCCGGAGTTCAACGCCGGCGCGATGGAGAACCCGGGCTGCGTGGTCCTGCGCGACGAGTACCTCTTCCGCTCCGCGGTCACCCACGCCGAGCTCCTCGGCCGGGACAACACCGTCAGCCACGAGATGGCGCACATGTGGTTCGGCGACCTGGTGACGCTGGCCTGGTGGGACGACCTGTGGCTCAACGAGTCCTTCGCGGAGTACATGGCCTCCCGCTGCGTCGTGGAGACCGGGCTGTACCCCGACGCCTGGGCCGACCAGGGCATCGTGCGCAAGGCCTGGGGCTACGCCGCGGAGCGCTCGCCGTCGACGCACCCGGTGGCGGGCAACGGGTCGCAGGACGCGCTGGCCGCCCTGCAGAACTTCGACGGCATCTCCTATGCCAAGGGCTCGGCCGCGCTGCGCCAGCTGATCGCCTACATCGGCGACGAGGCCTTCGTCGCCGGCGTGCGTGACTACCTCTCGCGGCACGCGCACGGCAACGCCGAGATGCACGACTTCTTCGCCGCGATGGAGCGCGCCCACGGGTCCTCCCTGGAGGACTGGACCACGGCCTGGCTGCGCACGGCCGGCCTGGACCAGGTCCGGGTCGACCTGGACCACGCCGAGGAGTCCGACATCGTGGTCCGCGCCGAGCTGGTGCGCACCACCCCCGAGGACCACCCCGCCGACCGCTCGCACGCCTTGGACGTCGCGGGCTGGACCGACGGCGTCGAGGTGGTGCGCGCCCGCGCGACCCTCGACCAGGACCGCCAGGTCGTCCCCGAGCTGCTCGACCGTCCCCGGCCGGCCCTGGTCGTGCCCAACGCCGCCGACCTGACCTGGGCCAACGTCGCCCTCGACGCCGAGTCGCTGCGTCGTCTGCCCGAGCAGCTCCCCCAGCTGGGCGACCTCGCGGCCCGCGTGGTGGTCTGGAACGCCCTCGTCGACGGGGTCGCCCTCGCCACCGTCGACCCGCGGCTGGCCGTCGACGTCTTCTGCGCCGCCTGGCCGCGCGAGACCGACGACTCGGTGCTGTCCGCCGTGGGCGGCTGGATGACCGGCACCGTGATCGGGGTCTACCTGCCTGCCGAGGAGCGCGACGGGGCCCGCGAGCGGGTCGCGTCGGCCGCGTCCGAGGCGCTCGCGGCGGCCGATCCCGGCTCCACGCGGGCGCTCGCGGCGGCCCGGGTGGTGGCGCGCAGCTCCCGGGACGAGCAGCTGCTCCGTGGGTGGTATGCCGGTCGGGACCTGCCCGAGGGTCTGGCGGGAGACGCCGACTTCCGGTGGCTCGTCACGACCACCCTCGCCGCCGACGACCGCCTCTCCGTGGCCGAGCTGGACCAGGCCCGCGAGCAGGACCGCACGGTCACGGGCACGCTCGCCTGGCTGGCCGCCCGCGCCGCCCGCCCGCTCGCCCAGGACAAGGCCTGGGCCTGGGCCGAGCTCACCGAGCAGCGTGGTCGCTCCAACCACGAGATGAACGCCCTGGCGGGTCGCTTCTGGACCACGGGGGACAGTGCCCTGCTGCAGGAGTACGTCGGGCGTTACTTCACCGACATACCGGCCATGTGCGCCTGGGTCGGTGACGACGCGATGGCCCGGGTCGCCAAGCTCGCCTACCCGGTCCACGTGGCCGACCTGGGGACGCTGGACGCCTCCGAGCGCACCCTGCGCGAGGCCGACCTCACCGCGGCCGTGCGCCGCGGCATGGTCGACCAGGAGACGATCCTGCGTCAGGTGCTCGCCTCGCGGCAGGCCTTCCCGGGCTGATCCGCGGTCCGGCGCGTCCCGCCCGGCTCCCACCGAGCAGGGCGGGACGCGCCTGCGTCATGCTGGCCCCATGAGCGACCCCTTGCTGCGGTACCAGTGCCTCGTCATGGACGCCTGCGATCCCGCCACGATGGGCGAGTTCTGGTCCTGCGCCACGGGTCTCGTGGCGCAGGAGCAGGACGGGCAGGTGGTGCTGCGTGACGACGCGCCCGCGGAGGAGCGGGACCCGGCCCGTCGGATCTGGCTGGAGCCGGTCCCCGAGCCCCGGTCGGCCAAGAACCGCGTCCACCTGGACGTGCACACCCGGGACGTCGCCGACCTCGTGCGCGCGGGCGCGACCCCGGTCGTGGACCGCGGCTGGACGGTGCTGCGCGACCCCGAGGGCGGTGAGCTGTGCGCGTTCGGCCGCACCGACGAGCGGGCCGACGGCTATCGCGTCTACGAGCTCGTCGTCGACTGCGCCGACCCCGAGGCCGAGGTCCGTTGGTGGTCCCGTCATCTCGGCGGCGAGCCCGGGCACGACCCGGAGCACCCCTGGTGGTGGCTCTGCCCGCCGGGGCTGCCCTTCGAGTCGGTGGTCTTCGTGCCCGTCCCCGAGCCCAAGGTCGGCAAGGACCGCGTGCACTGGGACCTGACGACCCGACCCGGCACGTCGCCCGCCGAGGCCGCCGCGGAGCTCGTGCGCGACGGCGCGACCGTGCTGCGGGCCGGCGACGAGGAGCAGCCCTGGTGGGTGCTCGCGAGCCCCGAGGGCCATGAGTTCTGCGTGTTCGCCGGCTAGCCCCTCGTCCCGCCCGAACGGCCGGCGGACCACCCGCGGACCGGCGGCCCCGGACACCCCACGTGCGACGGCGCCCGCACACCCCGTGAGGTGCGCGGACGCCGTCGGCATACCGTCTCGGATCAGCGGTAGTTCGTGAACTGGACCGCGAAGTCCAGGTCCGCCTCCTTGACCAGCCGCTGCACGGCCTGCAGGTCGTCGCGGGACTTGGAGATGACCCGCAGCTCGTCGCCCTGGATCTGCGCCTTGACGGACTTGGGGCCCTCGTCGCGGATCAGCTTGGAGATCTTCTTGGCGTTGTCCTGGGTGATGCCGTCACGCATGGCGCCCTCGAGGCGGTACTCCTTGCCCGACGGCTTGGCCTCCTTGTCCTCGCCGAAGTCGAAGGACTTGAGGGACACGCCGCGGCGCACCAGCTTGGTCTCGAAGACGTCGAGGACCGCCGCGCACCGCTCGGGGGTGTTGGCCTTGATCAGGACGTTGTCGCCGCTCCACTCGATGGAGGCGCCCACGCCCTTGAAGTCGTAGCGCTGCGCGACCTCCTTGGCCGCCTGGTTGAGGGCGTTGTCGACCTCCTGCTTGTCGACCTTGCTGACGATGTCGAACGAGCTGTCCGCCATGGCTCCTCCTCGGATCGGGATCGGTGGGTTGCAGGCCAGTCTGGCAAAGATCCGGCCGTATGACGGTCCCGCGGCGGCGGGTTCGTCGGCCTTGCGGGGCGCGGACCGGGCCGGGAACTTGCCCCCGGCAGCGGATTCGGCATACCTGCTCGTGCTTGCTATGCTTGCCGACGCACCTGGCGGGTTGCCCGAGCGGCCAATGGGAGCGGACTGTAAATCCGTCGCGAAAGCTACGAAGGTTCGAATCCTTCACCCGCCACCAGCCAGCACGAAGGCCCCGGTCGTCACGACCGGGGCCTTCGTCGTGCCGGAGCCTGTCCGCTCCTGTCCCGTCAGGTCCGTGTCTCGTCGGAGCCAGGCTCGCCGTGGCCGGGCGTCCGCTCCGCTCGGACCCTCCCCTGGGGCCCGCCGCCCGCAGGCGGGCGCGCGTGAGCCCCCGGGCCTGGGGCTCGGGGGCTCACGTCGGGTGCTGCGCCGGGCGGGCAGGCCGCCCGGCGAGGCGGGCTCAGCGCCAGGTGGCCTTGAGGGTCGCACCCGTGTAGGGGGAGTAGCCGCGCAGGGCGATGTGGTAGGTCCCGGCCTTGGGCGCCCGGAAGCGGCAGGTGGAGGACAGGCCGTTGAGGACCGGGTGGCAGTCGTGGCTCGTGGTCGTGGGGGCCGAGCCGTGCTTGACGAAGAGGTCCACGACACCTCGTCCGCCGGTGGCTGTGATGGTGAGGGTGCTCGCACCCGACGGCACCTCGACGGTGAAGGGCGTCCACGAGCCGCGAGCCCCGGACAGACCCGTGAGGGGGACGTCGTTCTGCAGACCCCCGGGGGCGGGGGTGCTGGTCGGCGTGGCGGTGGGGGCGCTGGTGGGCGTGGGCGCCGTGGTGGCCGTCGGGGTGGCGGTGGCGGTCGGCGTGGCGGTGGGGGTGCTGGTCGGCGTGGCGGTGGCGGTCGGCGTCGGAGCGGGGCTGCTCGTCGGCGCGCCGGTCGGGGCGGGTGTGGGGGCCGCACCCGACGTCTTGGCCAGCTCGCCCAGGAAGGCGAGCCCGAACTTGGCGTACTTCTCCGAGACCTGGGCCGAGCCACCGAGCGACTCCAGCGTGTCGCCGGTGGTGTGCAGCTTGGGGAAGATCTGCGCCTCGGCGGCCATCGTCGAGGGGTATCCCTGGCTCGTCCAGGAGGCATGGTCGGAGCAGGCGTAGCCGCAGGTCAGCTCCCCGCGGGTGAGTCCGGCGGGCTTGAGGTAGGTGTCGAACAGGCTCTTGCTGAAGTCGGTCAGCGGGACGTTGACGTTGTCCGTCAGGAAGGCCATGTCGGGGCCCTTTGCCGGGCGGTAGTTCGTCATGTCGAGCTGCAGGACGCCCACGACGTTCTTGCCGCCGGTCTTGAAGGACTTGGCGACCGCGGCAGAGCCGCGCAGGCCGACCTCCTCGGCGGCGTAGCCCGCGAACACGACGGTGCGCTTGGGCCGCCAGCCGCTGGCGAGGGCGACGCGGGCGATCTCGGTGACGGTGGCGGTGCCGGAGGCGTTGTCGTCGGCGCCGGGGGCCTTCATGGCGTCGCCGGAGCCGGTCTTGGAGATGGAGTCGATGTGACCGCCGATGACGACGATCTCGTCAGGCTGCTCGGTGCCCTTGACCGTCATCAGGACCGACGGCTGGGTGGAGCAGTCGGGGCAGTCGGTGAACAGCTCGGTGGTGACGTCGCTGCGCCCGGCGGCCAGGCCGGACCAGGTGTCCTTGATCCACTCCGCGGCCTTCTTGCCGTAGGTGCTCGAGTAGTAGCGGTTGGGGTAGGCCGTCGACAGGTGGGTGATCGTGTCCTTGATGCGGGTGTGGTCGACCTGCCCGAGCCAGGGGTTGACGGTGGCCTGGTTGTCGATCGTGTACGCCGCGAAGGCCTGGTCCACGGTCTGGCGGGTCAGGTCGGAGGCGACGAAGGCCTCGGCCTCGGCCCGGGAGGCGAAGGCGCGGAACCCGGCGCAGCGGAAGCCCGGCTGCGGGTTGTGCATCTCGGCGAGCCGGTCGGCGGGCAGGGTGGAGATGACGACGGGGGTGCCGGCCTTGTCGGTGGCGGTGCCCACCTTGGGCGCGACGCCGGCGAAGTCGCGGGCGTACTCCTGCGCGCCGGAGACGATCCACACGGGGGAGCGGTCGATGCCGCCGGGGGCCGCGGACGGCGTCGTGGCGGCCTGGTGCGCGCCGAGCGGAGAGGGGTTTCCCGTCGCGGCGGCGGAGCCGACGAGGCCGGTGATGGTGAGGGCGGAGAGGGCGACGGCGAGGGCAGGGCGCGTGGCGGTGCGGCTCACGATGCTCCTTCGGGGTGAGCGGCGACGGTCGGAGGGGGTCGCCTGAGGTGATCCGGCTGGCTATCATCCATTCGGGTGACAGGGGAGTCAAGGTCTGGCGCGGTTGCCGACCTGCAGGAATCCCGTCCGTCCGCTTGGATCGAGACCCGTCCCAGAGGAGCCTGGATGTCGCCCGAGAAGCCGCTCGTGGGGGGCGCGTCGTGACCCTCGCCGTCAACGTCCCCGGGCCGGTGGCCGCTGCCCGCCTGCTGCGGCTGGGCGCGGACGTGGTCAAGGTCGAGCCGCCCCAGGGCGATCCGCTGCTCGGCTATGCGCCCGGGTGGTATGCCGAGCTGCGCGCCGGCCAGCAGGTGCAGGTCCTGGACCTCAGGAGCGCGACCGGCGCCGTGGACCTGGCCGCCCTCCTCGACGACGCCGACCTGCTGGTCACGGCGCACCGCACCTCCTCGCTGGAGCGGCTGGGACTGGGCTGGACGGCGCTGCAGCAGCGGTGGCCCCGGCTCTCCCACGGGGCGATCGTCGGGCACCCCGCACCGGACGACGACCTGGCGGGCCACGACCTGACCTATCAGGCGGTGGCGGGCACGCTCGCCCCGCCGGCGATGCCCGCGGTGCTGGCGGCCGACCTCGCGGGGGCCGAGCGGGCGGTCTCGGAGGCCCTGGCGGCCCTGCTGCTGCGGGACCGCACCGGGCGGGGGACCCGCCGGGAGGTGGCGCTCGCGGACTGCGCCGGCGAGCTGGGCGTGCCCGCCCGGCACGGGCTCACCGCGCCCGGCGCCCTCCTCGGCGGCGGGCTGCCCGGCTACGCGGTCTACGCCGCCGCCGACGGGCACGTGGCGCTGGCCGCGCTGGAGCCGCACTTCTGGGAGCGCGCCCGGGAGCTCTTCGGGGCGGACGACCACGAGGGGCTGGCGCGCGTCCTCGCGACCCGCCCCGCAGGCGAGTGGGAGCGGCTGGCCGCGGAGCGCGACATACCGCTGGCGCAGGTGCGTCGCAACGCTGCGCCGGGGCCAGGGCCGCCCGTCTGACCTCGCGTCCGGGCCCGCAGATGGGTTAGATCGTGGGGTGACCCACTTCCTGGACGACCTCGGCCACGTCGTGGCCCTGCCCCGCGCGCCGCGGCGGGTGGTCTGCCTGGTGCCCTCCCTGACCGAGGCGGTGGCCTGGAGCGCTCCCGAGACCCTGGTCGCCGCCACGGACTGGTGCAGCCACGTCGGCTCGGCCCAGGTCACCCGGATTGGTGGCACCAAGAACCCGCGCGTCGGCGAGATCGTCTCCCTCGGGCCGGATCTCGTGATCGCCGAGGACGAGGAGAACCGCCCCGAGGACCTGGCGGCCCTGCGCGCCGCCGGACTGCCGGTCTGGACCACGCAGGTGCGCTCGGTGGCCGACGCGCTGCGCTCGATCGGGCGGCTCGTCGACGCGCTCGATGTCGGCCGGGTCACCTGGCTCGAGGACGCCCGCCGGGCCTGGGCGGCGCCCCCGGCCGTCCGGTCGGGGCAGCGGCTGCGGGCGGTCGTGCCGATCTGGCGCCGGCCGTGGATGGCCGTGGGCTCCCAGACGTATGCCGGTGACGTGCTGCGGCGCCTGGGGGTGGACAACGTGCTGGGCACGCATACCTCCCGCTATCCCACCGTGGTCCTGCCCGACCTGCCGCCGGTCGACCTCGTCGTGCTGCCCGACGAGCCCTACCGGTTCACGGCGCAGGACGGGCCGGACGCCTTCCCGCGGGCGCGGTGCGCGCTCGTCGACGGCCGGGCGCTGACGTGGTACGGCCCCGCCATGATCGCGGCTCCCGAGCGCCTGGTCAGGCAGCTGCGCCGGCCCCTCGACCCCCGCGAGGCGGGGGTGGCGACATCCGGCCAACCCCGCCGATGAGCCCTCGTGCGGGGGCCCTAGTGTGGGGTCATGGCGAGCCGACCCTTCGAGTTCGAGTCCGGCCCTGACGGCACGCGTCTGCGCGTCCGGGTCCGCGGCAACGACGTCCTGTCCCACCCCCTGACCAACCGCGGCACCGCGTTCACCAAGGCCGAGCGGGACGCCCTGCACCTCAACGGCTTGATGCCCAGCGGCGTCACGCCGCTCGAGAGCCAGGTCACCCGCGTCTACCAGCAGTACTCGCAGCAGAAGGACGCGCTGAGCAAGAACGTCTACCTCTCGGCGATGCGCGACCGCAACGAGGTGCTGTTCTACCGCCTGCTCGCCGAGCACCTGGAGGAGATGCTCCCGATCGTCTACACCCCGACGATCGGCGAGGCGATCCAGCGTTACTCGCACTGGTACAACCGGCCCCGCGGCGTCTTCCTGTCGATCGACGACCCCGAGGGCATCGAGAACGCCTTCCTCAACTACGGGCTCGACCCGGAGGACGTCGACCTCGTCGTCGCCACCGACTCCGAGGGCATCCTCGGCATCGGCGACCAGGGCGTCGGCGGCGTGCAGATCGCCGTCGGCAAGCTGTCGGTCTACACCGCCGCCGCCGGCATCCACCCCCGCCGCGCCATCCCCGTCGTCCTCGACGTGGGCACCGACAACCTCGAGCTGCTCAACGACGACCTCTACCTCGGCGTCCGGCACGCCCGCGTCCGCGGCGAGCGCTACGACGCCTTCATCGAGAAGTTCGTCGAGGTCACGACCCGGCTCTACCCGCACGCCATGCTGCACTGGGAGGACTTCGGGGCGAGCAACGCGCACCGCATCCTGGAGCGCTACCGCGGCGAGATCTGCACCTTCAACGACGACGTCCAGGGCACCGCGGCCGTGGTGGCCGCGGCGGCGCTCGCGGGCGTCAAGGCCCTCGGCGAGCGGATGAGCGACCAGCGGATTGTCGTCCACGGTGCGGGCACCGCGGGGGTCGGCATCGCCGACCTGATGCGCGACATGATGATCCGCGAGGGGTTGTCGCCGGAGGCGGCCAACCAGCGGTTCTGGTGCCTCGGGTCGCGCGGGCTCATCACCACGGCCCTGGGGGACCGGGTCCGGGACTTCCAGCGCCCCTACGCCCGCAGCGACCAGGACGTCACGGGCTGGCGCCTGACCACGCCCGGCAGGATCGGCCTGGCCGACGTGGTGCGCGGGGTCCACCCGACGATCCTCATCGGCACGTCCGGGCAGCCGGGGGCGTTCACCGAGGCGATCGTCCGGGACATGGCGGCGCACACCTCGCACCCGATCGTGATGCCGCTGTCCAACCCCACGAGCCTGGCGGAGGCCACGCCCGCGCAGATTGTCGAGTGGACCGGGGGCAAGGCCGCCATCGCGACCGGGTCGCCGTTCGCCCCGGTGGTCTACCAGAACCGGACCTACCACGTGGCCCAGGCCAACAACGCCCTGGTCTTCCCGGGGCTGGGGCTGGGCGTGTCCGTCTGCCGTGCCACGCGGGTCAGCGACGGCATGATCGCCGCCGCCGCGGAGGCGATCGCCGGCATCAGCGGCATCACCCGCCCGGAGGAGCCGCTGCTGCCGTCGATCACCCAGCTGCGCTACGTCTCGGCCACGGTGGCCCTGGCCGTCGTCAAGGCCGCGCAGGGCGAGGGTCTGGCGACCGTGGAGATCGGCAACCCGGTGCAGGCGGTTTACCAGCGCATGTGGCACCCGGTCTATCCCGAGCTCGAGGCCGTCTGACCTCGTCCGTCCGAAGGGGCGAGCCTTGTGCTTATAGTGAGCACAAGGCTCGCCCCTTCGGCATACCGCTCCGGAGGAGACGGGCCTTGGCCGCCGCACTCCCGGCCGCCGCGCACCCCCCCGCCATACCCCCGCCTCGTCCGCCAGGAGCCTCGATGCCCGCCACCGCCACCTCGTCCGGCGCCTCCGACGAGGCCGCCGCCGGGCGGCACCTCACCCGCACCGAGCGGCTCGACCGGCTGCCCTTCACCAGCCGGCACCGGCGGCTGCTCGTCGGCTCCGGCGTCGGCTGGGCCCTGGACGCCATGGACGTCGGGCTCATCTCCTTCGTCCTGGCGGCCCTCGCCAAGCAGTGGCACCTGAGCCCCACCGAGGTCTCCTGGGTCGCCTCGATCGGCTCGCTGGGCATGGCCGTCGGCGCCACCCTCGGCGGTCTGCTCGCCGACCGGATCGGGCGCCGGCAGGTCTTCGCGCTGACGCTGCTGGTCTACGGCCTGGCCACGGGCGCCTCGGCGCTCGCGGGTGGCGTGGCCGTGCTGATGGCGCTGCGGTTCCTCGTCGGGCTGGGCCTGGGGGCCGAGCTGCCCGTCGCGTCCACCCTGATCTCGGAGTACTCCCCGGCGCACATCCGTGGCCGGGTCGTCGTCGGGCTCGAGTCCTTCTGGGCGCTGGGGTGGATCCTCGCCGCGCTCGTCGGCTACTTCGTCATCCCCGGGCACCCGGACGGCTGGCGGTGGGCCATGGCCGTCGGCATCGTGCCGGCGTTCTATGCCCTCGTGGTGCGGGCGACCCTGCCGGAGTCGGTGCGCTTCCTGGAGTCCACGGGGCGGTATGCCGAGGCCGAGCGGGCGGTGCGCGCCTTCGAGGAGCCGGCGGGGATCGCGGCCCCGGACCACGCCCCCGATGCCGCCACCCCTGCACGGGTGCCGGTGCGCGACGAGGCGCTCGGGCTGTGGACCGCGGCCTACCGCCTGCGCACGGCCGCCCTGTGGGCGGTGTGGTTCTGCGTGAACTTCTCCTACTACGGCGCGTTCATCTGGCTGCCCTCGCTGCTGGTCGCGCAGGGCTTCGGCATGGTCAAGTCCTTCGAGTACACGCTGTGGATCACCCTCGCCCAGCTCCCGGGCTATGCCGTCTCCGCGTGGCTGATCGAGCGGTGGGGGCGGCGGGTGACGCTGACCACCTTCCTGGCCGGGTCGGCCTGCGCCGCGGGGGCCTTCGGCCTGGCGCACTCGGTGCCGACGATCATCGCGGCGGGGTGCGCGCTGTCCTTCTCCAACCTCGGCGCCTGGGGTGCGCTGTATGCCGTGACCCCCGAGGTGTATCCCACGGTGATGCGCGGTACCGGGTCGGGTGCGGCGGCGGGCTTCGGCCGGATCGCGTCGATCCTCGCGCCGCTGGCCGTGCCCCCGCTCCAGGCGGCGGGCGGCACCGGGCTGGTGTTCGCGGTGTTCGCGGTGGCCTTCCTGGTGGCCGCGGTCTCGGCGCTGGGTCTGCCCGAGCTCGCCGGCCGCGACCTCGACTGAGGACGATCTGCGCTGCCGTGCAACGGATTACGTAGAATTTTCGAGTGACGTGGCTGAGTTGGGGGGCACAATCCTGCCATGGGCACAGCCACGACCGTGGTGGTGCACGATCCTGAGGGGATGCTCAGGACACGTTCTCGGTGCCGAGGAACTCACCGTTCAGGCCTGCGAGTCCCACTGGGGTCCGGACGTGTGCGACACGGGCGTCTACCGACGCCAGGGCTGAGGCTGGAGCCCCGCGGGGGGATCAGCAGACGTTGTCAGAAGGCCGCCGCGCGGGTCGGACCCGCGCGGCGGTCGCGTGGCGGGGAGAGCGATGGATCAGGCGGTCGGGGTCGAGGACCTGTGGGTGGACTATGGGCAGGCTCCGGTGCTGCGCGGGATCTCGGTGGAGCTGTCTGCTCCCGGGTCCGTGGCGGTGGTGGGTCCGTCGGGCTCGGGCAAGACCACCTTGTTGTATGCCATGGCGGGGCTGGAGCGGCCCGACCGAGGGCGGGTCCGCCTCCTCGGGGTCGACACCGCGGCCGCCACGCCGGAGGCGCTCGCGGCGTTGCGGTTGGGCTCGGTGGGCTTCGTCTTCCAGCGAGCCGACCTGGTGCCCGAGCTGACCCTGGCCGAGAACGTCGAGCTCCCGCTGGAGCTGCTGCGGTGGGGCCGTCGGCCCCGGAAGCAACGCGTGGCCGAGCTGGTGGAGCGGCTCGGGCTGGAGGAGTGCGCGGGTCGCCGCCCCGCGGCGGTGTCCGGCGGTCAGGCGCAGCGGGCGGCGATCGGCCGCGCGGTGTCGGCCGGTCCGCAGCGGGAGCATCGAGCTCCTGCGGGGGAGCCCTATCAGCGTTTCGTCTACCGCGGAGTCACGGCGCAGGCACCTCGGCCACCGGGGGTGAGGCAGTGGCCGCAGCCGGGCCGGTCGATGGTCTCTCCGGGCCTGGCAGAGCGCCTGGAGCGCGATCCAGAGCTGGCGAGCCGGCTCGGGCTGGGGGTGGTCGTCCCGGAGCGCATCGGCGCCCCCGGACTCACCGACCCGGACGAGCTGCTGTCCTACACCGTCGTGCCGGGTCGGCCCTCACCTGCAGGCGTCGCAGGCTTCGGGGCCGGTGGTCAGGGCCTGATGGCGACCCCGGCCACCATGATGGCGGCCGAGCTGGGGATCCTCGTCGGTGCTCTGACCGTGATGTTGCTCCAGCTGTGCTTGCGGGCGACGGCGCGGAGCCGCGAACGCCGGTATCGCTCGCTCGTCGTCCTGGGGGTCTCGGCGCGGCGGTGCGGGCGGCTCTACGCCGCCGAGATCACCCTGCTCGGCGTGATCGGGACCGTGTCGGGGGCCGGGGTGTATGCCGCGACGCATGCAGCGCTGGCCGGATCGGGTCTCGTCGGGGTGCGCTGGTGGGGGGTGTCCCTATGGGGTTCGTCAAGCCGCGGTAGCGGCCGTCGGGGCTTGGTAGGTGGTGCCGTCTCTGAGCATGGCGTAGAGAACGTCGCAGCGTCGGCGGGCCAGGCAGATGAGGGCGGCGTTGTGCTTCTTGCCTTGGGCTCGTTTGCGGTCGTAGTAGGCGCGGCTGGTGGGGTCGGACAGGGCTGCGAAGGCGGACAGGAACAGCGCGCGTTTGAGGTTCTTGTTGCCTGACCTGGAGGGGTGCTCGCCGCGGATGCTGGACCCGGATCGACGTGTGACGGGGGCGAGGCCTGCGTAGGCGGCGAGGTGCCCGGCTGTGGGGAAGGCGCTGCCGTCGCCGACCTCGAGCAAGATCCTTGCGGCGGTCCTGACACCGACGCCGGGCATCGAGGTCAGGACCGGGGCAAGAGGGTGGGCATCAAGGATCTCCTCGACCTGCGCCGCGACGGTCGCGCGTTGCTCGAGCAGGTCGGCGAGCTGGGAAGCCAGCTTCGGGATGACGAGCTCGGCCGCGCGGGTGCCGGGCACGGTCACGGTCTGGGCGTCCAGGGCGGTCATGACCTCGTCGACGATCCGATCGTAGGAGCGCGGCGCGCGGGGCTTGGCCACGCTCGTCAGCCGCCGCCGACCGGCCGTGCGTAGCCCGGCGGGTCCGCCGAACCTGGTCAGGAGCTCGAGGACAGCCTTGTGGTGCAGTCGGGGTCCGAGGGCTCGTTCCAGGGCTGGGTGGATCTGGGTGAGCAGGCCGTGCAGGCGGTTGGTGACGCGGGTGACCTCACCGGCCAGGTCGTCGTCGTACCCGACGATGACTTCCAAGTCGGCCAGGGCGTCGTCGTTCATGTCCACGCGCCGCAGGGTGTGGGGCATGGTGCGGGCCGCGTCGGCGATGACGTACGCGTCGCGGGCGTCGGTCTTCGCTGCGCCGGGGTGTAGGTCCGCGATGCGGCGCATCGCCAGGCCCGGCAGGTACGCCACGTCGACCCCGACGGCGCGGGCGACCGCGACCGGCAGGGCCCCGATCGAGGCGGGCTGGTCCACCACGACCAGGACCGGGCCGTGCGTGGACAGGTGCTCGTAGAGGGCGCGCAGCTTGGTCTCGTCTTGCGGTAGCGCCTTGTCGTGCAGCCGTTTTCCGGACGGGTCCAGGGCGGTGGCGTGGTGAGTTTCCTTGCCGACGTCCAACCCCAGGTAGACCGCGTAGGTGCGGTCGGGTAGCCCGTGCATCCTGTCCTCCTCGTTGACCGACGGACTCATGATCCGCTGGCCACAGGTCGGGCGTCAGCAGCCGGCAGCCACGTTACGAAGAGACCTCCCGAGCGCGGGGGCCGTGTCCCTATCAGCGGTCACACCGACGCCACCAAGCCCGGCGACAACACCCCCCGGATCATGCGCGACAGGGGCAAAGAGTCATACCAGACCTGGTGACCAGCACCCCCATCACCGAGGGCACGAAGAAGGTAACGGGAGCACAGCGCGCCGGGACTCGGGGTCGCCGTGGTCTTCGTCGTCGTCGCCGCAGGGGTCCTGCTGGCGATCCGGCTGCTCGCACGGGTCACCATGTCCGGGGTGCTCTCCTCCTCCGTGCGGCGGCGGGGTCGTCCCCGCTGGCAGCAGCACCTCGGCTGCTGGGCGACGCGTGCTGCGCTCGTCACGTCCCTCGTGGCGGTGGGCTTTCTCGCGGTCATCTGCGTGACGGCAGGGTCCCGCCCCGTGTCTCCCACCGGGAGCCCGCTCTACTCCACGACGCTCCTCGCCGTCGGGCTCCTCGCGGCCAGCGCCCCGGTCACCGTGACCTGGCTGGCCCGACGAGTCTGCGAGGCGGCGCACCGAAGCCGGCTGCTGCTCCTTCGCCACGGGGCCCGTGCTGCCTCCTACCACTGGCCCACGGTGTCCCGTCTCGTCACGGTCATGGTGGTGACCGTCCTGACCTGCGCCATGTGCGGCACCTTCCTGGTGTGGGTGCGGGTGGTCACCGAGCAAGGTCGACCGACGGTGGCCGTTCAGGTGCCGCTGGAGTCTGTCGCCGCAGACGGGCGAGCGGTCCTGCGGTCCGTGGTGCGCGGGGACGCGGCGGTCACCTACGCAGTGGACGGGCCACGGGACAGCTTCTTCAGGGTGGAGCTCGCGGGTGGCCCCCGGGCCGGCCGACCGTGCGGCGGCGGTCCCTGCCGGGGGCCGTTGCCGGCGGGCATCCGCTCGCTGTCGATCCCCCTCACAGGCCACCGGGTGCACTCGCTGACGCTGCTGTCGATCCCGGTCGACCTGGAGCTGCCTGAGGGGGAGGTGAGGCTGCCGCTCGAGGAGAACGGCTGGGCCTGGCAGCTGGCGCAGGGAACCGTGATCCAGGAGATCCCGACCGGGAGCGCCGAGTACGACCGCCGGACCCAGGCCATTCACCAGGCACTGCCCGAGGCGGAGCTGCGTGCCTGGGGCGGACAGTCGGCCTATGCGCTGGCCCGCGAGCAGGCCATGATCCTCAACCTCGGTGTCATGGCGGCTGCGGTGCTGTGCTTCCTGTCCTTCGTGCTCGTCCTGGACCGGATCCAGGAGTCTGCTCGTGCCTCCACCAACAGCCTGGTGGCGCTGGGGACCTCGACGTCTTTCCTGCGCGGGCGCCGGACGGCGATGGCCCTGCTGCCGATCGGGGTCGGCGGTGTGGGTGGGGTGCTGGTGGCCACGCTGTCGTCGTGGGCCGTGCTGTCGATGTACGGTCCTGACCAGATCGCCGCGCGGTCCCTGTGGTGGGCGCTCGGCCCCGCCGCGGGCGCGGT
This sequence comes from Arsenicicoccus dermatophilus, assembly GCF_022568795.1. Lineage (NCBI taxonomy): Bacteria > Bacillati > Actinomycetota > Actinomycetes > Micrococcales > Intrasporangiaceae > Arsenicicoccus > Arsenicicoccus dermatophilus. The sequence continues at coordinate 2,681,223 of NZ_JAKZHU010000001.1, read as the reverse complement.
GGCTCTCGTCTGCGGGTGGGCGTGGCTCCGAGGGGGCCACCGCTTCGAGCGACAGCTGCTCGGCTCCGACTGACCTACCGGCGGTAGGTCTAGAGCGGGACGCCGATCTGGCGCCGCACCTCGTCGAGCAGCTCCATCACGGCGACCGACTCGTCCAGGGGGAGGAGCGGCGACTCGCGCCGACCCTCCGCGACCAGCGTCGCCAGGTGGGCGGCCTCGTGGCACAGGCCGAGGTGCCCGCGGATCGTCGGCTCCGGACCCTCGACCACCTCGCCGGCGCGCGACACCAGCCGCACCCGCCCGGGCTGGTAGAACTCGCCCGCCAGCTCGACCCGCGCCAGCGACCCCGAGACCGAGGCGGTGGTCGGCGTCCTGGCCGCCAGCGTGGTCGTCAGCACCGCGTGGGCCGACGGTGCCCGGTCGAAGCCGGCGAGGATCAGCGACGCCTGCCGCTCCACCCCGGTGAACGCCCGGGTCCCGGCCGCGAGCACCTGCCTCGGCAGCCCGACCAGGTCCACCGCGAAGGCCACGGGATAGATCCCCAGGTCGAGCAGCGACCCGCCCGCCAGCTCCGGGGCGAACAGCCGCGACGTGCGGTCCTCGCCGAACCACTGCCCGTGGTCGGCCTGCACCGTCTCGATCTCGCCGATCTCGCCGGAGCGGACGAGCTGCCGGACGACGTCGGACTGCGGCAGGAAGCGGGTCCACATCGCCTCCAGGCAGGTCACGTCCGCGGCCCGGGCGGCGGCCACCACCTCGCGCGCCTCGGCCGCGGTGCGCGTGAAGGCCTTCTCCACCAGCACGTGCCGCCCCGCCCCGATGGCGAGCAGCGCGTGGTCGCGGTGCTCGCTGTGCGGCGTCGCGACATACACCGCATCCACCTCGTCGTCCGCCACCAGCGCCTCGTAGCCGCCGTGGGCACGCGCCCCGCCCACCTCCTCGGCGAACGCCCGGGCCCGCTCCATCGAGCGCGACCCGACCGCGACGATCCGGCTGCGCGTCCAGCGGTGCAGCCCCTCGGCGAAGGCCCGGGCGATGCCGCCCGGCCCGATCACGCCCCACCGCAGCGGGAGAGCCTCGGCGGGGTCGGGCACGCGGCTGGGGGGCAGGGTGAGAGGCAGGTCGCTCATGGTCACGAGCCTAGGATGACCGGATGGCCGAGACCTATCGCACCATCGCCGCGCCGGTCGACGCCGAGGTCGAGGCGAAGCGGTCGCGGTTCCTCGCCCGGCTGGAGCCGGCCGCGACCGAGGACGCCGCCCGCGAGGTCGTCGAGCGGGCCCGCAAGCAGCACTGGGACGCCCGGCACCACTGCTCGGCCTTCGTCCTGGGCCCGGACGCCATGACCGAGCGCTCCTCCGACGACGGCGAACCCGCCGGCACCGCGGGCGCGCCCATGCTCGAGGTGCTGCGCGGCCGTGAGCTCACCGACGTGGTGTGCGTGGTCACGCGGTGGTTCGGCGGGACCCTGCTGGGGACCGGTGGGCTGATCCGGGCGTATGGCGACGCGGTGCGCGCCGCGTGCGAGTCCGCGCGGGTGGTCGAGCGGCGACTGCTGCAGCGGTGCACGCTCGCCGTGGGCCATGCCGAGGCCGGGCGCGTGGAGTCGACGTTGCGCGCCCGCGGCGTCCACGTCGACGGGGTGGACTACGCCGCGGCGGCGACCTTGCGGCTGGACGTGGCGCCGGGGGAGCGGGCGGCGCTCGCGCAGCTGGTCGCCGAGCTCACCTCGGGCGCCGGGGTGCTCGTGGACGGGCCGGTGCACTGGGTCTAGCTCGACCCGGCACGTCGCGCCCCCGCCCGCGCCCGCAGCCATCGCGCCAGCAGCGGGGCCAGCGCCAGGATCGCGACCAGGCGCGCCAGCTGCACCGCGAAGACGTACGTCGGCTCGGCGCCGGTGCTCGTCGCGGTGGCCAGCACGGCGAAGAGCCCGCCCGGCGTGGTCGCCAGATAGGTGGTCAACGGGTCGACGCCGGTCGCCCGCGAGAGCACCGCGCCGAGCAGCCCGCACCCGAGCATGACCACCGCGATCAGCGCCAGCCCGGTCGGCAGGAGCCGCCGGATCGCGCCGAGGCTGTCGCGGTCGAGTGTGAGGCCCACCTGCAGCCCGACGACCAGCATCGCCAGCGCGGTGAGCGGCGCCGGTGAGGCGGCGGGCCCCAGACCGCCCCACAGCGCGAGCCCACCCGCGACGGCCATGGGCCCGATCAGGGTGAAGGTCGAGACCGGGATCGCCCGGGCCAGCACGAGGCCGAGCCCCACCGACACCGTCACCATGACCAGGCTGGGTCCGAGGGGCGCGGCGACCGTCGTCCGGGCCACCTCGCGCCCGGCGGGGTGGAAGGCCATCCCCACCACGACCGGCAAGGACACGATCACCAGCAGCACCCGCAGGTGCTGCAGGACCGACACCACCCGTGCGTCCGCCCCCAGCTCGTCCGCGATGGCCGTGATCCCCGAGGCCCCGCCCGCGATCATGGAGAACACCCCGGTCGCCTCCGACACCCGGTGCACCCGCGCCAGGACGACCCCCGAGGCGAGGCTGAGCGCCAGGGTCACCACGACCACGGCCACCACCGAGGGCCAGTCGGTGGCGACCTGGCGCAGCGCGGTCACGGTGACGGTCTCGCCGATGGTGACCCCGATCAGCGCCTGGGACAGCAGGACCGACCACCGGGGCAGCGTCGGCACCGGCCCTCGGGCCAGGGCCGGCACCGCGCCCCCGACCAGCCCGGCGAAGAGCGACGGCGAGGGCAGGCGCAGCGCCGTGAGCACGACCTGCACCGCGAGCCCGGCACGGACGGCGGCGGCCAGGACGCGCGGGCGCTGCGGCATCAGGAGGGGCACCACCGCAGCCTAGGCGCCCGACGGCCCGGGACCCGGCGAGCCGCTGAACGGCGTTCAGGTAGGCTGGTCGATCGCCATACCCGCTCGTCGACCGAGGTCTCGATGTCCCCCGCCAGCTCGACCGCACCCCCCGCCCGCAGCAGCCGTATGACGGCCCGAGACCTCGCCCTGGTCGCCGCGTTCTGCGCGCTGATCGTGGCGCTCGTGCCGGTCAAGGTCCCCGTGGGCGGGGCCGCCCCGATCGTCCTGCAGAACCTCGGCATCATGCTCGCGGGCGCCGTCCTCGGGGCCCGCCGCGGATTCCTCGCGGTGCTGCTCTTCCTGGTGCTGGCGCTCGCGGGGCTCCCGGTGCTCGGCTCGGGCGCTCGCGGGCCGGCGATCCTGACCGGCCCGACCGTCGGCTATGCCCTGAGCTATCCGCTCGTCGCCCTCGTCATCGGCTGGCTCGTCGAGCGGGCGCCGCGCCCGGTGCAGGCGTGGCAGGCCGTGCTCGCCGCGGTCGTGGGCGGCCTCGTCGTCTGCCACGCCCTCGGGATCCCCGGGATGGCCTGGCGCTCGGCCCGGCTCGACCTCGCGGGGGCCGCGGCCTTCGCGCTGACCTTCCTGCCCGGCGACCTGGTCAAGGCCGTGATCGCCGGGGTCGTGGCCGCCGCGGTGCACAAGGCCGTCCCCGACCTGCTCCCGGCCCGACACCGCTGACGTGCCCACCATCCGGCTGGAGGGCGTCGGCCATGCCTACGGCGAGCGCCGCGTCCTGGACCGTGTCGACCTGACGCTGACCGAGCCGCGCGTCGGGCTGGTCGGCGCCAACGGGTCCGGCAAGTCCACGCTGGCCCGGATGCTCAACGGGCTGGTCACCCCCACCGAGGGGCGGGTCCTGGTCGACGGCCTCGACCCCGCGCGCGAGGGGGCGGCGGTGCGCCGCAAGGTCGGGTTCGTCTTCCCCGACCCGGAGGCGCAGATCGTCATGCCGACGGTGCGCGAGGACGTGGAGTTCTCGTTGCGGCGTCGCCCCGACCTCACCGACGCCGACAAGCGGCGCCTGGTGGACGAGGTGCTCGCGCGCTACTCCCTCGCCGACCACGCGGATCACCCCGCGCACCAGCTGTCCTCGGGGCAGAAGCAGCTGCTCGCGCTCGCCGCGGTCCTCGTCACCCGCCCCCACGTCCTGGTCTGCGACGAGCCGACGACCCTGCTCGACCTGCGCCACTCCCGCCAGGTCGCCCAGGTGCTCGCGACCCTCGAGCAGCAGGTCGTCCTGGTCACCCACCACCTGTGGCTGCTCGACGGGTGGGAGCGCGTGATCTGCATCGACGAGGGGCGCGTCGCGGCGGACGGGCCGGCGGCCGAGGTCCTGCCGTTCTACCAACGGCTCATGGGGGCCTGAGGTGCTGACCGGGGCTCATGCCGACGGCACCTCCGTCCTGCACCGGCTGCCCGTCCCCGCCAAGCTGCTGCTCCTCGCGGTGTTCCTGGTGCCGGTGTCGCTCGTCCAGGAGCCGTGGATGACGGGCGTCTCGGCGCTCGTCGTGCTGGCCGCCTACCTCGGGTGCCGGATCCCGCTGCGGCTCGGGTGGGGCGAGGTGCGGCCGCTGCGCTGGTTCCTGGTCTTCATGGCGCCCTTCCAGGCGTGGAGCGGCGGCTGGCAGGCGGTGGTGGTGACCTGCGGCGGTATGGCGGTGGCCGTGGCCGCGGCCGGCCTGGTGACGCTGACGACGCGGGTGTCCGAGATGCTCGCCGGTGTCGAGCGCCTCGTCTCCCCGCTGCGGCACGTCGGGGTCTGCCCGGAGCGGGTCGCCCTCACCGTCAGCCTGGCCCTGCGCACCGTCCCCGTGATCGGGAGCCTGCTGCAGGAGACGCTGGACGCTCGACGGGCGCGGGGGCTGGGCCGGTCGGTGCGGGCGGTCGCGACGCCTCTCGTCATACGCACCGTCCGTCATGCCGACCGGGTCGGTGACGCCCTCGCCGCCCGAGGTGTGGACGACTGACCGGCCTGGATAGGCTGGTGACGACGACGACGTCCCCGATCCATCCCTTATCTCGAGGAGTCTGCCCATGACCATCAAGCGCGTTGCCATGCTGACCGCAGGCGGCTACGCCCCCTGCCTGTCCGCCGCGGTCGGCGACCTGATCGAGCGCTACACCGAGGTCATGCCCGAGGTCGAGCTGATCGGCTACCGCCACGGCTACCACGGGGTCCTCACCGGCACCTACACCGTCTTCGACGAGGAGACCCGGCGCAACGCCGGCCTGCTGCGCGACTTCGGTGGCAGCCCGATCGGCAACTCGCGCGTCAAGCTCACCAACGCCAAGGACCTGGTCGCGCGCGGTCTGGTCAAGGAGGGCGACAACCCCCTCGAGGTCGCCGCCAACCGCCTCAAGGAGGACGGCGTCGACGTCCTGCACACCATCGGCGGCGACGACACCAACACCACCGCGGCCGACCTGGCCGCCTTCCTGCACGAGCAGGGTTACGAGCTGACCGTGGTCGGTCTGCCCAAGACGATCGACAACGACATCGTCCCGATCCGGCAGTCGCTGGGCGCCCAGACGGCCGCCGAGCAGGCGTCGATCTTCGCGCAGAACGTCATCGCCGAGCACGGCTCCAACCCGCGCATGCTCATCGTCCACGAGGTCATGGGCCGCAACTGCGGCTGGCTGACCGCGGCCGCCGCCAAGCACTACATGGAGTGGCACGGGCAGCAGCAGTGGCTCCCGCAGGCCGGCCTGACCCCCGAGCGCTGGGCCATCCACGGCGTCTACGTCCCCGAGGTGCACGTCGACCTGGACCGCGAGGCCGAGCGCCTCAAGAAGGTCATGGACGAGATCGGCAACGTCAACATCTTCCTGTCCGAGGGCGCGGGCGTCGACGACATCGTCACGGCCATGGAGGCCGCGGGCGAGGAGGTCCAGCGCGATCCCTTCGGCCACGTCAAGCTGGACACCATCAACCCCGGCAGCTACTTCGCCAGCCAGTTCGCGGACAAGCTGCAGGCGGAGAAGAAGATGGTCCAGAAGTCCGGCTACTTCTCCCGCTCGGCCAAGGCCAACGACACCGACCTCGCGCTGATCAAGCAGATGTGCGACGTCGCCGTCGAGGCCGCCCGGGCCGGCACCCCCGGCGTCGTGGGTCACGACGAGGAGCGCGGCGACGAGCTGCGGGTCATCGAGTTCCCGCGGATCGCGGGCCACAAGGCCTTCGACGCCTCGCAGCCGTGGTTCCAGGAGCTGCTGCGCCAGATCGGCCAGGAGGCCTGACCCCGCCTCGGGCCCGGTCCTTCGGCGTACGGCGAAGGACCGGGCCCTCGCCATTTCCCCGCCCAGCGGCTCAGGCCACCGGCCTGCCCCACGGCCTGGCGGTGGGCGGCCCGCTGTCCACCGCGCTTGCGGACCGGCCCGAGGAGCGAGGTCAGCCGATGGTCCAGGTGTCCTTGCCGCGCAGCAGCGCCTCGACGTCGGCGTCGCCGGCGGGCCTGCCCACCGATGCCTGGGCGCCGGCGATCTGGCCGCGGACGAGGTCGTCGTACGTGGGCCGGGTCACGGACCTGAAGATCCCCATGGGCACGTGCAGCTGGTCGCCGACGTCCAGGCGGGACAGCGCGAACGCCGCGGTCGGGTCGGCGGCGTCGGTGTGGTGCACCACGATCCGCGAGCGACCCGCCTCGTCCAGGGAGGCCTCGTCGGTCACCTCGAGGGAGCCGTCCTCGCGGCGGACGACGACCTGGTGGGCGCCGACCCGGACCGGCTGGCCGTCCTCGAGGTGCACGAGCCGGACGGCGGCCTCGCCGCGGTCCTTGAGCATCTGGAAGGCGCCGTCGTTGAAGATCGGGCAGTTCTGGTAGATCTCCACGAAGGACGTGCCGCGGTGCTCGGCGGCGGCGCGGAGCACCGCGATCAGGTGCTTGCGGTTGGCGTCCATGGTGCGCGCCACGAAGGTCGCCTCGGCGCCGAGCGCCAGGGAGACCGGGTTGAACGGCGCGTCGACCGACCCCGCGGGCGTGGACTTGGTGACCTTGCCGACCTCGCTGGTGGGGGAGTACTGCCCCTTGGTGAGGCCGTAGATCTGGTTGTTGAACAGCAGGATCGTCATGTTGACGTTGCGGCGCATCGCGTGGATCAGGTGGTTGCCGCCGATGGACAGCGCGTCGCCGTCACCGGTGACGACCCACACCGACAGGTCTGGGCGGGCGGTGGCCAGGCCGGTGGCGATGGCGGGGGCGCGGCCGTGGATCGAGTGCATCCCGTAGGTGTCCAGGTAGTACGGGAACCGCGAGGAGCACCCGATCCCGGACACGAAGGCGATGTTCTCCCGCTTCAGGCCCAGGTCGGGCAGGAAGGACTGCACGGCGGCCAGCACGGCGTAGTCCCCGCACCCGGGGCACCAGCGCACCTCCTGGTCGGAGGTGAAGTCCTTCTTGGACTGGGCGGGCTCGCCGTCGTCCAGGCGCGGGACGCCCGCGAGGCCGTGGTTCGGCATACCGAGGTCGATGGTCGTCATGAGCGGGCCTCCTGCCCAGGGGTCACGCGGGGGGTGTGCTGCGGGTCGAGCTCGCGCAGCGCGTCGTGGACGGCGTCGGCCAGCGCCGCGGCGGTGAACGGCAGACCGCGCACCTGGGTCAACGCCCGGACGTCCACGAGGTATGCCGCGCGCAGCAGCGCGGTGAGCTGCCCGAGGTTCATCTCGGGGCAGATCACCCGGTCGTAGCCGCGCAGCACGTCACCGAGGTTGGCGGGGAAGGGGTTGACGTGCCGCAGGTGGGCCTGGGCGACGGTGGCCCCGGTCGCGCGGGCGTGCCGGATCCCGGCGCTGATCGGGCCGTACGTCGAGCCCCACCCCAGCATCAGCACCCGCGCGTCGCCGGTGGGGTCGTCGACGACCACGTCGGGCACGGTGACGCCGGCGACCTTGGCGGCCCGCAGGCGGGTCATCCGGTCGTGGTTGTCGGGGTCGTAGGAGATCTCCCCGGACACGTCCTTCTTCTCGATCCCGCCGATGCGGTGCTCCAGCCCGGCCGTGCCGGGGATGGCCCACGGGCGGGCGAGGGTCTCGGGGTCGCGCAGGTAGGGGCGGAAGACCGGGACCCCGTCGTCGTCGGTGGCGTTCGGCTCGGTGGCGAACCCGGGGTCGATCGTCGGCAGGTCCGCCAGGGCGGGGATCTGCCAGGGCTCGGACCCGTTGGCGAGGTAGCCGTCCGACAGCAGGATCACCGGCGTCCGGTAGGTCACCGCGATCCGCACGGCCTCGACCGCCGCGTCGAAGCAGTCCGAGGGGGACTGGGCGGCGATCACGGGCACGGGCGCCTCGCCGTTGCGGCCGTACATCGCCTGCATCAGGTCGGCCTGCTCGGTCTTGGTGGGCAGGCCGGTGGAGGGGCCGCCGCGCTGGACGTCCACGACGACCAGCGGGATCTCCAGGGAGACGGCCAGGCCGATGGTCTCGGACTTCAGGGCCAGGCCCGGGCCAGAGGTGGTGGTGACGCCCAGCGCCCCGCCGTAGCTCGCGCCCAGGGCGACGCCGATGCCGGCGATCTCGTCCTCGGCCTGGATCGTGGTCACGCCCAGGCGCTTGAGCCCGGACAGGACGTGCAGGACGTCCGACGCCGGGGTGATCGGGTAGGCCCCGAGCACGAGCGGCAGACCGGCCCGGTGCGCCGCGGTCGCCAGGCCGTACGCCAGCGCCGTGTTGCCGGTGATGTTGCGGTAGAGCCCCTGACGCATCGGCGCCGGTCCGACCTCGTACGACACCGCGAAGTCCTCGGTCGTCTCGCCGTAGGCGAAGCCGGCCCGCAGCGCCGCCAGGTTGGCCGCCAGCATCTCGGGACGGGTGCCGAACTTCGCTGCGAGGAAGCTCTCGGTGGCCTCCAGCGGGCGCGTGTACAGCCAGGACAGCAGCCCGAGGGCGAACATGTTCTTGGAGCGCTGCTTGTCCTTGCGGGTCAGCGGGTGGTCGGCGAGGGCGTCGACGGTGATGGAGGTCAGGGGCAGCGCGTGCACGTGGAAGCTCTCCAGCGTGCCGTCCTCGAGGGGATTGGCGGCATACCCGACCTTGGCCAGGTTGCGGGTCGTGAACTCGTCGCTGTCGGCGATGATCGTCGCGCCGCGCGGCAGGTCACCCAGGTTGGCCTTGAGCGACGCGGGGTTCATCGCGACGAGCACGTCGGGGTTGTCGCCCGGGGTGAGCACGTCGTGGTCGGCGAAGTGCAGCTGGAAGCTCGAGACGCCGTGGATGGTCCCCTGGGGCGCCCGGATCTCCGCGGGGAAGTTCGGCAGCGTGGACAGGTCGTTGCCGAGGATCGCGGTCTGCGACGTGAACCTGTCGCCCGTCAGCTGCATCCCGTCGCCGGAGTCACCGGCGAACCGGATGACGACGCGCTCCAACCGATGGACGTCCTTGCTCGTCATGGGTGCGGTCTCACTTCGCTCTCGGATCAGGTATGCCGCTGCCAGGCTTCGGGGCACGCCGCTCGACGGGTGCCTCCTGGGGGGCACGACGACCCATCGTAGGCGCGCGGACCTGTGCCATCGGTGTTGGTCACCTGGGAGCGACCCCGGACCGGGTGGGGGGAGGGTGCACAGCCCCACGCTGAGGTGTCTGCGCAGGCCAGGGGGCGGTGGTCACCTCGATTTCACTGGGCGGCCAAATCCGTGTACCTTGGTCGTCGCGCTCCAAGAGAGCGTGCAGTGCCGAGCGCCGACCTCCATATCGAGCGTTCGGGCCCCCTTAGCTCAGTCGGCAGAGCGTTTCCATGGTAAGGAAAAGGTCGTCGGTTCGATTCCGACAGGGGGCTCCGCAGGTCTGGCTCATCGCTGGATTTGTCCTGGCGGGGTAGCTCAGCTGGTTAGAGCGCACGACTCATAATCGTGAGGTCGCGGGATCGAGCCCCGCTCCCGCTACCAAGTTCATCCCATCCGATCGGTCACCCCGCCGATCACCACTTCGAGAGCAGGTTGCCCCGTGGCTAGCAAGTCCGCTGACGTCCGCCCCAAGATCACGATGGCGTGCACTGACTGCAAGGAGCGCAACTACATCACCAAGAAGAACCGGCGGAACAACCCCGACCGCATGGAGCTCGCGAAGTTCTGCCCGCGCTGCAAGAAGCACACCGCGCACCGCGAGACCCGCTGAGCGCACCCCGAAGCATCCCGAGCGCCGTCCCTCCACCGGAGGGACGGCGCTCGTCGTATGTCCGAACCCGCTCGGACGCGCGAGTAACCCGAAAGGGTGGCTAGGGTCCCCGCCATGGCAGTCAACGAGTCCTTCGCGGGGCGCCGCTATCCCCCCACCGCCCCCTACCAGGTGGGGCGGGCCAAGATCGCCGAGTTCGCCTCGGCCGTCGGCGCCTGCGACCTGGTGCACACCGACCGCGAGGCCGCCCGTGGGCGCGGCTACGCCGACGTCGTCGCCCCGCCCACCTTCGCCGTCCTGATCGCCCAGCAGGCGGACCGGCAGCTGATCGAGGACCCCGAGGCCGGCATCGACTTCTCCCGCGTGGTCCACGGGGAGCAGCGCTTCGTGCACCACCACCCGCTCACCGCGGGCGACGAGGTGACCGCCGTGCTGCACGTGGACACCGTGCGCCTCGTGGGTGGCCACGCCATGGTCACCACCCGCAGCGAGCTCACCACCGTCGACGGCGACCCCCGCTGCACCGCCACGAGCACCCTGGTGATCCGGGGGGAGGAGCGACCATGACCGCCGCCGAGCCGGCCCCCACCCGTCCGGTCCCCGCCGACCTGGCCACCGTGGAGCCCGGCCACCGGCTGCCCGGCCGCACCGCCCACGTCACCCGGGCCACCCTGGTGGCCTACGCCGGGGCTTCCCTGGACCGCAACCCGATCCACTGGGACGAGCGCTTCGCCCAGGGTGTCGGCCTGCCCGACGTGATCGCCCACGGGATGTGGACGATGGGCGCCGCGATGCAGCTCGTCGTCGACTGGTGCGGGGACGCCGGGCGCGTGATCGAGTGCTCGACCAAGTTCGTCGCGCCCGTGGTGGTCCCGCACGACTCCGGCGCCGACGTCGAACTCGGCGGGGTCGTTCGCTCGGTGGCCGACGGACGGGCTACGGTCGAGGTGTCCGCGACGTGCCAGGGCAAGAAGGTCCTCGGGCGCGCGCTGGCTGTCATACGCCTCTGACCGATCGCGAAGGACCCCCATGCAGGTCGACCACGACGTCCCCCTCGCCACCCTGACGACGATGCGGGTGGGTGGCCCGGCCCAGCGGCTGGTGACCGTCACCACCACCGACGAGCTCGTCGACGCGGTCCGCGAGGTCGACGACGCCGACGAGCCCCTGCTCGTGATCAGCGGTGGGTCCAACCTGGTGATCGCCGACGAGGGCTTCGCCGGCACCGTGGTCGTGGTGCGCACGTCGGGGGCGCAGGTCGAGAGCCAGGACCTCTGCGGCGGCGCCTTCGTCCGGGTCGCGGCGGGGGAGCCCTGGGACGGTCTGGTCGAGCGTGCCGTGGAGGAGGGCTGGGCCGGCATCGAGGCGCTTTCCGGCATCCCGGGCCTGACCGGCGCCACTCCGGTGCAGAACGTCGGCGCCTACGGGCAGGAGGTCGCCCAGACCATCGCCCAGGTGCGGGTCTACGACCGGCACGAGGGGCGGGTGCGCACGTTCACGAGCTCGGACTGTGCCTTCGCCTACCGGCACTCGGCGTTCAAGGGCACCGACCGCTATGTCGTCCTCGACGTCGCCTTCCAGCTGGAGGTGGGGGACCTCTCGCGCCCCGTGGCCTACGCCGCGCTGGCCGACGGGCTCGGTGTCGAGCTCGGCGCCCGGGTTCCCCTGGCCGATGCCCGCGCGGCAGTGCTGGAGCAGCGTCGGCAGCGCGGGATGGTCCTCGACCCGCAGGACCACGACACCTGGTCCTGCGGCTCCTTCTTCACCAACCCGATCCTGGACGAGGAGGGCTGGGAGGAGCTCGCCCGACGCGCCACCGCCCGGCTCGGCGCGCAGGGCCCGGTGCCGCCGCGGTTCGCCGCGGGCGAGGGCCTGGTCAAGACCAGCGCCGCCTGGCTCATCGACAAGGCGGGCTTCGGCAAGGGATTCGGTATGCCGGGGCCTGCGGCCCTGTCCACCAGGCACCCCCTGGCGGTCACCAACCGCGGGCCGGCCTCGGCGGCGGACGTCGTGGCCCTCGCCCGCCAGGTGCGCGACGGTGTGCAGGAGACCTTCGGCGTGACCCTGGTCAACGAGCCCGTCTTCGTCGGCCACTCCCTGTGACCTACCGCCGGTGGTCGGGTCCGCCGGGCTTCGTCGCGCAGGCGGGTCCGACCGCCGCCCGCAGGCCTGCGCGCGCCGCCTCGGCGTCAGGCGCTCCGGGGCGGGCGTCCGCTCAGGCCGGCAGTCGCAGCCACGCGTCGACGTCCGCCTCGGCCCGGGCGACGACCTCCCGCGGCGCCGACGACGCTCGCAGCGACATCCGGGCCAGGGCCGCCAGCTCCTCGTCGTCGAGCCCGTGGACCTCCCGGGCCGTGGCGTACTGGTCGACCAGCCGACTGCCGAAGAGCAGCGGGTCGTCCGCCGCGAGCGCCACGGACACGCCCGCGTCGAGGATCGGTCGCAGCGGCACCGCGTCGGCCGTGTCGTAGACCCCCAGCGACACGTTGCTCCCTGGGCAGACCTCCAGGGCCACCCCCTCTCGCGCCAGCCGGTCCAGGACCCGCGGGTCCTCCGCCGCCCGCACCCCGTGCCCGATCCGGTCGGGGACGAAGGCCTCCAACGTCTGGGTCACCGCCTCGGGGCCACGCAGCTCGCCCCCGTGCGGGACCAGCGCCAGCCCGGCCGCCCGGGCGATCCGGAAGGCCGGCTCGAAGTCCTCGGTGACCCCGCGGTGCTCGTCGTTGGACAGTCCGAAACCCACCACCGTCCCGGCTCCCTCCCCGGCATACCGGCTCGCCAGTCGCGCCAGCGTCCGCGCGTCGAAGGGGTGCCGGATCCGGCTGGCCGCGACCACCACGCCCACCCCGATCCCGGACTCGGCGCTCGCCGCCGCAGCTGCGTCGAGGACCAGCTCCAGCGCCGGCGTCAGGCCCCCGCAGAAGGGCGCATAGCTGGTCGGGTCCACCTGGAGCTCGAGCCAGCGCGACCCCTCGGCCGCGTCGTCGAGGGCCGCCTCGAGCACGATCCGGCGCATCGCCTGGGGGCTGCGCACGCACGCCCGCGCCGCGTCGTACAACCGCTGGAAGCGGAACCAGCCACGCTCGTCCACGTCGGCCAGCCGTGGCGGGTGCCCCTGGGTGAGGGCGTGCGGCAGCCGTTGACCGTGCTCGCGGGCCATCTCGACCAGGGTCTCCGGGCGCATCGATCCGGTGAAGTGCAGGTGCAGGTGGGCCTTGGGCAGCTGGTCGAGAGGTCGGGCCATGCGTCCATCCTGCCCGCCTCGGTCCGCCGTCTGCTCGTACGCCGGGTCCGCGCGCCGGATGGCAGCAGCAGCGAACATGGCTGACAGTTGCCTCATGCCTACGAAGAGGTGCATCGCGAGGTGGTCCGAGGGGATGCCCGCTCTCGCCGTCCTGGCTGCGGCGGTGCTGGCCGCCTGCGCCGGGGCTCCCGCCGCCCAGGACGACCCCACGCGCGCTCCGGCGGGGCGGACAGCCCCCGCGGTGGCCCCTCCCTCGGCCGGGGGAGGGGCGCACCCGACCTCCGGTCGCCCTGGGCCGTCGGCGATCACCCTGGCCTTCGCCGGGGACACCCAGGCCCACGGCGTCGCGGGACGCGTCAACGAGCACGGGCTGGGCGAGGCCGGGAGGGTGTTGGCGCAGGCCGACCTGGCCATGGTCAACCTGGAGACCGTCGTGGCCGAGGACACCTCCGGGCTCGTCCCGCAGCCGAAGCCGTTCACCTTCGTCACCGACCCGCGGATCCTCACGACGCTGCGCCAGTCCGGCGTGGACGTGGTGACGGTGGCCAACAACCACGGCATGGACTTCGGGCAGGAGGGGATGGCGCGGATGCTGCGGGTCAAGGCGTCCTCGCCGCTGCCGATGGTGGGCCTGGGCAAGGACGAGCGTGAGGCGTGGGCTCCCTGGGTGACCTCCGTCCGCGGCCGCCGGGTGGTGGTGCTGGGCGCCACCGACGTGCTGGACGCCCACCTGGACTGGAAGGCCACGGCGACCGCGCCCGGCCTGGCCAAGGTCAAGGACGACAGCGGTATGGCGGGCCTGCTGGAGGGCGTCCGAGCCGCCCGGGCCTCGGGGCCGGACACCGTGGTGGTGGTCTACCTGCACTCGGGCATCGAGAAGCAGCGCTGTCCCACCCCGCGGCAGCGCGAGACCGCCCGGTTGCTGTCGGCGGCGGGCGCCACCGTGGTCGTCGGCAGCCATGCCCACATCACCCAGACGACGACGCGGGTGGGGGAGACGGCCGTGGCCTACGGGCTCGGGAACTTCGTCTTCGGCAGCGGAAGCCCGGAGACCACCGAGACCGGTGTCCTCACGGTCTCCGTCCCCTCGGCGGGACCGCCCGCCCTCGCCTGGTCACCCGCCCGCATCGAGGGCGGGCTGCCGCGCCTGCTGCACGGGGCCGAGCGTGATCGCGGCCTGCGGCGGTGGGAGCGCCGAGGGGAGGGGTGTCCGGACGTCGGTTAGCGTCGGGGCCCGCGGGTGACGTATGCTCGTCTCTTGGATGGTCGGCGGCGCATCCGGGTGCTCAGCTCCCGCGCCGGCGAGCCTTTCCTAGGGTAGTAGCTCAATTGGTAGAGCACCGGTCTCCAAAACCGGCGGTTGGGGGTTCGAGTCCCTCCTGCCCTGCTGAGTAGGCAACGTCTGACGAAGGCAGGGACTGTGAGCGAGGTCAACACCACCCGTGGTGCCACTCCCGCGGCCCGGCGTGGCTTCTTCGGGCGCATCGCTCTCTTCATCGCCCAGGTGATGGACGAGCTCCGCAAGGTCGTCCGACCCACGCGGGACGAGCTCATCACCTACACCACGGTCGTCCTGGTCTTCGTCATCGCGATCATGCTGTTCTGCGCGGTGGTCGACTTCGGCGTCGGCAAGCTCGTCTTCTGGGCCTTCGCCGGGAGCTGACGGCGATCCGGGCGCCGTGTCCAGCGCCCTGGGCGACCAGCCCGACCACCAGCAAGGAAGTAGGCCCGCACCGTGTCCGACCAGCCCTCGCACGACCCCTTCGCCCCCAGCGACGAGGCCGAGGACCTCGACGTGTCTGCGGAGACCGAGGCGACCGCTGACGAGCCCGAGCAGCCGGTCGCCGAGCCCGCCACCGCCGAGGCCGAGGCCGAGGAGCCCACGACGGACAGCCCGGCGATCACCGACGCGCCCGCGGTGAACCCTCTCGAGGAGTTCAAGCGAGACCTGCGCATGCTCGAGGGCGACTGGTACGTCGTGCACTCCTACGCGGGCTACGAGAACCGCGTCAAGACCAACCTGGAGACCCGCGTCACCAGCCTCAACATGGAGCCCTACATCTTCCAGGTGGAGGTTCCCATGGAGGAGGTCGTGGAGATCAAGAACGGTCAGCGCAAGACCGTTCGTCGCGTCCGGATGCCTGGTTACGTGCTCGTCCGCATGGACCTCACCGACGAGAGCTGGGGCGCGGTCCGCCATACCCCCGGTGTCACCGGCTTCGTCGGCCACACCCACCAGCCGGTGCCGCTGAGCCTCGACGAGGTCGTCACCATGCTCGCGCCCAAGTTCGAGGAGCCGGCCGCACCTGCCGCGCCCGGCGGCTCCCCCGCGGACCAGGGTGCCGGTGGCCTCCAGCCCGCCCGCCCCGCGGTGGACGTCGACTTCGAGGTCGGCGAGTCCGTCACGGTCATGGAGGGCCCCTTCGAGACCCTCGACGCCACGGTCTCCGAGATCAACGTGGAGACCCAGAAGCTCAAGGTGCTCGTCTCGATCTTCGGCCGGGAGACCCCGGTCGAGCTGGGCTTCAACCAGGTCGCCAAGATCTGATCGAGTCCCACCGTCCTGCGGCAGACCGCAGGGCTGCAACCGGGTCATCGCCCACGGCGTCGGCCCACCACCTAAGGAAGTAGCACATGCCTCCCAAGAAGAAGGTCTCCGGCTTCATCAAGCTGCAGATCCAGGCCGGCGCAGCGACGCCCGCCCCGCCCGTCGGCCCGGCCCTCGGTCAGCACGGCGTCAACATCATGGAGTTCGTCAAGGCCTACAACGCCGCGACGGAGTCCCAGCGTGGCAACGTCATCCCGGTCGAGATCACGGTCTACGAGGACCGCTCGTTCACCTTCATCACCAAGACCCCGCCGGCCGCCGAGCTGATCAAGAAGGCCGCGGGCGTCCCCAAGGGTTCCGGCGTGCCCAACAAGACCAAGGTCGCCACCCTGACGGCCGACCAGATCCGTGAGATCGCCCAGCAGAAGATGGAAGACCTCAACGCCAACGACATCGAGATGGCTGCCCGCATCATCGCCGGCACCGCTCGCTCGATGGGCATCAACACCCCCGGTTACGAGTCCTGATCTCGTGACCTTTCCGGCCGCGTCCTGCAGGGCGCGGCCGGAAGCCGTGGCAGGGCCAGGCGCTGGCCCGACGACCACACCTCCACAGGGCGATCTCCCGGGACGCCCACCACACCAGCAGGAGCAGATCATGAAGCGCAGCAAGACCTACCGCGCCGCCGCCGAGCGGATCGACGCCGACACCCTGTACTCCCCGCTCGAGGCCGTCCGCCTCGCCAAGGAGTCGGCCACCACGAAGTTCGACTCCACCGTCGAGGTCGCGTTCCGCCTCGGCGTCGACCCCCGCAAGGCCGACCAGATGGTCCGCGGCACCGTCAACCTCCCGCACGGCACGGGCAAGACCGCTCGGGTCCTCGTCTTCGCCAACGGCGACAAGGCCGAGGCCGCCCGCGCCGCCGGCGCCGACTTCGTCGGCTCCGACGACATGCTGGAGAAGGTCCAGGGCGGTTGGCTCGACTTCGACGCCGTCGTCGCGACCCCGGACCTCATGGGCAAGGTCGGCCGTCTGGGCAAGGTGCTCGGCCCCCGTGGCCTGATGCCCAACCCCAAGACCGGCACCGTCACCATGGACGTCGTCAAGGCCGTCAACGACATCAAGGGCGGCAAGATCGAGTTCCGCGTCGACAAGCACGCCAACCTTCACTTCATCATCGGCAAGGTCTCCTTCGACGAGAAGGCCCTGGTCGAGAACTACGCCACGGCGCTCGAGGAGGTCCTCCGCCTCAAGCCGTCCGCGTCCAAGGGCCGCTACATCACCAAGGCGACCATGGCGACCACGATGGGCCCCGGCATCCAGCTGGACCCCAACCGCACCCGCAACCTCACCTCCGAGGAGGAGGGCCAGGCCTGAGCCTGATCCTCGCATGATCGACGCCCGGACCGTTCGCCGCGGTCCGGGCGTCGTCGTGCCTGGGCCGTAGGACGCCGCTGCGCGGATAGGATCGGCGATCATGCGCCGTTCCCCTGCCGCCTCCACCCGCCGGCCCGGGCCGTGGCTCGTGGCGACGGCCGTCGTGCTGGCCCTGTCGGGATGCGTCGCCGGTTCGCACACGACGCGTTCCACCTTCGGAGCCACCTCGTCGAGCGCGTCCGGCACGCCGACCACCCGGCTGCCCGTGGAGGGCGCCAGCCTCGCGGGCAGCACGCCGGACCCCAACGCCCAGCCCATCCCCACGGGGGAGGGCGTCCCGGGGGACGAGCTGGCGCAGCAGATCCGCACCCAGGTGGCGGCCAAGGGCTCGGTGCGGATGTCGATGTCCACCGTGGCCGGCGCGGGTGAGGCGCGGGTGGACACCCGGACCAGGGCCGCGCAGGTGTCGGTGACGACCGGGGGCCGGACCGTCACCCTGGTCACCCTGGGCGGGCGGACCTGGGTCAAGGGCGCAGGAACTGTCGAGGTGGCGCTGCCGGCACCGACCAGCACGGCTGCCGGAGCTCCGCCTGCTCGCCCACGCACGGACACCCGCCACTGGCTGCTGCTCGATCCGGGCGGGGCCGATGCGATCAGCCGAGCCCTCGGCACCCAGGCGCAGGCGGCGTCCCAGGTCGATCCCGGTCGCTTCACCACGATGCTCCCCGGTCTCCTCGGGGACCGCACCCCCCGCGGCGAGGGCACCCAGACGGCATTCTCGGTGCCGCCGACGCAGTACCTCGATGCCGTGGGTGCCCCCGCGGCGCTGCGCAGCGCCGTGACCCGCCAGGTGCGGCTGGTGGTGGTGCAGGACCGGCAGGGGGTGCTCACCTCGGTCGTCGCCACCGTCCCCACGGCTCGCGGGGAGATCGTGGACCGGACCGAGTACTCCCGCTGGGGGGAGCCGGCCGAGATCGAGGAGCCGCCGTCCGACGACGTGGCCCCGGCTCCGGGCAGCCCGGTGGCTCAGGACCGCAGCACGACGGCACCCACCGGGTCCAGCACTCCCGGCGGTCTGGCGTCTGCCTCGTCCGGTGACGCTCCCGGGCCGGAGGCATCCCCGTCGACGGACAGCCCTGCCACCACCGGGTCGCCGACGACCGGGCCTGCCCCTCGCTGAGCACGCGGCCCCGCTCCCACCCCGCGCTGGGGCAGGACGCGGTGGGGACTGCCTGGCGCCCGGCGACACCTGCGCGGCGGGCCGACGATTTGGTCGCCGACCCTGACTGCCCGTACTCTTGCCAGGACCAATGACCGCCGGTCTGCCGTCCCGCCGCCTTCGGGCGACGTGCGGCACGAAGGTCCCACGAGGGGCGTCCAGCGTAGGTGACCGTGACCGATGCCCGGCGGCTTGTCCGTCAACGTCATTCGAGCCCCGTGCGCCTGCGCCGGGGCTCTTCTCATGTGGCTACCGGCTTCACGCTACGGAAGGAGGCCACATGGCAACCGCTGACAAGCAGACTGCCATCGCCGAGATCACGGACAAGTTCCGTGGCTCGAGCGCGGCCGTGCTGACGGAGTACCGCGGTCTGACCGTGAAGCAGCTCTCCGAGCTGCGCGGATCGATCCGTGAGCACGCGACCTATGCCGTGGTCAAGAACACGCTGACCCGGATCGCTGCGAAGGAGGCCGGAATCACGGCCTTCGACGAGCACCTCTCGGGCCCGAGCGCCATCGTCTTCGTGACGGGCGACCCGGTCGAGACGGCCAAGAGTCTGCGTGACTTCGCCAAGGCCAACCCGGCCCTTGTCATCAAGGCCGGTGTGCTCGACGGGAAGCCGTTGAGCACGGAGGAGATCACCAAGCTCGCGGACCTCGAGTCCCGCGAGGTGCTCCTCGCCAAGCTGGCGGGCGCCATGAACGCCTCGCTCAGCAAGGCTGTCTACCTCTTCGCCGCACCCCTGTCGCAGACGGCCCGCGTGGTCGACGCCCTGCGCCAGAAGGTCGAGGCCGAGGGTCCCGTCGCGGCTGCTCCGGCGGCCGACGACTCCGCCGAGGCCCCGGCCGAGGCTACCGACGACGTCGCCGCGGGTGGCGACGAGAGCTGATCTGCCTCACGGCAGCTCGCTCGCACCACACACCAGCCACTCACGGCACAGACTAGGAAGGAAGCCACCATGGCTAAGCTCACCACCGACGAGCTCCTTGACGCCTTCAAGGAGATGACCCTGATCGAGCTCTCCGAGTTCGTCAAGCAGTTCGAGGACACCTTCGGCGTGACCGCCGCCGCCCCGGTCGCGGTTGCCGCCGCCGGCGCCCCCGCCGCGGGCGGTGGCGACGCCGCCGCTGCCGAGGAGAAGGACGAGTTCGACGTCATCCTCACCGCTGCCGGCGACAAGAAGATCCAGGTCATCAAGGAGGTCCGCGCGCTGACCTCTCTCGGCCTCAAGGAGGCCAAGGACCTCGTCGACGGCGCTCCCAAGCCCGTTCTCGAGGGTGCCAACAAGGAGACCGCCGAGAAGGCCAAGGCTGCCCTCGAGGGCGCCGGCGCCACCGTCGAGCTCAAGTGATCCGAGGCCGGATCACCTCCGGCTGACGCTCTGCCACGGGGCGGGTCCCACCTTCGGGTGGGGCCCGCCTCGCTGCGTCCCGACTGCTTCCCGGCTGTGGGGCGGCAGGGCGGCAAGGGGCCGGGGCGAGGCCCCGGACGCCGGGACGGCGCCCTCGCCCGCCCTCGGCATACCGTCTCCGGGCCAGGGGAAGGCTCGCAGACCGCGTCGACCTGGGTGTGTCAGGAGGCGATCCGCTTGACGGCGACCGCTCGCCGACCCATAGTGATGGGGCGTCGGCCACCGCCGAGGTCGAGCCCGGGTGTCACACCTGCGCGTGCTCCCTCCGATGTGGCAGATTGGACGTGTCTACGTCCATCGACTATGCTGACGCTTTGCGCTGCCTTGTCGCTGCGCGCCCCGCCTTCGCCCGCGCCCCAGACCCTACGACACATGGCCTGACCTGCCATGACGTCGCACCCGGTCCGACTTGCACAGGCTGAGCAGGAGCGCAACGCGAGCTCGCTTCGACTCCATAGCTCCAGGCCCGTGGAAGGACCCTCCTTGGCTGCCTCGCGACCCGCGACCCAGACTGTGTCCACAGCTCAGACGGCTTCCGGCCGCCTGTCCTTCGCAAAGATCAAGGAGCCCCTGGAGGTCCCGGACCTCCTGGCGCTCCAGACGGAGAGCTTCGACTGGCTGCTCGGCAACGAGCGGTGGCAGGCCCGGGTGGCCGCCGCCAAGGAGGCCGGCCGCAACGACGTCCCCGACCGGTCCGGGCTGGAGGAGATCTTCGAGGAGATCTCTCCCATCGAGGACTTCTCCGGCTCCATGTCCCTCTCGTTCCGCAACCACCGGTTCGAGGAGGAGAAGCACTCGATCGAGGAGTGCAAGGAGCGGGACATGACCTACTCCGCCCCGCTGTTCGTGACCGCCGAGTTCATGAACACCAACACGGGCGAGATCAAGTCCCAGACCGTGTTCATGGGCGACTTCCCGCTCATGACCGAGCGCGGGACCTTCATCATCAACGGCACCGAGCGTGTCGTGGTCTCCCAGCTCGTCCGCTCCCCGGGAGTCTACTTCGAGCGCACGCCGGACAAGACGTCCGACAAGGACATCTACTCGGCCAAGGTCATCCCGAGCCGTGGCGCCTGGCTGGAGTTCGAGATCGACAAGCGCGACATGGTCGGCGTGCGCGTCGACCGCAAGCGCAAGCAGTCGGTCACCGTGCTGCTCAAGGCGCTCGGCTGGACCGAGGCGCAGATCCTCGAGGAGTTCGGCGACTACGAGTCGATGCGCCAGACCCTGGAGAAGGACCACACCGCGGGCCAGGACGACGCGCTGCTCGACATCTACCGCAAGCTGCGTCCGGGCGAGCCCCCGACCAAGGAGGCCGCGCAGGCGCTCCTGGACAACCTGTACTTCAACCCCAAGCGCTACGACCTGGCCAAGGTCGGTCGCTACAAGATCAACAAGAAGCTCGGTATCGAGGCGGAGCTGTCCGAGTCCGTGCTGCGCATCGAGGACGTCGTCGCGACGATCAAGTACCTCGTGGCCCTGCACAACGGCGACCTGGCCCTGCCCGGCAGCCGCAACGGCGAGGCCGTCGACGTCCGGGTCGAGGTCGACGACATCGACCACTTCGGCAACCGTCGGCTGCGCAACGTCGGCGAGCTGATCCAGAACCAGGTCCGCACCGGTCTGTCCCGCATGGAGCGCGTCGTCCGCGAGCGGATGACCACCCAGGACGTCGAGGCGATCACCCCGCAGACCCTGATCAACATCCGCCCCGTCGTGGCGTCGATCAAGGAGTTCTTCGGCACCTCGCAGCTGTCGCAGTTCATGGACCAGAACAACCCGCTCTCGGGCCTGACGCACAAGCGTCGTCTCTCGGCCCTGGGCCCGGGTGGTCTGTCCCGTGACCGCGCCGGTATGGAGGTGCGTGACGTCCACCCCTCGCACTACGGCCGCATGTGCCCGATCGAGACTCCTGAGGGTCCCAACATCGGTCTGATCGGCTCGCTCGCGTCCTACGGGCGGATCAACCCCTTCGGCTTCGTCGAGACGCCCTACCGCAAGGTCAACGAGGGCATCGTCTCCGACGAGGTGCACTACCTCTCGGCCGACGAGGAGGACGAGTTCGTCATCGCGCAGGCCAACGCCCCCATGGAGGCGGACGGCCGCTTCGCCGAGGAGCGCGTCCTGGTGCGCACCAAGGGCGGCGAGGTCGACTTCGTGCCCGCGGCCGACGTGGACTACATGGACGTCTCGCCCCGCCAGATGGTGTCGGCCGCGACCGCGCTGATCCCCTTCCTGGAGCACGACGACGCCAACCGCGCCCTCATGGGCTCCAACATGATGCGCCAGGCCGTGCCGCTGGTCCGCGCGGAGGCCCCGCTGGTGGGCACCGGCATGGAGCACCGTGCAGCGCTGGACTCCGGCGACGTCGTGCTGGCCCAGAAGGCCGGGGTGGTCCAGGAGGTCTCCGCCGAGCTGGTGACCGTGGCCGCCGACGACGGGTCCTACCAGACCTACCGGATCATGAAGTTCAGCCGGTCCAACCAGGGCAACTGCTACAACCAGCGGGTCATGGTGGATGCGGGTGACCGGGTCGAGGTCGGCCAGCTCATCGCGGACGGTCCGGCGACCGACGGCGGCGAGATGGCGCTGGGCAAGAACCTCCTCGTGGCGTTCATGCCCTGGGAGGGTCACAACTACGAGGACGCGATCATCCTGTCGCAGCGCCTCGTCCAGGACGACACCCTCTCCTCGATCCACATCGAGGAGCACGAGGTCGACGCCCGCGACACCAAGCTCGGTGCCGAGGAGATCACCCGGGACATCCCGAACGTCTCCGAGGAGGTCCTCGCCGACCTCGACGAGCGCGGCATCATCCGCATCGGCGCCGAGGTCCGCGACGGCGACCTCCTCGTCGGCAAGGTCACCCCCAAGGGCGAGACCGAGCTGACGCCCGAGGAGCGCCTGCTCCGGGCGATCTTCGGCGAGAAGGCCCGCGAGGTGCGCGACACCTCCCTCAAGGTGCCTCACGGCGAGACCGGCACGGTCATCGGTGTCAAGGTGTTCGACCGCGAGGAAGGCGACGAGCTCCCGCCGGGCGTCAACCAGCTCGTCCGGGTCTACGTCGCCAACAAGCGCAAGATCACCGACGGCGACAAGCTCGCCGGCCGTCACGGCAACAAGGGTGTCATCTCCAAGATCCTCCCGATCGAGGACATGCCCTTCCTCGAGGACGGCACCCCGGTCGACGTGGTGCTCAACCCCCTCGGTGTGCCGGGTCGTATGAACGTCGGTCAGATCCTGGAGATCCACCTCGGCTGGGCCGCCAGCCGTGGCTGGAACATCGCCGAGGGTGCCGAGTGGGCGACGAAGATCCCGCAGGACGCGCACTCGGCCCCGGCCGGCTCGCGCGTGGCCACGCCGGTCTTCGACGGCGCCAAGGAGGCCGAGATCAAGGGCCTGCTCGACTCGACCAACGTGACTCGCGACGGTCAGCGCCTCATCGGCGAGACCGGCAAGACGCGGCTGTTCGACGGCCGGTCCGGAGAGCCCTTCCCGGAGCCGGTGTCCGTCGGCTACATGTACATCCTGAAGCTGCACCACCTGGTCGACGACAAGATCCACGCACGCTCGACGGGCCCGTACTCGATGATCACGCAGCAGCCGCTGGGTGGTAAGGCCCAGTTCGGTGGTCAGCGCTTCGGCGAGATGGAGGTGTGGGCCCTCGAGGCCTACGGCGCCGCCTACACGCTGCAGGAGCTGCTCACCATCAAGTCCGACGACGTGCCTGGCCGCGTCAAGGTCTACGAGGCCATCGTCAAGGGCGAGAACATCCCCGACTCGGGCATCCCGGAGTCCTTCAAGGTGCTCCTGAAGGAGATGCAGTCCCTGTGTCTCAACGTCGAGGTCCTGTCGAGCGACGGCAGCGCCATCGAGATGCGCGACGCGGACGACGAGGTCTTCCGTGCCGCCGAGGAGCTGGGGATCGACCTGTCGCGGCGCGAGCCGAGCAGCGTCGAGGAGGTCTGACGGTTTCCGGACGTATGGCGGGGCGCGGCTGACCAGCCGGCACAGGCAGCAGCCGCGCCCGCCATACGGGCTCGAGGCCCGAAGGCATCGATCGCCGCCCCGCTGGGGTCGGCCACAACCGATCAGACCCACAGACTTAGCCACGGTCCTCCCGGACCTGGAGTCGTAAAGACGAGAGAAGGACACACGTGCTCGACGTCAACTTCTTTGACGAGCTGCGTATCGGCCTCGCCACCGCGGATGACATCCGCCAGTGGTCGCACGGCGAGGTCAAGAAGCCCGAGACCATCAACTACCGCACGCTCAAGCCGGAGAAGGACGGCCTCTTCTGCGAGAAGATCTTCGGCCCCACCCGGGACTGGGAGTGCTACTGCGGCAAGTACAAGCGGGTCCGCTTCAAGGGCATCATCTGCGAGCGCTGCGGCGTCGAGGTGACCCGGGCCAAGGTGCGTCGTGAGCGCATGGGCCACATCGAGCTGGCCGCGCCGGTCACCCACATCTGGTACTTCAAGGGCGTCCCGAGCCGTCTGGGCTACCTGCTCGACCTGGCGCCGAAGGACCTCGAGAAGGTCATCTACTTCGCGGCCTACATGATCACCTCCGTCGACGTCGACGCCCGCCACCGCGACCTGCCCTCCCTGGAGGCGCAGATCGAGGTGGAGAAGAAGGAGCACGGCAACCGCCGTGACGCCGACGTCGAGGCTCGCGCCAAGCGCCTCGAGGAGGACCTGGCGGCCCTGGAGGCCGAGGGTGCCAAGAGCGACGTCAAGCGCAAGCTGAAGGACTCGGCCGAGCGTGAGATGAACGCCATCCGCAAGCGCGCGGACGTGCAGATCGAGCGGCTCGAGCAGGTCTGGGACCGGTTCAAGAACCTCAAGGTCCAGGACCTCGAGGGCGACGAGATGCTCTACCGCGAGATGCGCGACCGCTTCGGTCTGTACTTCGAGGGCGGGATGGGCGCCGCGGCGATCCAGAAGCGCCTGGAGACCTTCGACCTCGAGGCCGAGGCCGAGCTGCTGCGCGAGATCATCGCGACCGGCAAGGGCCAGAAGAAGACCCGCGCCCTCAAGCGCCTCAAGGTCGTCACGGCCTTCCAGACCACGAGCAACCACCCGACCGCGATGGTGCTCGACTGCGTGCCGGTGATCCCGCCGGACCTGCGCCCGATGGTGCAGCTGGACGGTGGCCGCTTCGCGACCTCCGACCTCAACGACCTCTACCGCCGGGTCATCAACCGCAACAACCGCCTCAAGCGCCTCCTCGACCTCGGTGCACCCGAGATCATCGTCAACAACGAGAAGCGCATGCTCCAGGAGGCCGTCGACGCACTGTTCGACAACGGCCGTCGTGGTCGCCCGGTGACGGGCCCCGGCAACCGCCCGCTGAAGTCGCTGTCCGACATGCTCAAGGGCAAGCAGGGTCGCTTCCGTCAGAACCTCCTCGGCAAGCGCGTCGACTACTCCGGCCGTTCGGTCATCGTCGTCGGCCCCCAGCTCAAGCTGCACCAGTGCGGTCTGCCCAAGCAGATGGCGCTGGAGCTGTTCAAGCCCTTCGTGATGAAGCGTCTGGTCGACCTGGACCACGCGCAGAACATCAAGTCGGCCAAGCGCATGGTCGAGCGCGCCCGCCCGGTGGTGTGGGACGTCCTCGAGGAGGTCATCACCGAGCACCCGGTGCTGCTCAACCGTGCGCCCACGCTGCACCGACTCGGCATCCAGGCCTTCGAGCCGCAGCTCGTCGAGGGCAAGGCCATCCAGCTGCACCCGCTCGTCTGCGGCGCCTTCAACGCCGACTTCGACGGTGACCAGATGGCCGTGCACGTGCCGCTGTCGGCCGAGGCCCAGGCCGAGGCCCGCATCCTGATGCTGTCGTCCAACAACATCCTCAAGCCCGCCGACGGCCGGCCCGTGACCATGCCCACCCAGGACATGATCATCGGCCTGTTCCACCTCACCTCCGAGGTCGAGGACGGCAAGGGTGCCGGTCGGGCCTTCCGTACGGCGGAGGAGGCGCGGATGGCCTTCGACGCCGGCGAGATCGAGCTGGGCTCGCCCATCAAGCTCCGCCTGCGCGACACCGTGCCACCGGTCGGCTACGAGCTGCCCGAGGGCCTGGAGGCCAACGCCGAGGGGCGCTACGACTTCGTGCTGGAGAGCACGCTGGGCCGGGCGATCTTCAACCTCACGCTGCCGCTGGACTACCCCTTCGTCAACGAGCCCGTGGACAAGAAGCGGCTGTCGGGGATCGTCAACGACCTCGCGGAGCGCTACCCCAAGGTCCTCGTGGCGACCTCCCTGGACGCCCTCAAGGAGACCGGTTTCCACTGGGCGACCCGGTCGGGCACCACGGTGGCCATCTCCGATGTCGTGACTCCGTCCAACAAGGACGAGATCCTCGAGGGCTACGAGAGCAAGGCCGCCAAGGTCCAGGTGCAGTTCGAGCGTGGTCTGACGACCGACGACGAGCGGCGCCAGGAGCTCATCGAGATCTGGCAGCAGGCCACCAACGAGGTGTCCAAGGAGATGGAGGCGAACTTCCCGCGTCGCAACCCCATCTTCCGGATGGTCAGCTCGGGCGCCCGAGGCAACTGGTTCCAGCTGCGTCAGATCGCCGGCATGCGTGGCCTGATGGCCAACCCCAAGGGCGAGATCATCCCGCGCCCGATCAAGTCGAACTTCCGCGAGGGCCTGTCCGTGCTGGAGTTCTTCATCTCCACGCACGGTGCCCGCAAGGGTCTGGCCGACACCGCCCTGCGTACCGCCGACTCGGGCTACCTCACCCGTCGTCTGGTCGACGTGTCCCAGGACGTCATCATCCGCGAGGACGACTGCGGCACCGACCGTGGCCTGATGATGCCGATCGCGGTGCGCAACGCCTCCGGTGCCCTGGTCCAGCACGAGGACGTGGAGTCGAGCGTCTACGCCCGCACCCTCGCCGAGCACGTCGTCAAGGACGGCGAGGTGCTGGCCGAGGCCGGCATCGACCTCGGGGACGTGGTCATCGGTGCGCTCGTCGCCCACGGCGTCGAGGAGGTGCGCGTCCGGTCGGTCCTGACCTGCGACTCGCGCGTGGGCACCTGCGCCAAGTGCTACGGCCGCTCCCTGGCGACCGGCAAGCTCGTGGACATCGGCGAGGCCGTCGGCATCATCGCGGCCCAGTCGATCGGTGAGCCCGGCACCCAGCTGACGATGCGTACCTTCCACACCGGTGGTGTGGCCGGGGACGACATCACCCAGGGTCTGCCCCGAGTCGTGGAGCTCTTCGAGGCCCGCACCCCGCGCGGTGTGGCCCCGATCGCCGAGGCGACGGGTCGGATCCAGGTCGAGGACACCGACAAGGCCCGGCGCATCATCCTCACCCCGGACGACGGGTCCGAGGAGCACGCCTACCCGGTGAGCAAGCGTTCGCGCCTGCTCGTCGGCGACGGGGACCACGTCGAGGTCGGCACGCAGCTGGTCCAGGGTGCGATCGACCCCAAGCAGGTCCTGCGCATCCTCGGCCCGCGCGCGGTGCAGATGCACCTCGTGGACCAGGTGCAGTCGGTCTACCGCCAGCAGGGTGTGTCCATCCACGACAAGCACATCGAGGTCATCGTCCGGCAGATGCTGCGTCGGGTGACGATCATCGAGGCGGGAGACGCCGAGCTGCTCCCCGGCGAGCTGGCCGAGCGGGGTCGCTTCGAGTCGGAGAACCGTCGCGTCGTCGCCGAGGGTGGCCGTCCGGCCTCCGGTCGTCCGGAGCTCATGGGTATCACCAAGGCCTCCCTGGCCACGGAGTCCTGGCTCTCGGCCGCGTCCTTCCAGGAGACCACGCGCGTCCTCACCGAGGCCGCGATGCACGCCAAGAGCGACCCGCTGCTGGGCCTCAAGGAGAACGTCATCCTCGGAAAGCTCATCCCGGCCGGCACCGGTCTGCCGCGCTACCGGAACGTCAAGGTCAACCCCACCGAGGAGGCCAAGGCGGCGATGTACTCCATGCCCGGGTACGACCAGTTCGACTACACGGCCTTCGGGCCGGGGTCGGGCGAGGCGATCCGCCTGGACGACATCACGCTGGGCTTCGACACCCACTGAGCCGCGTCCACCGGCTGTCGAGCGGGCCGCTCCTTCCTTCGGGGAGGTGCGGCCCGCTCCGTCGTGCCCGAGCGGTCGGGGTAACCGACGGTCCGTTCTAGGTGGTGTCACGACCTGGTCGTGGGGCCCGAGCGTCAGGCGCCATGGCTGCGCGGGGTCCTCGCCCTCTCCGTCCTGGCCGTGCTCGACCGGGAGGAGGAGGCCTACGCCACTCCCTGCTCCAGGCTCTCGACCGGGTCGGCCTGCGCGACCTCGAGGGGCCCGATCCATCCCTTGCTGGACCGGCTGGCGAGAGACGGGCACCCCACGTGCTTCGGGCGGGCAGGGGAGTCGGGTCCGGCCGCGAGGACTTCACCGTCACCTCGGACGGGCGTCACGCGTCGGGGGCAGGTGTCGCGGCGCGCGCGGACCTCGCCGGGACGGTCGTCGCGATCCTCTCCCCACGGCCGAGGCGATCCCGCTGACGACGGCCGGGCAACAGGTGCAGGCCGACGAGCTACGTGGGGCGCTGGTCCGCCTCGGCGTCCCCGAGCCCGGCGCGAGCGGATCGTCGTCGAGGTGGAGGCCCACGCCCCGGACACGGGGGAGCGGCCGGTCGAGGCCTCCGGGCCCGCGGGGCCTGCGGCGCGCGGAGCATGCCGGCCTGGCCGGGCGCTACCGGTGCCCACCGGCGTGCGACCGCCCCGCGCGAGGAGGCCGACGTGGGCGACGGTGGGGGCCGTCGCTCCGGTGGTGCTCGGAGTCCTGGTGCTGCCCGTCGCCATACCCCTGATCGCGGTGCCGGAGGGCTCGGGGGAGGGCCGTGATCACCATCCCCTCCAGCCCATCTCACCGAGCTGGTGTGATCGGGTGCCCTCGCGCTCGTGCCGCTGCCGCTCACCGGCTGCCTGGTGCGGTTCTGGGTGCGGAGCAGGAGGCCCCGGCACGCGACCTGAGAGTGCTGGTGAGGCCCGCCGCGGGGTGATTTGGAGCGGCTCCGTTCAGCCGGTAATCTTGTTCTCTGTGTCGTGCTTGACATGGACACACCGTGCCCTCTCCGCCGAGGGAGCGGCGGAGCCGGACGGGCTCTCGTCGCCCCGAGACGGATGACCACAACCCTCGCGCCTGGCGCCCACGACATCGTCGGGGGAGTGCGGGTGCGAGCACCGCCGACACGCCCGACCTCGGGTTGCGGAGGCGGCATGACAAGGAGTCTTCCCGCCCCAGGCGGGTGGGCTGACCATCAGAACGTACGGAGACTACGTGCCAACCATCAACCAGCTCGTCCGCAAGGGCCGGCAGGACAAGGTCGACAAGAACAAGACCCCTGCCCTCAAGGGCAGCCCGCAGCGCCGTGGCGTCTGCACCCGCGTCTACACCACCACCCCCAAGAAGCCGAACTCCGCGCTGCGCAAGGTCGCCCGCGTGAAGCTGACCTCCGGCATCGAGGTCACGGCCTACATCCCGGGTGTCGGTCACAACCTGCAGGAGCACTCGATCGTGCTCGTGCGCGGTGGCCGTGTGAAGGACCTCCCTGGCGTCCGCTACAAGATCATCCGCGGCTCCCTCGACACCCAGGGTGTCAAGAACCGCAAGCAGGCTCGCTCCCGCTACGGCGCCAAGAAGGAGAAGAAGTAATGCCTCGTAAGGGCCCCGCTCCGAAGCGCCCCCTCGTCGTCGACCCGGTCTACGGCTCGCCGCTGGTGACCCAGCTGGTCAACAAGATCCTCCTGGACGGCAAGAAGTCCATCGCCGAGAACATCGTCTACGGCGCCCTCGAGGGCTGCCGCGAGAAGACCGGCACGGACCCCGTCCTCACCCTCAAGCGCGCGCTGGACAACGTCAAGCCCGCCCTCGAGGTGCGTTCCCGCCGCGTCGGTGGCGCGACCTACCAGGTCCCGGTCGAGGTCAAGCCCGGCCGCTCCACCACGCTGGCGCTGCGCTGGCTCGTCGGCTACTCGCGGCAGCGTCGCGAGAAGACCATGACCGAGCGTCTGATGAACGAGATCCTGGACGCGAGCAACGGCCTGGGTGCCGCGGTCAAGCGTCGCGAGGACACGCACAAGATGGCCGAGTCCAACAAGGCCTTCGCGCACTACCGCTGGTAAGACCCGAACGCCGGCGGCTCGGCTGACCGAGCCGCCGGCATCGCCGGTCCTCCCCCTGGAGCGTGCCGGACTGCTGCACCACCGACTCGAAGAGATGAGAAAACAGACGTGGCACTCGACGTCCTCACGGACCTGAAAAAGGTCCGCAACATCGGCATCATGGCGCACATCGATGCTGGCAAGACGACGGCGACCGAGCGGATCCTGTTCTACACCGGCATCAACTACAAGATCGGTGAGACGCACGACGGCTCCGCGACGATGGACTGGATGGAGCAGGAGCAGGAGCGCGGCATCACGATCACGTCCGCCGCGACGACGTGCTTCTGGGAAGGCCACCAGATCAACATCATCGACACCCCCGGCCACGTCGACTTCACGGTCGAGGTCGAGCGCTCCCTGCGCGTGCTCGACGGCGCGGTCGCCGTCTTCGACGGCAAGGAGGGCGTCGAGCCCCAGTCCGAGACCGTGTGGCGCCAGGCCGACAAGTACGGCGTCCCGCGCATGTGCTTCGTCAACAAGATGGACAAGCTCGGTGCGGACTTCTACTACACCGTGCAGACCATCGTCGACCGCCTCGGTGCGGAGCCGCTGGTGCTGCAGATCCCGATCGGCGCCGAGAACGACTTCGTCGGCGTGATCGACCTCGTCTACAACCGCGCGCTGGTGTGGCACGGCGACGTGAAGATCGGCCAGGACTACGAGATCGAGGAGATCCCGGCCGACCTTGCCGACAAGGCCGAGGAGTGGCGCGGCAAGCTCATCGAGCGGGTCGCCGAGTCCGACGAGGAGCTTCTGGAGAAGTACCTCGGCGGCGAGGAGCTGACGCCCGAGGAGATCAAGGGCGCCATCCGCAAGATCACCCTCGCGGGCGAGGTCAACCCGGTCCTGTGCGGTACGGCGTTCAAGAACAAGGGCGTCCAGCCCCTGCTCGACGCCATCGTCGACTACCTTCCGTCCCCCCTGGACGTGCCGGCCATCCAGGCGCACGACCCCAAGGACGAGGAGAAGATCATCGAGCGTCACTCCGACGCGAGCGAGCCCTTCTCCGCCCTGGCCTTCAAGGTCGTGTCGCACCCCTTCTTCGGCCGTCTCACCTACGTCCGCGTCTACTCCGGCGAGGTCAAGCAGGGCGACATGATGCTGAACGCGACCAAGGGCAAGAAGGAGCGCGTCGGCAAGCTCTTCCAGATGCACGCCAACAAGGAGAACCCGGTCGACCACGCGACCGCCGGGCACATCTACGCCATGATCGGCCTCAAGGACACCACCACCGGTGACACCCTGGCTGCTCAGGACGCCCCGGTGATCCTCGAGTCGATGACCTTCCCCGAGCCGGTCATCAACGTGGCCATCGAGCCCAAGACCAAGGGTGACCAGGAGAAGCTCTCCACGGCCATCCAGAAGCTCGCCGAGGAAGACCCGACCTTCCGGGTCGAGCTCGACGAGGAGACCGGCCAGACCATCATCAAGGGCATGGGCGAGCTCCACCTGGACATCCTCGTCGACCGCATGCGTCGCGAGTTCAAGGTCGAGGCCAACGTGGGCAAGCCGCAGGTCGCCTACCGCGAGACCATCCGTCGCGCCGTGGAGAAGTACGACTACACCCACAAGAAGCAGACGGGTGGCTCGGGCCAGTACGCGAAGGTCCAGATCACCTTCTCGCCGATGGACACGGCCGAGGGCAAGATGTACGAGTTCGAGAACAAGGTCACCGGTGGCCGCGTTCCCCGCGAGTACATCCCCTCCGTGGGGAACGGCATCGAGGAGGCCATGGGCCAGGGCGTGCTTGCCGGCTACCCGATGGTCGGTGTCCGCGCGACGCTGCTCGACGGTGCCTACCACGACGTCGACTCCTCGGAGATGGCGTTCAAGATCGCCGGTTCGATGGCCTTCAAGGAGGCCGCCCGCAAGGCCGACCCGGCCCTGCTCGAGCCGATGATGGCTGTCGAGGTCCGCACCCCCGAGGACTACATGGGTGACGTGATCGGCGACCTCAACTCCCGACGAGGCCAGATCCAGGCCATGGAGGACATCAGCGGCGCCAAGATCGTTCGCGCTCTCGTGCCGCTGTCGGAGATGTTCGGATACGTTGGCGACCTGCGTTCCAAGACTCAGGGCCGCGCCAACTACACGATGCAGTTCGACTCGTACGCCGAGGTTCCCAAGAACGTCGCCGAGGAGATCATCAAGAAGACCCGAGGCGAGTAATCCGATTCGGAAGTCCGGCGCCCCGGGCGCTAGACTTCCGGATCGCGTCTCAAACTGCACCACCCCCAGAAGACGACGCCACGTCCTGCTTGGTCGTACGGCGTAACACCTTAAAAGTCCTGAGGAGGACCCCAAGTGGCGAAGGCTAAGTTCGAGCGGACCAAGCCGCACGTCAACATCGGCACCATTGGTCACATCGACCACGGTAAGACGACGCTGACGGCTGCGATCTCCAAGGTTCTGCACGACGAGTACCCGGACCTGAACCCCCAGTTCGCGTTCGAGGACATCGACAAGGCTCCTGAGGAGCGCCAGCGCGGTATCACCATCTCCATCGCGCACATCGAGTACCAGACCGAGGGTCGTCACTACGCCCACGTCGACTGTCCCGGTCACGCGGACTACGTGAAGAACATGATCACCGGTGCGGCCCAGATGGACGGCGCGATCCTGGTCGTCGCCGCCACCGACGGCCCGATGCCGCAGACGAAGGAGCACGTCCTCCTGGCCCGCCAGGTCGGCGTCCCCTACATCGTCGTGGCGCTCAACAAGACCGACATGGTCGACGACGAGGAGATCCTCGAGCTCGTCGAGATGGAGGTCCGCGAGCTGCTGACCGAGTACGAGTTCCCGGGTGACGACCTGCCGGTCGTCCGCATCTCCGCGCTCAAGGCCCTCGAGGGCGACGCCGAGTGGGGCAAGAGCGTGGTCGAGCTCATGAAGACGGTCGACGAGTACATCCCGGAGCCGGAGCGCGACACCGACAAGCCGTTCATGATGCCGATCGAGGACGTCTTCACGATCACCGGTCGTGGCACCGTCGTCACCGGTCGTATCGAGCGCGGCATCCTCAAGGTCAACGAGGAGGTCGAGATCGTCGGTATCCGCGAGAAGACCCAGAAGACCACGGTCACCGGCATCGAGATGTTCCGCAAGCTGCTGGACGAGGGTCGCGCCGGCGAGAACGTCGGTCTGCTGCTCCGCGGCACCAAGCGCGAGGAGGTGGAGCGCGGCCAGGTCGTCTGCAAGCCGGGCTCGATCACCCCGCACACCGAGTTCGAGGCTTCGGCGTACATCCTGTCCAAGGACGAGGGTGGCCGTCACACGCCGTTCTACGACAACTACCGTCCCCAGTTCTACTTCCGTACGACTGACGTGACCGGTGTCGTCCACCTGCCCGAGGGCACCGAGATGATCATGCCCGGCGACAACACCTCCATGAAGGTTGACCTGATTCAGCCCATCGCCATGGAGGAGGGCCTGAAGTTCAACATCCGTGAGGGTGGCCGCACCGTCGGTGCCGGTCAGGTCACGAAGATCATCAAGTGATCTGAGCTCCTTCGGGAGCGACTGATCCCGCGAGGGCGGGGTCCGGGATTCCCGGGCCCCGCCCTCTGCACATCTGCGGGCCAGGTCGCAGGCACTGCTCGGCATACGGCAGGCTGGTGCGGACACCAGACCGCAACCCCGGGAGGAATCATGGACCTCGGCACCTTCGACACGCTGCTCGTCGAGCAGGACGGCGACGCCCTCGTCGTCACCGTCAACCGGCCCCAGGCGATGAACGCACTCGCCATGCAGGTGGTCACCGACCTGGGGGAGCTGCTGAGCTCCCTCGAGGACCGGGTCGGTCAGGACGGACGCTGGCCCCTCCGCGGGGTCATCATCACGGGCGCGGGGGAGAAGGCCTTCGTGGCTGGGGCCGACATCGTCGAGATGCAGTCCATGTCGCCGGCGGAGGGTGAGGAGTACTCCCGTCGCATGCAGGGGGTGACCGAGCGCCTGGAGGCCCTTCCGGTGCCGGTCATCGCCGCGGTCAACGGGTTCGCCCTGGGCGGCGGGTGCGAGCTGGCCATGGCGTGCGACTGGATCTACGCGTCGACCCGGGCTCGGTTCGGCCAGCCGGAGGTCAACCTGGGCCTGGTGCCGGGGTTCGGCGGCTCGGTGCGGCTGAGCCGCCGCGTGGGTCTCGGTATGGCCCGGGAGCTGATCTTCACGGGGCGGATGATCGACGCCCCGGAGGCGCTGCGCATCGGCCTGGTCAACCAGGTGTTCGACGACCGCGAGTCCCTGATCGCCGGGGCCAAGGCCACCGTGGCCGAGCTGGCGGGGAAGAGCGCCGTCGCCGTCGCGGCCTCCAAGCGGCTGCTGAACGACGTCGAGCCCCTCACCGTCCACGAGGGCCTGGACCAGGAGGCGCAAGCCTTCCGGGCGGCCTTCGAGACGCAGGACAAGGCCGAGGGCGTGCGGGCCTTCGTCGCCAAGGAGACCCCTACCTTTCCCGGTCGCTGAAGCCCGGGTCGAGCGCACGTCGACGGTCGGCGGCCCCTCGGGTCATCGACCGTCGGGGTCCCGCTCGTCACCGGGATTGCACCGGGCCGCGATCGTGGCCGCGAGGCCGACGTCGGGGCGGGCCGGCTCCAGGTGCCACACCCGCTTCGCCGGCGCGAAGAGCACGTGGCACCGCAGCTGGTCCTGCATGACCGGCAGCTCCATCTCCCGGTGATGGCCGCGCAGCTCGGCCAGCACCGCGTCGGCCGCACCGGCCCACCCGGCCCCCGCCCAGGTCGGTGTGACGGCCAGCGAGCGAGCCGAGCCCCGAGTGATCCAGCGCGCAGCGGCGACCGTGCGGGTCACCCGATCGACCACCCGCACTTCCGGGGTGCGGGAGCACGGGCGCCCGTTGCCGACCTCGAGCTGGGCACGCGCCGGCGCGACTCGCACCCCACCCACGAAGGTCGTGCCAAGGAGCACGATCCATCGACCCTCCCCGCGGGGGACGACCGCGGCTCCCGGCCCCGGGTCCGTGAGGTCCCGGACGGGGACGCAGGCAGTGGCTGCCGAGGTCCGGGTGTCGATCGAGTCCCGAGGGGGCGAGGTGGAGTCCTGACGGAGGCCGCCGGCCGTCGGCCCGGTCCGGCGGCTGTCGGAAGCCGGTGGTGCCTGGCAGGCGACGAGCAGCAGGACGATCGCGCCCAGAGCGGCGGTAGGCCTCACCGACTCGCCGCGAGCCATGGCTCGACCACCACGAGGAGGCGGCGGATCTCCTCCTGCACCCGGCCGGCGTGCTTGACCGCCCGCGCCCGCTCCGCAGGGACCTCACCGTCCACCACGACGTAGAGACTGCGCATGGTGCGGCAGGTGTTGATCGTGGTCGCGGGAATCGGGGCCTCACCGGTGGCCATGCGGTCCGAGAGCTGACGGATCCACCCGGTGGCGTCGGAGGCGCCCAGGTCGTCCTGCAGCAGCACCTGGGCGACGGCCAGGGCCAGCCGGTCCTCCTCCTGGTCACGCCAGACGGTGGAGCTCGGGTGGGCAAGTCGGCGGGCGACGGCGTCCAGCAGGACACCGGCCGGCACGGTGCTGGTCTGGCCCAGCTCCCCGAGGACGTCGGCCCCGTGGGCGACGGCGTGCACCCAGCCGATCTCGGCCACGAAGCCACGCTGGTCCGGCTCTTGCACCCACCAGTCGAGGAACCTCGGCGTCCACGAGCGCCGCCACACCATGACGCTGGCGAGATAGGCGAGCGGCACCGTGGCGAAGGATCGCGTATGTCCGTCCGGGGCCTCGAGGAGCTCCACCAGGGCGTCGCCGAGAGCCTGACGTTCCTTGCGTGCGAGTTGCTGCGCCCCGCGGACCACGGTGGCAAGAGCAGCCTCCCTCGCGGAGCCGTCGCGCGCCGCCAGGCCCTCCAGAGCCGCCCGCAGATCGTCCGGGAGCAGGGTGGAGTCGCGCTTCGCCATACCCCGATGGTCCCAGAGGCCTGGCTCCCGCCGACGGTCGGTGGGAGGGGCGTCGGCGTGTCGTCTGGATTCGGACACCGCGAATTTGGATCCTGTCCCGCTGTCTGTCACACTAGGGAAGTTGCTTGACGCGTGGCCGAGGCATACTCGTACGCCCCCAGGATCTCCTGCCGAGGTGGACGAGGGTGCGGCTGCCATCGTCCCTCGCGAGAGGTTACTAGCACCACCGGACCGTCCACGGACTGGCCGATGGCACTGTGACTCCTCGTGTGAGGAGCGCAAGCCCCGGCCCAGACGGACCGGCCCAGAATCGGGGTAGCCCGCATCTTTAGCGTGCCCCCGTAAGCGGAGCAAGGGCGACACGCCCGACCGCGTGGGTCGGAGACGCACCTGGTTCGGCCACCGGACCAGCAGGACAGACGAGAGAGAGTCAACGAAGCGATGGCGGGACAGAAGATCCGCATCCGGCTTAAGTCGTACGACCACGAGGTCATCGACAGCTCGGCGCGCAAGATCGTGGACACCGTGACCCGTGCGGGCGCGACGGTCGTGGGCCCCGTGCCCCTGCCGACGGAGAAGAATGTCTTCTGCGTCATTCGTTCGCCGCACAAGTATAAGGACAGCCGCGAGCACTTCGAGATGCGGACGCACAAGCGTCTCATCGACATCATCGACCCGACGCCCAAGGCCGTCGACTCGCTGATGCGTCTCGACCTGCCGGCGGACGTCAACATCGAGATCAAGCTCTGAGGAACCCCACATGACTAACGCTGCTATCGAGCGCAACGTCAAGGGCGTCCTTGGCGAGAAGCTCGGCATGACCCAGGTCTGGGACGCGGACAACCGCCTCGTCCCCGTGACCGTCATCAAGGCGGGCCCCTGCGTCGTCACGCAGGTCCGCGACGCCGAGACGGATGGCTACCACGCCGTCCAGATCGCCTTCGGCGCGATCGACCCGCGCAAGGTCAACAAGCCCATGGCCGGCCACTTCGAGAAGGCCGGTGTGTCGCCGCGCCGCCACCTCGTCGAGCTCCGCACCGGCGATGCCGCCGAGTACACCATCGGCCAGGAGATCACCGTCGCGGCCTTCGAGGCCGGCACGACCGTCGACGTCACCGGCACCACCAAGGGCAAGGGCTTCGCCGGCGTCATGAAGCGTCACGGCTTCAAGGGCGTCTCGTCCTCCCACGGTGCGCACCGCAACCACCGCAAGCCGGGCTCGATCGGTGGCTGCTCCACCCCGGGCCGCGTCTTCAAGGGTCTGCGCATGGCCGGTCGCATGGGCGGCGTGCGCCAGACCACCCAGAACCTCACGATCCACGCCGTGGACGCCGACAAGGGTCTGCTCGTCATCAAGGGTGCCGTTCCCGGTCCCCGCGGTGCCGTCGTCCTGGTCCGCACGGCCGCCAAGGGGGCCTGAGCCTAATGACGACCATCGACATCCTGGACGCCAAGGGCGCCAAGGCGGGCTCCGTCGAGCTGCCCGCCGAGGTCTTCGACGTCCAGACCAATATCCCGCTGATCCACCAGGTCGTGGTGGCCCAGCTCGCGGCTGCCCGTCAGGGCACCCACAAGGCCAAGACCCGCGCGGAGGTGTCCGGCGGTGGCGCCAAGCCCTACCGCCAGAAGGGCACCGGTCGCGCCCGTCAGGGGTCGACCCGTGCGCCGCAGTTCGCCGGCGGTGGGACGGTCCACGGCCCGGTGCCGCGCGACTACAGCCAGCGCACCCCCAAGAAGATGAAGGCCGCTGCCCTGCGTGGGGCCCTCTCCGACCGCGCCCGCCACGGCCGCGTTCACGTCATGTCCTCGCTCGTCGAGGGCGGCACTCCGTCCACCAAGGCCGTCGCCTCGGTGCTGGGTGCGCTGACCGAGCGCAAGAACCTCCTGGTGGTCGTCGAGCGCGAGGACACCCTCGGCCTGGCGTCGGTGCGCAACATCGCCAACGTGCACACCCTGGTCGCCGACCAGCTGAACACCTACGACGTGCTTTGCGCCGACGACGTGGTCTTCACCCAGGGCGCCCTCGAGTCCTTCCTGGCTCGTGGCACTCAGTCGGCCGACAAGGCTGAGGAGGACACCAAGTGACCACCATCAAGGACCCTCGCGACATCCTGCTCGCGCCGGTCGTCTCCGAGAAGTCGTACGGACTGATGGATCAGGGCAAGTACACCTTCGTGGTGGACCCCCGGGCCAACAAGACCGAGATCAAGATCGCCATCGAGCAGGTCTTCAAGGTCAAGGTGGACTCCGTGCACACGCTCAACCGCCAGGGCAAGACCCGCCGCACGCGGTTCGGTCTCGGCAAGCGCAAGGACACCAAGCGCGCGATCGTCACCCTCAAGGAAGGGTCGATCGACATCTTCGGAGGCGCTGGCGTCTGACGCCGGCGACCGAGGATCGACTAGGACACTGAGGGACTAGACATGGCTATCCGTAAGTACAAGCCCACGACTCCGGGTCGTCGCGGCTCGAGCGTGGCGGACTTCGTCGAGGTCACGCGCAGCACGCCCGAGAAGTCGCTGGTGCGCCCGCTGCC
The DNA here is from genome assembly GCF_022568795.1 of Arsenicicoccus dermatophilus. Lineage (NCBI taxonomy): Bacteria > Bacillati > Actinomycetota > Actinomycetes > Micrococcales > Intrasporangiaceae > Arsenicicoccus > Arsenicicoccus dermatophilus. The sequence continues at coordinate 2,642,832 of NZ_JAKZHU010000001.1, read as the reverse complement.
CAAGACCGGTGGACGCAACTCGAGCGGTCGCATCACCACCCGCCACATCGGTGGTGGGCACAAGCGCGCCTACCGCGTGATCGACTTCCGTCGTCACGACAAGGACGGCGTGCCCGCGAAGGTCGCGCACATCGAGTACGACCCCAACCGCACCGCGCGCATCGCGCTCCTGCACTACGCCGACGGGGAGAAGCGCTACATCCTCGCCCCCAACCGGCTGAGCCAGGGCGATATCATCGAGAACGGCCCCGGCGCCGACATCAAGCCGGGCAACGCGATGCCGCTCAAGAACATCCCCGTGGGTACCGTCATCCACGCGATCGAGCTCAAGCCCGGCGGCGGCGCCAAGATCGCCCGCTCCGCCGGTGCGCGGGTTCAGCTCGTCGCCAAGGACGGCCCCTACGCCCAGCTGCGTATGCCGTCCGGCGAGATCCGCAACGTCGACCTGCGCTGCCGCGCCACGGTCGGCGAGGTGGGCAACGCCGAGCAGAGCAACATCAACTGGGGCAAGGCCGGCCGCATGCGCTGGAAGGGCAAGCGCCCCACGGTCCGTGGTGTCGCCATGAACCCCATCGACCACCCGCACGGTGGTGGTGAGGGGAAGACCTCCGGTGGTCGCCACCCGGTCAGCCCCTGGGGTCAGCCCGAGGGCCGCACCCGCAAGCCGGGCAAGCCGAGCGACAAGCTCATCGTCCGTCGTCGTCGCACTGGCAAGAAGCGCTGATAGGAGCCTTTGGACATGCCTCGTAGCCTGAAGAAGGGCCCCTTCATCGACGACCACCTTCAGAAGAAGGTGGACGCCCAGAACGAAGCGGGCACCAAGAACGTCATCAAGACCTGGTCGCGTCGATCCGTGATCAGCCCCGACATGCTCGGCCACACCCTTGCCGTGCACGACGGTCGCAAGCACGTCCCGGTCTTCGTGACCGAGTCGATGGTCGGCCACAAGCTCGGCGAGTTCGCCCCCACCCGTACCTTCAAGGGTCACGAGAAGGACGACAAGAAGGGGCGTCGTCGCTGATGGCCACCAACCACAAGGAGTTCCAGATGGAGGCCAAGGCCGTCGCGCGTCACGTCCGCGTCACGCCGATGAAGGCCCGTCGCGTCGTCAACCTGGTCCGGGGCAAGAACGTCACCGAGGCCATCGCGACGCTGCAGTTCGCCCCGCAGTCCGCGAGCGACCCGGTCCTGAAGGTGCTGCAGAGCGCCATCGCCAACGCCCGTGTCAAGGCTGACCAGGCCTCCGAGGCCTTCGACGAGCGCAACCTCGTCGTCACGCAGGCCTTCGTGGACGAGGGCCAGACCATGAAGCGGTTCCAGCCCCGCGCCCAGGGCCGTGCGTTCCGGGTCCGCAAGCGCACGAGCCACATCACCGTCTTCGTTGGCCAGCCGGTGGCCGCGAGCAAGGGAGGCACCCGCTAATGGGTCAGAAGGTCAACCCGCACGGTTTCCGCCTCGGGATCACCACCGACCACCGCAGCCGCTGGTTCGCCGACTCGACCAAGCCGGGTCAGCGCTACCGCGACTACGTCAAGGAGGACGTGGCGATCCGTCGCCTCCTGTCCGAGGGCATGGAGCGCGCCGGCATCGCCCGCGTCGAGATCGAGCGCACGCGTGACCGCGTCCGCGTCGACATCCACACCGCCCGCCCGGGCATCGTCATCGGTCGCCGTGGCGCCGAGGCCGACCGCATCCGTGGCGAGCTGGAGAAGCTCACGGGCAAGCAGGTCCAGCTGAACATCCTCGAGGTCAAGAACCCCGAGGTCGACGCCCAGCTGGTCGCCCAGGGGATCGCCGAGCAGCTGTCTGCCCGTGTGTCCTTCCGCCGCGCCATGCGCAAGGGCATGCAGTCCGCCCAGCGCGCTGGTGCCCTCGGCATCCGGGTCATGTGCGCCGGTCGTCTCGGCGGCGCCGAGATGTCCCGCTCGGAGTTCTACCGCGAGGGACGCGTCCCGCTGCACACCCTGCGCGCCAACATCGACTATGGCTTCTACGAGGCTCGTACGACCTTCGGTCGCATCGGTGTCAAGGTGTGGATCTACAAGGGTGACATCACTGCCAAGGAGCTCGCGGCCCAGCAGGCTGCCGCGCCGCGCCCGTCACGCGGCCCGCGCCGTGACGGTGCGGACCGCCCCGGCCGTGGTGGTGGCCGCGGCCCCCGTCGTGACCACCGCGACGCAGCCCCGGCCGCCGAGGCCCCCGCTGCGTCCGACACCGCGCAGGCCCAGCCTGCGGAGCAGGGAGCTGAGTCCTGATGCTGATTCCCCGTCGTGTGAAGCACCGCAAGCAGCACCACCCCAAGCGGAGTGGCGCGGCCAAGGGTGGCACCACGATCTCCTTCGGTGACTACGGGATCCAGGCTCTCGAGCCGGCCTATGTCACCAACCGGCAGATCGAGTCCGCCCGTATCGCCATGACCCGCTACATCAAGCGTGGCGGAAAGGTCTGGATCAACATCTACCCGGACCGTCCCCTGACGAAGAAGCCTGCCGAGACCCGCATGGGTTCCGGTAAGGGCTCGCCCGAGTGGTGGGTGGCCAACGTCAAGCCCGGCCGCATCATGTTCGAGCTGGCCGGCGTCCCGGAGCCCGTCGCCCGTGAGGCCATGCGCCTCGCCATGCACAAGCTCCCGATGAAGTGCCGTTTCGTGGCGCGCGAAGGTGGTGACATCTGATGGCAGTCGGTTCCAAGGACCTGACGTCCGAGCAGCTCCGTGGTCTGGGCGACGACCGTCTGGTCGACGAGCTGAAGAAGGCCAAGGAGGAGCTGTTCAACCTCCGCTTCCAGTCCGCCACCGGTCAGCTGGAGAACCACGGCCGTCTGCGTGCGGTCCGCAAGGACATCGCCCGCATCTACACCGAGATGCGTGAGCGTGAGCTCGGCATCGGCGCCGCCCCCGCGAAGGGTGCCAAGGCATGAGCGACAACCAGAAGGAAGCTGCGAACACCGTGAGCGAGACGACTCTCGAGCGCAACTACCGCAAGACCCGCCAGGGCTACGTGGTGAGCGACAAGATGGACAAGACCGTCGTCGTCGAGGTCGAGGACCGCGTCAAGCACGCCCTGTACGGCAAGGTCCTGCGCCGCAGCAGCAAGGTCAAGGCGCACGACGAGCAGAACTCGGCCGGTATCGGCGACCGCGTCCTCATCATGGAGACCCGACCCCTGTCCGCCAGCAAGCGCTGGCGCGTGGTCGAGATCCTCGAGCGCGCGAAGTAATTCGCCACCGCTCACCGCAAGCATCGGTCTCGGGACGACCTGAGGCCAGCCCCACCAACAGTTCGGCAAGGCTCGACCGGAGGAATCCGGAGAGAACCGGCTCGACGACAGGAGTTCGACAGTGATCCAGCAGGAGTCGCGACTGCGCGTCGCCGACAACACCGGTGCCAAGGAGATCCTTTGCATCCGTGTGCTCGGCGGTTCGGGTCGTCGGTATGCCGGCATCGGCGACGTCATCGTCGCCACCGTCAAGGACGCGATCCCCGGTGGCAACGTGAAGAAGGGCGACGTGGTCAAGGCCGTCATCGTCCGCACCACCAAGGAGCGTCGTCGCGTCGACGGTTCTTACATCAAGTTCGACGAGAACGCGGCCGTCATCCTCAAGAACGACGGGGACCCGCGTGGCACGCGCATCTTCGGCCCGGTCGGCCGCGAGCTGCGCGAGAAGAAGTTCATGAAGATCATCTCTCTGGCGCCGGAGGTGCTGTAACCCATGGCGAAGATGAAGATCAAGAAGGGTGACCTCGTGCAGGTCATCACCGGTCCCGACAAGGGCCTGCAGGGCAAGGTCATCAGCGTCAACACCGAGACCCAGCGCGTGCTGGTCGAGGGTGTCAACCGGGTGACCAAGCACACCAAGGCTGGCCAGGGAACGGGCCGCACCGGTGGCATCGTCCACACCGAGGCGCCGATCCACGTGTCCAACGTGCAGGTCGTCGACGCCGAGACCAAGAAGCCGACCCGCATCAAGACGCGCGTCGAGACTGTGGAGCGCGACGGTCGCACCAAGACCCTCCGCACCCGCGTCTCGGTCCGCTCGGGCAAGGACCTGTGACCATGACCGCTACCACCTCTGAGAAGACGCAGCCCCGCCTCAAGGCGCGCTACGCCGCGGAGATCAAGCCTGCCCTGCAGGAGCAGTTCTCCTACGCCAACGTGATGCAGGTGCCCGGCGTGACCAAGGTCATCGTCAACATGGGTGTGGGCGAGGCCGCTCGCGACTCCAAGCTCATCGAGGGCGCAGTCCGCGACCTCACGGCGATCACTGGCCAGAAGCCCGTGGTGACCAAGGCCCGCAAGTCCATCGCGCAGTTCAAGCTGCGCGAGGGCATGCCGATCGGTGCGCACGTCACGCTGCGCGGTGACCGCATGTGGGAGTTCCTGGACCGTCTGCTGTCCGTGGCGCTCCCGCGCATCCGCGACTTCCGTGGTCTGTCGGGCAAGCAGTTCGACGGGCGCGGCAACTACACCTTCGGCCTCAACGAGCAGTCCATGTTCCACGAGATCGACCAGGACAAGATCGACCGCGTGCGTGGTATGGACATCACGATCGTGACGACCGCCACCAACGACGACGAGGGTCGCGCCCTGCTGAAGCAGCTCGGCTTCCCCTTCAAGGAGAACTGACCGTGGCCAAGACCGCCCTGATCAACAAGGCCAACGCCAAGCCCAAGTTCAAGGTTCGCGCCTACACGCGTTGCCAGCGTTGCGGCCGTCCGCACTCGGTCTACCGCAAGTTCGGCCTGTGCCGCGTCTGCCTGCGCGAGATGGCTCACCGGGGCGAGCTCCCCGGCGTCACCAAGAGCAGCTGGTAATCCACCCCTCGAATTTCCACTCCGTTCTACATCGCAGGTCGGGGACGAGCCGCCGGGGGACCGGCATACGGCTCAGACCTGAAACCGCGGTGAGGAAGGGCAAGCAGCCCAATGACAATGACTGACCCGATTGCGGACATGCTGACCCGCGTCCGGAACGCCAACTCGGCGCACCACGACGCTGTCTCCATGCCGTTCTCGAAGCTCAAGAAGAACATCGCGGACATCCTCGAGGCGGAGGGCTACATCGCCGGCTCCAAGATCGAGGACGCCGAGGTGGGTCAGACCCTGACCATCACCCTCAAGTACGGACCCAACCGGGAGCGTTCCATCGCCGGTGTCCGCCGGGTGTCCAAGCCGGGTCTTCGCGTCTACGCGAAGTCCACCAATCTCCCCAAGGTTCTCGGAGGCCTGGGCGTGGCGATCATCTCCACGTCCTCCGGTCTCCTCACGGACAAGCAGGCCGCTCAGAAGGGCGTGGGTGGGGAAGTCCTCGCCTACGTCTGGTAATCCCAGGCACTCGGAAAGGAAGATCGCATGTCCCGCATCGGACGTCTCCCTGTCTCCGTGCCCATGGGTGTGGAGGTCACCATCGACGGTCAGACCGTGACCGTCAAGAAGAACAACAACGAGCTGACCCACGTGGTCAAGGAGCCGATCTCGGTCGCCAAGGCCGAGGACGGCACCATCCAGGTCAGCCGCCCCAACGACGAGCGTGAGGCCCGTGCCCTGCACGGCCTGACCCGGTCGCTCATCGCCAACATGGTCGAGGGCGTGACCAACGGCTACGAGAAGAAGCTCGAGATCCACGGCACGGGTTACCGCGTCGTCGCCAAGGGCTCCAACCTCGAGTTCGCGCTCGGCTTCTCGCACCCGGTCCTGATCGAGCCCCCGGCCGGCATCACCTTCCAGGTGGAGAGCCCGACCAAGTTCTCGGTCAAGGGCATCGACAAGCAGCTGGTCGGCGAGGTCGCTGCCAACATCCGCAAGCTCCGCAAGCCCGACCCCTACAAGGGCAAGGGTGTCCGCTACGCGGGCGAGCAGATCCGCCGCAAGGTCGGAAAGGCTGGTAAGTAAGCCATGGCACGTCTCATCGTCAAGCGCGGCAAGGGCAAGTCGGCCGCTCGCTCGCGTCGCCACCTGCGTCTGCGCAAGCGCGTTACCGGCACCGCTGTGCGACCCCGCCTCGTGGTCAACCGTTCGGCGCGCCACATGTTCGTCCAGATCGTCGACGACACCGAGGGCAAGACGCTGGCCAGCGCCTCCACCATGGAAGCCGACCTGCGCTCCTTCGACGGCGACAAGACGGCCAAGGCCAAGCGGGTCGGCGAGCTGATCGCCGAGCGTGCCAAGGCTGCGGGTGTCTCGGCCGTCGTCTTCGACCGTGGTGGCAACCAGTACCACGGTCGGGTCGCCGCGATCGCTGACGGCGCCCGTGAGGGTGGTCTGGACCTGTGACCGCTCACCAGTCGTACGTTTCAGGAAAGAGGAACATCTGATGCCAGGACCTCAGCGCCGCGGAACCGGCGCCGGCACCGGCCAGAACGGTGGCGAGCGCAACAACGACCGCCGTGACCGTCGCGAGCGCAACGACCGCCGCGACTCCGCCGAGAAGAGCCAGTACATCGAGCGCGTCGTGGCGATCAACCGCGTCGCCAAGGTGGTCAAGGGTGGTCGTCGCTTCAGCTTCACCGCGCTCGTCGTGGTGGGCGATGGTGACGGCACCGTGGGCGTCGGTTACGGCAAGGCCAAGGAGGTGCCCGCGGCGATTGCCAAGGGTGTCGAGGAGGCCAAGAAGGCCTTCTTCCGTGTGCCCCGTATCGCCGGCACCATCCCCCACCCCGTCCAGGGTGAGGCCGCCGCAGGCGTCGTCCTGCTCCGCCCGGCCGCCCCTGGTACCGGTGTCATCGCCGGTGGCCCGGTGCGCGCCGTGCTCGAGTGCGCGGGCATCCACGACGTCCTGTCCAAGTCCCTGGGCTCGGACAACTCGATCAACGTGGTGCACGCCGCCGTCGCCGCCCTCAAGGGTCTGGAGCGTCCGGAGGCCGTCGCGGCCCGCCGTGGCAAGTCCCTTGAGGACGTCGCCCCGGCCGCCCTGCTCCGGGCCCGCGCCGCCGGCATGGCGTCGTCCGCCCCCGCGGAGGTGACTGCGTGATGGCACGCCTCAAGGTGACCCAGACGCGCGGCCACGTCGGCTGCAAGCAGAACCAGCGCGAGACCCTGCGCACGCTCGGTCTCAAGCGCATCGGCGACGTCGTCGTCAAGGAGGACCGCCCCGAGATCCGCGGCATGGTCCGCACGGTCGCCCACCTGGTGGCCGTCGAGGAGGTTGACTGATCATGGCTACGACCAAGAAGGCTGCGGCCGGCGAGCAGGAGCTTCCTGCCGACGGCACCACGCACGCCCTCAAGGTGCACCACCTGCGTCCCGCCCCGGGTGCCAAGACCGCCAAGACCCGCGTCGGTCGTGGTGAGGGCTCCAAGGGCAAGACCGCAGGCCGTGGCACCAAGGGCACCAGCTCGCGCTACCAGGTTCCCGAGCGCTTCGAGGGTGGTCAGACGCCGCTGCACATGCGTCTGCCCAAGCTCCGCGGCTTCAAGAACCCTTTCAAGACCGAGTACCAGGTCGTGAACCTCGACAAGATCTCGGCGCTGTTCCCCGAGGGTGGCACGGTCACCGTCGCGGACCTCGTCGAGAAGGGTGCCGTCCGCAAGGGCTCGCTCGTCAAGGTGCTCGGCACCGGGGAGATCTCTGTCAAGGTCGACGTGACCGCTGACAAGTTCTCCGGCTCGGCCAAGACCAAGATCGAGGCGGCCGGCGGCACCACCACCGAGGCCTGACCTCTCACACGAACGACCCCGGAAGCCACCCAGCTTCCGGGGTCGTCGTACGTTCTGGGCTTACGGCGCCCGGATGCTACTCTCGGCAGGTTGCGTCCCCGAGGAGGACCTGTGCTCACGGCCTTTGCCCGGGCGTTCAAGACGCCTGACCTTCGCAAGAAGATCTTGTTCACCCTGATGATCATGGCGCTGTTCCGGGTGGGCTCGTTGGTGCCCACGCCTGGCGTGGACTATGCCGACGTTCAGCAGTGCCTGGCGGGCGCCAGCTCGACCTCCGGCGTGCTGGGGATGATGAATCTCTTCAGCGGCGGCGCCCTGCTCCACCTGTCGATCTTCGCGCTCGGCATCATGCCGTACATCACCGCGAGCATCATCGTGCAGCTGCTGACCGTCGTGATCCCGCGCTTCGAGGCCCTGAAGGAAGAGGGTCAGTCGGGCCAGACCAAGCTGACGCAGTACACGCGCTACCTGACGATCGGGCTGGCGATCCTGCAGTCCGCCACGTACGTGACGTTCGCGCGCAACCCGCAGCAGCTGTTCGGCGGCCAGTGCACGTCGATCATGCCGGACGAGTCGTGGACGGCCCTGCTGATCATGGTGATCACCATGACTGCCGGGACCGGCCTGGTCATGTGGATGGGAGAGCTCATCACCGACCGCGGTGTCGGCAACGGCATGTCGTTGCTGATCTTCACCTCGATCGTCGCCGGCTTCCCCACCGCCATGTGGTCGGGCGTCGCGGCCAACGGGCGGCAGATGGGTCGCTTCGCGATGGTGATGGCGCTCGGCATCCTGATCGTCGCCGCGGTGGTGTTCGTGGAGCAGTCCCAGCGGCGCGTTCCGGTGCAGTACGCCAAGCGCCTCGTCGGCCGTCAGGTCTACGGCGGCTCCAGCACCTACATCCCGCTGAAGATCAACATGGCCAACGTGATCCCGGTGATCTTCGCGTCGTCCCTGCTGCAGCTGCCGATGATGGTGGCGCAGTTCCAGCAGGGCCGGGCCAAGGACGGCTCCATCCCCGGGTGGGCGGAGTGGATCATGACGCACCTGGGCCGCGGCAGTGGGCTGTGGTATGGCGTGATCTTCTTCGTGCTCATCGTGTTCTTCACGTTCTTCTACGTGTCGATCACGTTCAACCCCAAGGAGGTCTCGGACAACATGAAGCGCTACGGCGGCTTCATCCCGGGCATCCGCGCCGGCCGCCCCACCGAGCAGTACCTCGACTACATCCTGACCAGGCTCACGGTCGTGGGGGCGCTCTATCTCGGGATGCTCTCGCTGATCCCGATCCTCGCCCTCGAGGGGATGGGCGACGGGGTCGCTCAGAACTTCCCGTTCGGTGGCACCTCTCTGCTCATCATGGTCGGTGTGGGTCTGGAGACCGTGAAGCAGATCGAGGCACAGCTCGAGCAGCGCAACTATGAAGGGTTCCTCCGCTAATGCAGCTGATCATCATGGGCCCCCCTGGGGCTGGTAAGGGCACGCAGGCCGCCAAGATCGCCGACGAGCTCGGCGTCCCCGCCATCTCGACGGGCGACATCTTCCGCGCCAACATCAAGAACGAGACCGAGCTGGGTCTCAAGGTCAAGGAGATCACCGCGGCGGGTCAGTACGTGCCCGACGAGATCACCAACGCCATCGTCGCGGACCGTCTCGCCCAGCCCGACTGCGAGCCGGGCTTCCTGCTCGACGGCTACCCGCGAACCGTGGGCCAGGTCGAGGCCCTCGACGGCATGCTGGCCGAGGCCGGCCGCTCCATTGACGCGGTCCTGGTCCTGACGGTCGACACCGACGCCGTCGTCCAGCGCCTGCTGAAGCGCGCCGAGATCGAGGGGCGCGCCGACGACACCGAGGACGTCATCCGTGAGCGGATGGCGGTCTACGCCCGCGAGACGGCCCCGCTGGTCGACGTCTACCGCAGTCGCGGCCTGCTCCGCGAGATCGACGGCATGGGTGCGGTCGACGAGGTCACCACCCGCCTCCTGACGACCGTGAAGGCCTGATGTTCGGCCGCTCCAAGCTCCAGGGCAAGACCGACGACCAGATCCGGGCCATGCGGCGCGCGGGTCTGGTCGTCGGCCAGACGCTCGAGATGCTGAGCCGTGAGCTGCGTCCGGGCATGACCACGGGGGAGCTCGACCGGTTGGCCGAGACCTTCATCCGGGACCACGGGATGCGCCCGAACTTCTCCGAGGTCCCCGGCTACCGGCATACGCTCTGCGTCTCGGTCGGTCCCGAGATCGTGCACGGCATCCCCGGTGAGCGCGTGCTGCGCGAGGGTGATCTCGTGTCCGTCGACTGCGGCTGCTACGTCGTGCAGGACGGCACGCCCTGGCACGGGGACGCCGCCCGCACCTTCGTCGTCGGTGGTCGCGAGGCGGGTCGTCCGGCGGAGCTGGCGCTGTCCGATGCGACGGAGGCGTCGTTGTGGGCGGGGATCGCGGCGCTGCGCGTCGGGGGCCGGCTGCACGACGTCGGTGCGGCCGTCGAGGACTCCGTCGAGGCCGCCGGCGCCAGGGACGGGGTCGACTACGGGATCGTCGAGGACTACGTCGGTCACGGGATCGGCACTGCGATGCACATGGAGCCCCAGGTCTACAACTACCGGGTCCGCGAGCGGGGCCCGGTCGTGCGTAGCGGCGTGACGATCGCCATCGAGCCGATGGTCACGCTGGGCTCGCCGGAGAGCCACGTCCTCCAGGACGGGTGGACCGTGGTCACCGACGACGGCTCGGCCGCCAGCCACTGGGAGAACTCCGTCGCGGTCACCGACGCCGGTGTGTGGGTGCTCACCGAGGTGGACGGTGGGGAGGCACGCCTCTCGGCCCTCGGAGCGTCGTTCGCCCCGCTCGACCGGGGATGACCGGCCGGGGGCCCGTCCCCGCGGATTTCGCCGGGTGCGGCTTCTTGGCGTAGGCTGGTGCGTCGGCTCACGAGCAACTTGAACGTGAGTCAGGCTGGCGTGTCGAGCGTCGGCCGATGTGTGCCATGGCGGTCGCGCTGCGTCCCTGCAGGACCGCCCCGACGGAATGTGGAGGACATGGCCAAGAAGGACGGTGTCATCGAGATCGAGGGCACGATCGTGGAAGCTCTCCCGAACGCGATGTTCCGGGTCGAGCTCACCAACGGTCACAAGGTGCTCGCCCACATCTCCGGGAAGATGCGTCAGCACTACATCCGCATCCTGCCCGAGGACCGGGTCGTCGTCGAGCTCAGCCCGTATGACCTGACCCGAGGGCGCATCGTCTTCCGGTACCGCTGACCGGTTCCCGGTCGGCGCGGAGGCACATCCCGTTCCACCCGCCTGGTGCACGTCCGTGTGCCGGGCCCGATCTGAAGACAGTAGGCAGATGAAGGTTCAGCCGAGCGTCAAGAAGATCTGCGACAAGTGCAAGGTGATCCGCCGCAACGGTCGGGTCATGGTGATCTGCGAGAACGCCCGCCACAAGCAGCGTCAGGGCTGATCACCGACCGGGAGCTCCGGCCCCCGGTCCCGCACGGCGCGCAGGCTTTCGCCGCACGCAATGCAGCAGGACAGCAGCACCCGGCACCAGGCCTCGACCTGGACGTCACCCCCGGCACGGAGGCCGGGGACCGCAGCCGGCACCCGAGCGAGGGGCCCGACCACTGACAGGGCTCCGAGCCACGACGGTGCAGGTATGGCGGAACGGTGTTGCTCCAGACCTCCGTACACACCAGGAGAACCAACCACATGGCTCGTCTCGTTGGAGTCGACCTGCCGCGCGAGAAGCGCGTCGAGGTCGCACTGACGTACATCTTCGGCGTGGGTCGCACCCGCGCCGTGCAGACGCTCGCCGCCACGGGTGTTGACCCGTCCACGCGCGTCAAGGACCTCACCGAGGAGGAGCTGGTCAAGCTCCGCGACCACCTCGAGGAGAACTTCCAGATCGAGGGTGACCTCCGCCGCGAGATCGCTGCCGACATCCGCCGCAAGGTCGAGATCGGTTCCTACGAGGGTCTGCGCCACCGTCGTGGCCTGCCCGTCCGCGGTCAGCGCACCAAGACCAACGCCCGTACCCGCAAGGGTCCGAAGCGCACGGTCGCCGGCAAGAAGAAGGCCGGCAAGAAGTAACCCCTGATGTGAACCGAGCCTGCCCGGGGCGAACCTCGGCGCACGGCACATCAGTCGGTCCACTTCACGCACAGTCTTCACTTTCCGAGCACAAGGAGTACCAGGCACATGCCTCCCAAGGGCCGTCAGGCTGCGGCGAAGAAGATTCGCCGCAAGGAAAAGAAGAACGTCGCCCACGGGCACGCTCACATCAAGAGCACGTTCAACAACACGATCGTCTCCATCACCGACCCGACCGGCGCGGTCATCTCGTGGGCGTCTGCCGGCCAGGTCGGCTTCAAGGGCTCCCGCAAGTCCACGCCGTTCGCTGCGCAGATGGCCGCGGAGGCCGCTGCCCGCCGGGCGATGGACCACGGCATGCGCAAGGTCGACGTCTTCGTCAAGGGCCCGGGCTCGGGCCGCGAGACGGCGATCCGCTCGCTGACCGCCACCGGCCTCGAGGTCGGCGCCATCAGCGACGTCACGCCCACCCCCCACAACGGCGTGCGCCCGCCCAAGCGCCGTCGCGTCTGAGACACGGAAGGAGTTACTGACTTATGGCTCGTTACACCGGACCCATGAGCAAGAAGTCCCGTCGTCTCAAGACCGACCTCGTCGGTGGCGACCGGAACTTCGAGAACCGCCCCTACCCGCCCGGCATGCACGGCCGCGGTCGCGTGCAGGAGAAGGAGTACCTCCTCCAGCTGCGCGAGAAGCAGAAGGCCCGCTACATGTACGGGGTTCTGGAGAAGCAGTTCCGCAACTACTACGAGACGGCTTCCCGCCGTCCCGGCAAGACCGGCGAGAACCTGCTCCAGATCCTGGAGTCCCGTCTGGACAACGTGATCTACCGCGCCGGTCTGGCCCGCACCCGTCGTGCGGCCCGTCAGCTGGTGAGCCACGGCCACTTCCTGGTCAACGGCGTCCGCGTGGACATCCCGTCCTACCAGGTGACGCAGTACGACATCATCGACGTCCGACCGAAGTCGGTGAACACCTTCCCGATCGAGCTGGCGCGCCAGACCTTCGGTGAGCGTCCCGTCCCGGCGTGGATGCAGGTCGTGCCCAGCACGCTGCGCATCCTGATCCACCAGCTTCCCGTGCGCGAGCAGATCGACGTGCCGGTCGAGGAGCAGCTGATCGTGGAGCTCTACTCCAAGTAACAGGCCCCGACGGATGGCGGTGGGCCGGGTCTCGGCCTGGCCTGCCGCCATCCTTCTGAGGTCGGCGATCTGGCAGGCTTGGCCTGCAGGATCACCTGGGCCGGTCCAGAGACAGAGCTGGATCGGTCGTCCCCGTCGCGGGGAAGTCATGAGACGTCATATGGCGGGCGTCCATGGGAAGGAATCACACCGTGCTGATCGCACAGCGTCCGGTGCTCTCGGAGGAGCAGGTCTCCGAGTCGCGCTCCCGCTTCACCATCGAGCCCCTCGAGCCGGGCTTCGGCTACACCCTCGGAAACTCGCTGCGGCGCACGCTGCTGTCGAGCATCCCGGGTGCCGCCGTCACCAGCCTGCGGATCGACGGGGTCCTCCACGAGTTCTCCACCGTCCCCGGGGTCAAGGAGGACGTGACCGAGTTCATCCTGAACATCAAGGGTCTCGTCGTCTCCTCCGAGCACGACGAGCCCGTGGTGATGTACCTGCGCAAGCAGGGACCGGGCGCCGTCACGGCGGCCGACATCACTCCGCCGGCGGGGGTCGAGGTGCACAACCCCGACCTGCACATCGCGACGCTCAACGAGAACGGCAAGTTGGAGATGGAGCTGACCGTCGAGCGCGGTCGCGGCTACGTCTCGAGCCACCAGAACAAGTCCGGTGACCAGGAGATCGGGCGCATCCCGGTCGACTCGATCTACTCGCCGGTGCTCGCCGTGACCTACAAGGTCGAGGCGACGCGTGTCGAGCAGCGTACGGACTTCGACCGCCTCGTGGTCGACGTGGAGACCAAGAACTCCATGACCCCCCGCGACGCCATGGCCTCTGCCGGCAAGACGCTGGTCGAGCTCTTCGGGCTGGCCCGCGAGCTCAACGTCGAGGCCGAGGGCATCGACATGGGCCCGTCCCCGACGGACGCGGCGCTGGCCGCCGACCTGGCCCTGCCGATCGAGGATCTCGACCTCACGGTCCGGTCCTACAACTGCCTCAAGCGCGAGGGCATCCACACCGTGGGCGAGCTCGTGGGGCGCAGCGAAGCCGACCTGCTCGACATCCGCAACTTCGGTGCGAAGTCGATCGACGAGGTCAAGGCCAAGCTCGTGGGCATGGGCCTGCAGCTCAAGGACAGCCCGCCCGGGTTCGACCCGGCCAGCATCGCCGAGGCCTACGACAGCTACGAGGACGACATCGCCCTCGAGGACGAGCAGTACTGATACCCCCTGACGGGCCGCAGCCTGACCTCACGACGCCGTCGGCGTCACCTGCGGCCGGTCGGAAGACCTAGGAGAAACCATGCCTACCCCTACCAAGGGTCCCCGTCTCGGCGGCGGTCCGGCTCACGAGCGTCTGATCCTGGCCAACCTGGCCACCTCGCTCTTCGAGCACGACCGCATCACCACCACCGAGGCGAAGGCCAAGCGCCTGCGCCCGCTCGCCGAGCGCATGATCACCTTCGCCAAGCGCGGTGACCTGCACGCCCGTCGCCGTGTCCTCACGGTGATCCGGGACAAGGGCGTCGTGCACCGCCTCTTCGTCGAGATCGCTCCTGACATGGCCGAGCGCCAGGGCGGCTACACCCGCATCACGAAGGTCGGCGCCCGCAAGGGTGACAACGCGCCCATGGCGGTCATCGAGCTCGTCCGCGAGCCCGTCGCCAAGCGCGCCACCGTCAAGGAGGCCGAGGCGGCCACCCGCCGTGCGGCCAAGGACGCCGAGCCCACCCCGGCGGCTGCCAAGGTCGAGCCGGCCGAGGAGACCGCGCCGGTGTCCACCGACGCCGCCGAGGCCGAGGCCCCGGTGGAGGACGCGCCGGCCACCAAGGCTGCCGAGGCTGCGACCGACGAGAAGTGACCCACACGACCGGGTGACCGGTCGACCTGGGACCCGCGAGGGCCCACCTGCTCCCAGGAGCAGGTGGGCCCTTCGGCATACCTGCTGGTCCTGACCCGGGTGATCGGCGAGGCGCGGCTAGGATCGACCCTCATGGAGACTCCCGGTGCGACGACCCGGCTGCGGGTGGACTTCGCGTATGACGGGACGGACTTCAGCGGGTGGGCCGCTCAACCGGGGCTTCGGACCGTGGAGGAGACCCTGGCCGAGGCCTGGCGAACGATCCTGCGCACCTCGCAGACCCCGCGGCTGACGGTCGCCGGGCGCACCGACGCCGGGGTCCACGCGCGCGGCGCGGTCTGCCACCTCGACGTGGGGGACGCGGAGCTGTCCCGCTTGCCTGGTCGATCGGACCGGCCCCCGACCCAGGCCGCGGTGACCCGGCTCAACGGGGTGCTGCCCGGCGACCTGGTGGTGCGTGCCGTCCGGGTGGCGCCGGGGGGCTTCGACGCCCGGTTCTCCGCGATGGAGCGGAGGTATCGCTATCGCCTCCTTGACGACCCTTCCCGGCTGGACCCGCTGCGGCGCCGGGACACGACGGTGGTGCGGCGCCCGCTCGACCTGGCCCGCATGCAGGACGCGTGCGCGGAGCTCGTGGGGCTGCACGACTTCGGGGCCTTCTGCAAGCAGCGCGAGGGAGCGACCACGATCCGCACGCTGCTGGAGTACTCCTGGCGGCGCGAGGACGACGGCGTGCTCGTCGCGACCGTGCGGGCCGACGCCTTCTGCCACTCCATGGTCCGCGCCCTGATCGGTGGGGCCGTGCCGGTGGGGGAGGGGCGACGGGACGCGGCGTGGCTGCACGGGGTGCTGATCGGCGCCCGCCGCGACCCCGGTGTCGCGGTGATGCCGCCGCAGGGGCTCAGCCTGGAGGAGGTCGTCTATCCCCCGGACGAGGAGCTGGCCGCCCGGGCGGCGGCGGCCCGCAGCGTCCGCACCCTGCCCGGCGCCGACCAGCCCCGCGACGCGTGACCTGGCCGTCCTGGGTCAGCGCCGGTGTGGCGGGGCCCGCTGAGCCTGCCGCCCGCGGGCGACGGGCCCCGACCGGCGCACCCGGCCGAGGGGTCATCGGCGGCGTGGGGGCTTGTCCATGTCGATGGGATAGGCCACGTAGTAGTAGTTGACCCGTTTGGCCTCGGGATTGCCCTGACCCACGGTGCTGTAGGACTCGACGAGCTCGCCGACCCGCTGCTGCAGCTCGCGGAGCTGGACGTCGGTGACCACGATCATCCGGTCGCCCATGCCGGCCGCGTCCTGCCACGCGCGCGGCCAGCGGTGCCGGGCGTCGAGCCAGGCGCCGAACTTGTCGGCGAAGTGCCGCAGCCAGTCGCGCTCCAGCCAGCCGAGCGCGGTGTCGGCGTCCTCGTCGTCGGCGACGTCGCTCGGGTCGAAGCGCGTGAGGTCGGCCGAGGCCGCCCACAGCCGGATCCGGCCCTGGCGATCGCCCACCTCGGTCACCAGCCCCACCTCGGCGAGCTTGCGCAGGTGGTAGGACGTGGCGCCGCTATTGGTGCCCATGACCTTGGCGAGAGCTGTTGCGGTGGAGGGGCCTTCGCGTCGGAGGGCGCCCACGAGGCGGGAGCGCAGCGGGTGGGCCATGACCTTGACGGCGGCCGCGGTGAGCCGGACCGAGGACAGCGGGGGAGGGGGTGATTGGTCTGTCACAGCATACACACTATCTTTGCATAGTTTCTTTGCACAAGAGGTGTGCGTAGATCCATCCGCGGCGCATCGTCGCAGGTCAGAGGTGGTATGGCGGGTGCGTCTCGGTCGTTTGGGGGTCGGGGCCCTGCCCGGTAGACTGGATGACTGTTGTGCCGTGCGCCCTCTGCTGGGCGTGCCCCCGCCGGGAGCCCACGGCATACGCCTCAGAAGCAATCGTCAACGTAAGGCAGAACCACTGTGCGTACGTACACCCCGAAGCCGGGCGAGGTCACTCGCACCTGGCACGTGATCGACGCGACCGACGTCGTGCTCGGCCGTCTGGCCGTCCAGGCCGCCACCCTCCTGCGCGGCAAGCACAAGGCGACCTTCGCGCCGCACATCGACACCGGTGACTTCGTCATCATCATCAACGCCGAGAAGGTCGCCCTCACCGGCGCCAAGCTCGAGCAGAAGCGCGCCTACCGTCACTCGGGCTACCCGGGCGGTCTGAAGAGCACGTCCTACGCCGAGCTCCTGGAGAAGGACCCGACGCGCGCCGTCGAGAAGGCCATCCGGGGCATGCTGCCCAAGAACTCCCTCTCCCGTCAGCAGCTGACCAAGCTCAAGGTCTACCGCGGCGCCGAGCACCCGCACCAGGCTCAGCAGCCTGTTCCCTTCGAGATCACCCAGGTCGCGCAGTAATCGCCTCGCGCGCGACGCTGCCAGTACAGATTCAAGGATTGACACATGGCTGACACCAGCACCGACTTCGAGGCCCAGCTCGACACCGACGAGCCCGAGCTCACCGAGTACACCAGCGAGTCCTCGGCCCCCGTCGAGGCCGCCCGCAAGCCCTCCGCCTCCGCCCCCGGCGCCGGCACCGGCCGTCGCAAGCAGGCCATCGCCCGCGTGCGCATCGTCCCCGGCACCGGCGAGTGGAAGATCAACGGCCGCACCCTGGAGCAGTACTTCCCCAACAAGGTGCACCAGCAGATCGTCAACGAGCCCCTCAAGGTGCTCGAGCTCGACGGCGCCTACGACGTGCTCGTCCGCGTCCACGGCGGTGGCCCCTCCGGCCAGGCCGGTGCGGTTCGCCTCGGCGTGGCCCGCTCGCTCAACGAGGTCGACGAGGAGCTGAACCGTCCGGTCCTGAAGAAGGCCGGCTTCCTCACCCGTGACGCCCGCGTCCCCGAGCGCAAGAAGGCCGGTCTCAAGAAGGCCCGCAAGGCGCCTCAGTACTCCAAGCGCTGATCCGGCACCCGCGCTCGTCGCGGGACCGGTCGGAGCCTCGGCTCCCCGCACCACCACCGCACGGCGGTCTCCTCGGCACGAGGAGGCCGCCGTGCGGTGGTGTCACCCGGCGGTCTTGTCGTCGCGCGAGGGCCACGTAGTACGGTCGTGTCGCACCTCACCCCTGGGCGACATGCGCCCGACGACGAAAGGCCACCTGTGGGACGACTCTTCGGCACGGACGGGGTCCGCGGACTCGCCAACCGTGACATCACCGCCGACCTGGCGCTGCGGCTGTCCGCAGCCGGGGCCCGGGCACTGGGGGACCGGGGCGCCTTCGGCGGTCACCGGTCCGTCGCGGTCGTGGGTCGTGACCCCCGCGCCTCCGGTGAGTTCCTCGGTGCGGCCGTGTGCGCGGGTCTGGCCTCGGCGGGCGTCGACGTGCTCGACGCGGGCGTCCTGCCGACCCCGGCCATCGCCTACCTCACCGGGCGGATGAACGCCTCCATCGGCGCGGTGCTGTCCGCGTCGCACAACGCCATGCCCGACAACGGCATCAAGTTCCTCGCCAAGGGCGGGCACAAGCTGTCCGACGCGGAGGAGGACGAGATCCTCGCGCAGCTGGAGAACGAGGGCTCGGTCGACGACCTCCCCACGGGGGCCGGCGTCGGCCGGATCCGCCCCTTCCCGCAGGGCGCGGAGTTCTACATGGAGCACCTGCTCGCGGCCGTGCCCACGCGCCTCGACGGTCTGCACGTCGTGGTGGACGCCGCCCACGGCGCCGCCAGCCAGGTCGGGCCGCAGGTCTTCGAGCGGGCCGGTGCGACGGTCGACGTGATCGGCGCCTCGCCCGACGGGCTCAACATCAACGACGGCTACGGCTCCACCCACCTGGAGGGCCTGTGCGAGGCTGTCGTGGCCCGCGGTGCCGACCTCGGGGTCGCCTGGGACGGGGACGCCGACCGCTGCCTGGCCTGCGACGCCGAGGGCAACGTCGTCGACGGCGACCAGATCATGGCGATCCTGGCCCTGTCGCTGCGCGAGCAGGGCCGCCTGGCCGAGGACTCCCTCGTCATCACCGTGATGAGCAACCTCGGCCTGCTGCAGGCCATGGAGCGCGAGGGCATCACCACCCGCCAGACCGCCGTCGGCGACCGCTATGTCCTGGAGGACATGCGCGCCAACGGGCTCTCGCTCGGCGGCGAGCAGTCCGGCCACGTCATCATGCTCGACCACGGCACCACCGGTGACGGCGTGCTGACGGCCCTGATGCTCGCCTCCCGCGTCGTCCAGTCCGGCCGGTCGCTCGCCGATCTCGCCTCGGTGATGACCCGCCTGCCCCAGACGCTCATCAACGTCAAGGGCGTCGACAAGGACCGGGTCGGCGCCGACGAGGGCGTCCAGGACGCGGTTCGTGAGGCCGAGCAGGAGCTGCAGGGGACCGGGCGCGTGCTGCTGCGCAAGTCCGGCACCGAGCCCCTCGTGCGGGTCATGGTCGAGGCGCAGACCCAGGAGCAGGCCCAGGCGGTCGCCGAGCGCCTGGCGGGCGTCGTCAAGGACCGGCTCTGCCTCTGAGCGAGCTCGCACGGCTGCGGCCGGGACCGGCGTCACACCGGTCCCGGCCGAATTGCTTTCCCGCCCCGGATGGGCGGACGATGACGAGGCACACGGCGGGCGGCGACGAGGCCGCTCGTCCCGACATACGTGGAGGTCGTCGACGATGACACCCGAGCAGGCCCCGACCGGGCCCGCCGCCGCGGACCGGGTCGCCGGGAGGGCTGCCGCACAGGCGGCCCGGACCGGGGGGTCCGAGCAGGAGCAGCACCACGAGCCCTTCCAGCGAGGACTGATCCCGGCCCCGGAGCCGGTGCGCTTCCTGGACGACGCGGGCAACCGGGTGGAGCCGATCACGGACGACTACACCGAGCCCGAGCCGGAGCAGCTCGTCGAGGCCTACCGCAAGATGGTGGTCGGCCGGCGCTTCGACATCCAGGCGACGGCGCTGACCAAGCAGGGGCGCCTCGCGGTCTACCCCTCCTCCCGCGGCCAGGAGGCCTGCCAGGTGGGGGCGATGCTCGCGTTGCAGGACGGCGACTGGGTCTTCCCGACCTACCGCGACTCGGTCGCCCTGGTCTCCCGCGGCATCGACCCGGTCGAGGTCCTGACGCTGCTGCGCGGCGACCAGCACTGCGGGTATGACGTCGCGAAGACGCACGTGGCCGCCCAGTGCACCCCGCTGTCCACCCAGCTGCTGCACGCGGCCGGCGTCGCCCACGGCGAGCAGCGCCGCGGACGGGACACGGTGGCGCTGGCCTTCATCGGGGACGGCGCGACGAGCGAGGGCGACTTCCACGAGGGGCTGAACTTCGCCGCGGTCTTCCAGGTGCCCGCGGTCTTCGTGGTGCAGAACAACGGCTGGGCCATCTCGGTACCGCTCAGCAAGCAGACCAAGGCGCCGTCGCTGGCCTACAAGGGGATCGGCTACGGCGTGGTCTGCGAGCAGGTCGACGGCAACGACGCGGTCGCCACCCTCGCGGTGCTCAACAAGGCCGTGGCCTGGGCCCGGGCGGGCAAGGGACCGGTGCTCGTCGAGCTGCACACCACCCGCCTCGAGGCGCACACCAACGCCGACGACCACCTGCGCTACCGCACCCCCGAGGAGCTGGAGGCGATCGCGCACGAGGACGCGGTGGCCCGGCTCGAGGCCTACCTGCGCAGCCGGGGTCTGGTCGACGACGCCTTCGTCGAGGAGTGCAAGGCCGAGGGCGAGCGCCTTGCCGCCGACCTGCGCGAGCGGATGAACGCCGACCCGGTGACCAGCCCCGACGACCTGTTCGTCCACGTCTACTCCGAGCCGACGCCGCAGCTGCGCGAGCAGCAGGAGATGCTGCACGCCGAGCTGGCCGCCGAGGCCGACACCGACGAGGAGGGCGCCCGATGAGCGCCGCGACCTTTGCCTCCGCGCTCAACCGGGCGCTCGCCGACGCCATCGTCGCCTCCGAGGACGTCCTCGTCTTCGGCGAGGACGTGGGCGTGGCCGGCGGCGTCTTCCGGATCACCGACGGCCTCGCCGCGACCTACGGCGAGGAGCGGTGCTTCGACACCCCGCTCGCCGAGTCCGGCATCGTGGGCTTCGGGATCGGGCTGTGCCTCGCCGGGTTCCGGCCCGTCGTGGAGATGCAGTTCGACGCCTTCGCCTACCCGGCCTTCGAGCAGATCGCCTCGCACGTCGCCAAGATGCGCAACCGCACCCGCGCCTCGGTGACCGTGCCGATGACGATCCGGGTCCCCTTCGCCGGCGGCATCGGGGGAGTGGAGCACCACTGCGACTCCTCCGAGGCGTACTACGTCGCGACCCCCGGGCTCAAGGTCGTCACCCCCGCCACGGTCGAGGACGCCTACCTGCTCCTCCGGGCAGCCATCGACTGCCCCGATCCCGTGGTCTTCATGGAGCCCAAGCGGCTCTACTGGTCCAAGGACGACGTCGACCTCGACGACCTGTCCGCCCGCTGGGGCACCGGCGAGCTCACCTGGGACCAGGTCATGGGGCGGGCGGCCGTGCGGCGACCCGCGACGACCGACCGGGCGGTGACCCTCGTCGCCTACGGCCCGACCCTGTCGGTCGCGCTGGAGACCGCTGACGCGGCCCGCGAGGAGGGCTGGGACGTCGAGGTGGTCGACGTGCGGTCCCTCGTGCCCTTCGACGACGAGACGATCGTGGCCTCGGTGCGGCGCACCGGTCGCTGCGTGGTGCTGCAGGAGGCGCAGGGCTTCGCCGGGGTCGGCGCCGAGATCGCCGCGCGCGTGCAGGAGCGCGCCTTCCACTCCCTGGCCGCGCCCGTCCTGCGGGTGACCGGCTTCGACGTGCCCTATCCCGCACCCAAGATCGAGCACCTGCACCTGCCGTCGGTCGACCGGGTGCTGGACGCCATCGCCCGGCTGCAGTGGGACGACCAGCCCGACATCCGCCACCTGGGCGGCGCGGCGGCCGGCTCCGAGGGTCTCGGGGGCGGGCGATGAGCGACAAGGTCTTCCTGCTGCCCGACCTCGGCGAGGGACTGACCGAGGCCGAGGTCGTCAGCTGGCTGGTCGGGGTCGGTGACCAGGTCACCGTCGACCAGCCCATCGCCACCGTCGAGACCGCCAAGGCACAGGTCGAGCTGCCCTGCCCGTATGCCGGCACGGTGGTCACCCTGCACGGCGACGCCGGCCAGGTCATGGACGTGGGCAAGCCCTTCATCACCGTGGCCGTGGGGGCCCCGGGCGACGCGACGACGGGCTCCGGCACCGCCGACGGCGCCACCGCCCCCAGCGGCCAGCCCGTCGAGGACTACCGCGAGGAGGAACGCGCCGGGTCGGGCAACGTACTCATCGGCTACGGCACCTCCGAGGGCTCGCGCACCCGCCGTCGTCGGGCGGGCGTGCCCACCCGGGCGGCCGCCGGGTCCTCGCTGCCCTCGTCCGGTCCGGCCGTGCCCGACGCGGACCTCCCCACCGTCGACGCGCCCGGCGAGGTCGCGGCGGGCGGCGCGCGCGTCGTCGGCCAGCAGCCAGGGGTGAGCGCCGGGGCCGGTGACGCCGAGGTGTCCAGCCGGCCGGGGTCCGCCATACGCGTCATCTCCCCGCTCGTCCGCACCCTCGCCGCCGAGCACGGTGTCGACCTGCGCACGGTCACGCCCACCGCTCCCGGCGGGGTGATCCGGCGCGTGGACGTGATGGCCGCGGTCGAGCGCCGCGCCCAGGGCGGGCAGGAGGCCCGGGCCCAGGCCGCGCCGGACCCCGCCGCGCGCCCCACCTCCGGTCAGGACCGCCGGATCCCGCTGACCGGGATCCGGGGGACCATCGCGGCCCGGCTCGCGACCTCGCGGCGCGAGATCCCGGACGCGACCACCTGGGTCGACGTCGACGCGACCGAGTTCCTCGCGGTCCGCAAGCAGCTCGCCGAGGCGCGGCCCGAGGCCCGCATCGGGGTGCTCGCCCTGCTGGCGCGGGTCATGGTCGCGGGGCTGCGGACGTTCCCCGAGCTCAACTCCACGATGGACACGGCCGCCGGCGAGGTCGTCGTCCGCGGCGACATCAACCTGAGCTTCGCGGCGCAGTCGCCGCGCGGGCTCGTCGTGCCGGTCGTCCACGGCGCCGGCGGGATGTCGCTGGAGCAGCTGTCGCTGGCGCTGCGGGACCTGACGGACAAGGCGATGGCCGGGACGCTGTCGCCCGCGGAGATGACCGGCGGCACCTTCACGCTCAACAACTACGGCGGCTACGGCGTCGACGGATCGACCCCGATCATCAACCACCCCGAGGCCGCGATGATCGGTGTGGGGCGGATGATCGACAAGCCCTGGGTCGTCGACGGGCAGCTCGCGGTCCGCAAGGTCGGCACCATCGGGCTGACCTTCGACCACCGGGTGTGTGACGGCGGCACGGCAGGCGGGTTCATCCGCTACGTCGCCGACTGCCTGGAGCGCCCGGCGACCCTGCTGCTCGACCTCTGAGCGCCGAGGAGGGGCCCGCACCGATCTCGGTGCGGGCTCCTCGCGGTCGTGCCCCGCGGCGCGGCGCACCGTCGACGCCCCGGACCGTGGGTGTCGGTCAGGGCGATGGCACGACCGGGTCGCCGAGGTGCAACGTGCCGGTGGACTCGGGCACCAGGTTGACGCCGAAGACGATCCGCCCGCCGATGGTGTTGTGGGCAGCGATCGACCGCAGCGGCTCCTTGGTCTTGGCGAGGGTCACCGGGTCGTAGGTCGTCATGACGCAGCGGCCGCAGTGCTTGGCCATCCGGAAGGTCACCTCGCCGATGCGGACCCGGTCCCAGCCCTGCTCCACGAGCGGCTCGAGGGCCCCGTCGACCACGACGTTGGGTCGGAACCGCGCCATCGTCAGCGGCACCGGACCGGTGCCCTGCTCCCGAGCCGCGTCGTCGACCCACCGCTGCACCAGCCCGAGCGAGGCGGTCGTGGTGAGCAGGAGCGGGAAGCCGTCCTGGTAGACGACCGTCTCGCCGGGCTCCGCGTGGTCGAGGTCGATCTGGCGGTCCTGCGGGTCGTCGCACCACAGCAGGCGCACCGGCCGTCCCACGACCTCGGCCAGCCAGGCGTCGGCGGCGGGCACGTGGCGCCCGCGGACGTCGGCCCCCCAGATCGTGCTGGGCAGGTATGACGTCCCGTCCGCCGTCACCTCCAGCGCGGGTCGGCCTGGGGCGGCCAGTCGGAGCCGGGGCTCGTCCAGGCCGCCCGCCGGGGTCGCGGTGACGTGGAGCAGGAGCGGGTCCTTGCGGGCTGTCACCATCTGGCCGTCGGTCTCGACGAGCATCCACCGCCGGTCGCCTCGCAGCCCCCAGGGGTCGACGTGCGCCTCGTCGAGGGGGAGCGGGGCCGCCGACTTGAGCGGGTGCACCCGCAGCGCCGACACGTGGGGCGCCGACACGTGGGGCGCCGCCGCGTCGGCCGCGGGGGCGACGCCGACCCGGGAGGCATCGGCCCTCCGGTCGGCGTCGTCCGGTGTGGCGTCGACCGCCTGGGAGGTGCCCGCCGTCATACGGGCCGGACACCGGGGCGCAGGTCCCCGATGTCGCCGACGTGGTCGATGTAGTGGACGTCGCCCTCGGCGAGCCGGTAGTTGATGCCGACGATCGCCAGGCGACCGGAGCGGATCTGGTCCTGGACGAGGGTGGAGCGCTCGGCCAGCATCCGCACGGTGCGGCGGACGTGCCAGGCGCCGATCTCCTCGGCGCTCGCCTGGGGGCCGTGCTGGCTGCGGGCCTGGACGACGGAGGGCATGACCTTCTCGACCAGGTCGCGCATGTAGCCGCCGGGGATCTCGCCGCTGTCGGTGGCGGAGATCCCGGCCTTGACCGCACCGCAGGCGTCGTGGCCCATGACCACGACGAGCGGGGTGCCGAGGACACCGGCGCCGAACTCCAGGGAGCCGACCACGCAGGGGTCCAGGACGTGCCCGGCCGTGCGCACGACGAAGAGGTCGCCGAGTCCCTGGTCGAAGATCATCTCGGCGGCGACCCGGGAGTCCGCGCAGCCGAAGAGCACCGCGAACGGCCGCTGGCCCGAGGCGAGCTCGGAGCGGTGGTCGACGTCCTGGTTGGGGTGCAGGCGCTCGCCGGCGACGAAGCGGCGGTTGCCCTCGAGCAGCCAGCGCCAGGCCTCGGCCGGGGAGCCCGGACGTGGTCCGGCGGCGGTCATCCGTCCAGTCCCGGGCGCTTCTGGATGGTCATGGCGACGGGCTTGGCGAACTCCGCGAAGAAGTCGTTGCCCTTGTCGTCGACCACGATGAAGGCCGGGAAGTCCTCGACCTCGATCTTCCAGACGGCCTCCATCCCGAGCTCGGGGTACTCCAGCACCTCGACGTTCTTGATGCAGTCCTGGGCGAGGCGGGCGGCGGGGCCGCCGATGGACCCGAGGTAGAAGCCGCCGTGCTTCTGGCAGGCCTCGGTGACCTGCGTGGAGCGGTTGCCCTTGGCCAGCATGACCATCGATCCGCCGGCGGCCTGGAACTGGTCGACGTAGGAGTCCATGCGCCCGGCCGTGGTGGGGCCGAAGGAGCCGGACGGCATGCCCTCGGGGGTCTTGGCGGGGCCGGCGTAGTAGACCGGGTGGTCCTTGAGGTACTGCGGCATCTCCTCGCCGGCGTCCAGGCGCTCGCGGATCTTGGCGTGGGCGATGTCGCGGGCGACGACCAGGGTGCCGGTCAGCGACAGGCGGGTCTTGATCGGGTGCTTGCTGAGCTCGGCGCGGATCTCGTCCATCGGCCGGGACAGGTCGATCTCGACCACGTCCGGCGTGCCCGCGCCCTCCTCTCCTTCCTCGACGAGGTGCTCGTCGGTGTTGTCGGGGAGGAACTGGCCGGGCTCCATCTCGAGCTGCTCGATGAAGACGCCCTCGGGGGTGATCTTGGCGCGGCACTGACGGTCGGCCGAGCAGGAGACGGCGATGGCGACGGGCAGCGAGGCGCCGTGGCGCGGGAGACGGATCACGCGCACGTCGTGGCAGAAGTACTTGCCGCCGAACTGCGCGCCGATGCCCTGCCTGCGGGTGAGCTCGAGGACCTGCTCCTCCATCTCCAGGTCGCGGAAGCCGCGGCCGGTGGCGGGGTTGCCGGTGGTGGGCATGGTGTCGAGGTAGCGCGCGGAGGCGTACTTCGCGGTCTTGAGGGCGAACTCGGCGGAGGTGCCGCCCACGACGATCGCCAGGTGGTAGGGCGGGCAGGCGGCGGTGCCGAGGCCGCGGATCTTCTCGTCCAGGAACGTCATCATGGCGTCCGGGTTGAGGATCGCCTTGGTCTCCTGGAAGAGGTACGACTTGTTGGCGGAGCCGCCGCCCTTGGCCATGAACAGGAAGGAGTACTCTGTCTCGTGGCCGCGCTCGGTGTCGGCGTAGATCTCGATCTGCGCCGGCAGGTTGTTGCCGGTGTTCTTCTCGTCCCACATGGTGACCGGGGCGTTCTGCGAGTAGCGCAGGTTGAGTGCGGTGTAGGCGTCGAAGATGCCGCGCGACAGGGGCTCCTCGTCGACGCCCTCGGTCAGCACGTGCTGGCCGCGCTCGCCCTTGACGATGGCGGTGCCGGTGTCCTGGCACATGGGCAGCACGCCGGACGCGGCGATGTTGGCGTTCTTGAGCAGGTCCAGGGCGACGAACTTGTCGTTGTTGCTCGCCTCGGGGTCGTCGAGGATCTTGCGCAGCTGGGCCAGGTGGCCGGGGCGCAGGTAGTGCGCGATGTCGTGCATGGCGGTCTCGGCCAGCAGCCGCAGCGCCTCGGGGGCGACCTTGAGGAACTGGCGGCCGTCGGGACCGTCGACCAGCTCCACGCCCTCGGAGGTGAGCTTGCGGTAGGGCGTCTCGTCGTGACCGTGTCCCAGGATGGCTTCGTAGGCGAACTCGGGCATGTGACTGGACTCCTGCTCCTCGGGCGGGGCAGCGCGGGGCTGCCATCTCTCGGCCCCAGCCTAGGCCCGGGTGCCGCGCCGTGACGCGGTGGGGAGCGCGTGATGAGGGCCGCCGGTCGGCATACCGCCGGAGGGTCGGGAGAACGCCCCCCGGTCACAGGATCGTTGCAGGAGTTCACTCCCCGTTGACGGAACGTTCAAAGAACTTGATAGTGATGGGGACAAAACCGTCAAAGTCCGCCCGCAGCGTCGCGTGCCTCCCCGATCTCCCTGCCGTGCGCGCGACGCCCGTCGTGCGGCTGAGCAGGGATGAGGAATGCCATGCGGATGCGCACGCTCTCCACCGCCGCCCTCCTGTGCGGCGTCGTGGCGATGTCCACCAGCGCCTGCCTGCAGAACCCGGCCTCGACCGGCGGTGACAGCGCCGGCGGACTGAACGGCGCGGTCAAGGGCGGCAGCGCGGTCGGCGACAAGGAGGTCACGATCCTCGGTGCCTTCGGTGGTGACGAGGAGAAGCTCTTCACCGAGTCGCTCAAGAAGTTCCAGGAGCGCAGCGGCATCACGGTGAAGTACGTCGGTGACCAGGACTTCGCCACCACGATCAAGTCCAAGGCCAGCTCCGGCGACTCGCCCGACATCGGCCTCTTCCCCCAGCCCGGCGGTCTCCTCGAGATGGCCGCCCAGGGCAAGATCCAGCCGATCGACTCCTACCTGGACTACGACAAGCTCAACAGCTCGCTGGTCCCCGGCTTCATGGACGCCTCGCGCTACAAGGGCCGCGTCTACGGCGCGCCGATGCGCATGGCCGTGAAGTCGATCATCTGGTACCCGAAGGCCGCCTACACCGCGGGCGGCTACGACAAGGCGCCCGCCACCGTGCAGGACGTCTACACGGTCGCCGACCAGATCAAGGCCAAGGGCATCGCCCCCTGGTGCATCGCCTGGAACTCCGACCAGGCCACCGGCTGGGTCGGCACCGACTGGCTGGAGGAGTACGTCCTGCGGATGTACGGCCCCGAGGTCTACGACCGGTGGACCTCGCACAAGATCCCGTTCAACGACCCGCGCATCGTCAAGGCCCTCGACGAGCTCGGCAAGATCTACAAGGCCCCGGGCATGGTGTATGGCGGGAACAAGGCCGTCCTCAGCACCAAGTTCGGCCTGGCCATGACGCCCGCGTTCAGCAACCCCCCGAGGTGCATGCTGCACCGCCAGGGGAACTTCGCGACGACGTTCTACCCCAAGAACGTCCAGGCCGACCTGGACAACCAGGTGGGCACCTATCCCTTCCCGGCCTTCGCGGGCGGCTACAAGGGCAAGCCGATCCTCGGCGGTGGTGACCTGGCCGCGCTGTTCAACGGGACCGACCCCGACGCCAAGAAGGTCATGGAGTTCCTGTCCTCCGACGCTTTCGGCGCCGAGTGGGCCAGAGCCGGCGGCTGGCTGTCGCCGCACAAGACCTTCGACATGAAGAACTACCCGGACGAGACGACCCGCAACGTCGCCACGATGGCGACCACCGCCGACGTCTTCCGCTTCGACGGCTCGGACCTGATGCCCAAGGAGGTCGGCTCCGGCACCTTCTGGACCGGCATGGTCGACTGGGTCAACGGCACCAAGAGCTCCCAGCAGGTCGCCGACGCCATCGAGCAGAGCTGGCCCCAGCGATGAGCACGGCCGTGGATCGCGCCCCCGCCTCGCCGTCCGCACCCGGTGGCACCGACCCTCTCGCCGGGCCGGTGGACGACGGTCGGCTCTCGCCCGCCCGGCTGGTCCTCGGCCTGGTCGGCATGGGCGTCGTCGTCTGGGCCGTCGCCAACCTCTTCCTGGCGCTCGCGTACTACCCCCAGTGGTTCGGCAGCTCCAAGGTCCTCATCGGCCTGATCGCCCTCGCCGCGGGCGTCGGTGGGGCCTTCCTGCTGTTCTTCTTCCTCAACGTCTTCGTCGAGGCGCTGCCCCGCAAGATGTCCGAAGGCCTGATCCCCTACGCCTTCCTGCTGCCGGGCTTCGGCCTGATGGCGCTGATGCTGCTCTACCCGACGGTCCAGACGATCGTCTACTCCTTCGCCAACAACGACAGCACGGCGTGGGTCGGGGCCAAGAACTACCAGGACGTCTTCGGCGACCAGGGCTTCCGGGAGTCCCTGCTCAACAACTTCCTGTGGCTGCTGATCGTCCCGGCGTCCACCGTGGCGCTCGGCGTCGTGGTCGCCGTCCTCGCCGACAAGCTCTCGCCGCAGGGGGAGAAGCTCGCCAAGTCGGCGATCTTCCTGCCCATGGCGATCAGCTTCGTCGGTGCGTCGGCGATCTGGAACCTCGTGTATGCCTGGAACCCCGAGGGCACCTCGCAGACCGGTCTGCTCAACGCGATGTACACCGCCCTCGGCGGGAGCCCGCAGACCTGGCTGACGATCTCCTCGGGCCGCCTCAACTCGCTGCTGCTGATGATCATCCTGGTCTGGCTGCAGGTGGGCTTCGCGATGGTGCTGCTGTCGTCGGCGATCAAGGGTGTGCCGGACGACACGCTCGAGGCCGCCCGCATCGACGGCGCCAACGAGTGGCAGATCTTCTGGAAGGTCGTCATCCCGCAGATCTGGGGCACGATCCTCAGCGTCTTCATCACCACGGTGATCCTCGTGCTCAAGGTCTTCGACATCGTCTACGTCCTCACCAACGGGCGCGACAAGACCAATGTCATCGCGAACCTCTTCTTCAACGAGATGTTCGCCAACAGCAACGCGGGCAAGGCCTCGGCGATCGTCGTGATCCTGCTGATCCTGATCCTGCCGGTGCTGATCTACCAGGTGAAGATGTTCCGCGAGCAGGAGGCCAACCGATGAGCGCCCTGGCGACGACACCCTCGGCCCCCGCGGGCACCCCGGTCACCGAGCCCACGGCCCGCCGGCACCGCTCGGTCATGAAGGACGGGCGCCCCCGCAGCTGGGTGGCCATCGTCTCGATGGTGCTGATGTCCCTGCTGTGGTGCCTGCCCACCCTCGGCCTGCTGGTCACGTCCTTCCGCACCAAGGACGACGCGGCCACATCGGGCTGGTGGACGACGCTGCTCGACCCCTTCGGGGCGGGGTGGACGACCGGCAACTACGCCAAGGTCTTCGACCAGGCCGACATGGGCACCGCGCTGCTCAACTCCATCGTGGTGGCGATCCCCGCGACCATCCTGCCGATCATGTTCGCGGCCTTCGCGGCCTACGCCTTCACGTTCATGGACTTCACGGGCAAGGACGCGTTGTTCGTCATCATCGTCGCGGTGATGGTGGTCCCGATCCAGGTGGCCTTCCAGCCGCTGCTCGACCTGCTCGGGCCGCGACACCTGGGCATCTCCGGGCAGTACATCGCGGTCTGGCTGCTGCACACCGGCTTCGGCATGCCGCTGGCCGTCTACACCCTGCGCAACTACATGGCGACGCTGCCGCGCTCCATCGTCGAGTCGGCCAAGATCGACGGCTGCGGTCACTACCAGACCTTCTGGCGGCTGGTGTTCCCCATGTCGATGCCGGCGATCGCGGCGTTCGCCACGCTGCAGTTCCTGTGGGTGTGGAACGACCTGCTCATCGCCAAGCTGTTCCTGAAGTCCGACAACAGCACCGTGATCGTCAAGCTCCAGGGCCTGCTGGGCACCCAGGGCCAGGGTGCCGAGCTGCTGACGGCCGGAGCCTTCCTGTCGATGATCCTGCCGATGCTGGTCTTCGTCGTGCTGCAGCGCTTCCTGGTGCGCGGCATGACGGCAGGCGCGGTCAAGGGCTGATCCGCAGCACCCTCGCGGGGTCCGCGCCTCCCAGCCGGGGCGCGGACCCCGCGCCGGCACCACTCCCACCCAGCCGGCACCATTCCCACCCCGCCGGCACCGATCCGCCGCCCCGCCTCGCCACCCAGGAGGTCCTCGTGCGCGCTCCCGTCCGGGCCCTGCCAGCCGTCGCCGCCGTGGCGCTGGCCCTCGGCGCGTGCAGCGCGCCGGGCGAGGCGACCCGCGCGGCGAGCGACGAGACCCGCCGCATCGAGGTCAGGCATGCCTTCGGCGGCGACCAGGCGGCCGGCTTCCAGGAGGCGGTGGTCCGGCTGGACGCGACCCGGGCTCGCCGTGGGTGACGGCCTGTCGGGTTTGGGCAACGAGGGGTCCAGTCGCGACGATGGGCCCATGAGCACCAGCGCCACCGCCGACAGCAGCCCGCACCCGGAGCGGGCGGAGGGGCCCTTGCAGAGGGATCCCCGCCCGGAGGCGGACGCGCCGCGCGGGGGAGCCACGCAGGAGGCGCCCGCGCGCCCGGAGCCGCCCGCGCGCCGCAACCCGCACCTGCACGGCACCACGAAGTCGATGATCTGGTCCACGCTCGCGGTCACCGCCCTGGTCCTCGTGTTCTACGCCCTGGTGGTCCGCCCCGACCAGGTCGCCCGCCCGACCGTGGACGTGCGCGGCGTGGTCGGCGAGGCCCGCCGCGCGACCGGGTGGCAGCTCGGGACCGTCGAGGGCCTCGGAGGGGGCTGGGCTCCCACCGCGGCACGGCTCGAGCCGGGCGCCGACGGGCTGCGGACCTGGCAGGTGCGGTACGTCGAGGGTGAGCAGCACTACGTCGCGCTCACCCAGACCGCCAAGGCCACCCCGGGCTGGATCGACGCGCAGGTCAAGGGCCGGCCGTCCGCCGGCGCCGTGCGCGTCGGGTCGGTGCCGATGGACAGCTTCGCCTCCGCGGCGGGCTGCACCCTGGTGCGGCGGGGCGACGAGGGTCTGACCAGCGTGATCGAGACGGGAGAGAGCTGCGACCGGGCGATGGCGTATGCCGCGAAGGTGACCCCCGCGCTGCGCTGACCGGGCGCTGGGGTGCTGGGGCGGGTGGCCGCGCGCCGGGCCGGCGGGTGCCGTCCCGACCCGGCGCACTGACCCCGCCCCGCCGTAACCCGGCGCCGTACCGGCCGCCGCGTCGACCCGGCACGACCGCCCGCTGCACCTAGGGTGGACGCATGGCCGAGCAGACCCCCACGACCGAGCGCCCCGTCGACGAGCTGACCTACGAGGCGGCGCGGGACGAGCTCGTCTCGATCGTGTCGCGCCTGGAGGCTGGTCAGCTGCCCCTCGAGGAGAGCCTGCGGGTGTGGGAGCGCGGCGAGGCGCTGGCGGCGCACTGCGCGAGCTTCCTGGACCGGGCCGAGGCGCACCTCGCGGCGCAGGACGCCGAGGCCGCGGCGGACCAGGGCTGAGCGGGCTCGCCGCCCGCACGCCGAGGCGAGATTCACGCGCTGGGCGCAGACCGACGCGCTGCCCTGAGACGGGCCGCCCGCGCAGGCGCCCGGCTCAGCCCAGGACGGTGACCCCGAAGTCGCCGTCGGACACCCGCACCCGCAGCAGCTCCGCCGGCGCCACGTCCTCGCGGCCGGTGACCACCGAGCCGTCCTCGTGCTGCACCACGGCGTAGCCGCGCTCCAGCGTCCCGAGCGGCGACAGGGTCCGCAGGCGCCCGGCGACTCCCTCCAATCGGGCGCGGTCCCGCTGCACCGTCGACTCCACCCGGCGGGTGGCGCGGTCGACGAGGCGGGTGATCTCGTGGCGGCGCTGCGTCACCAGGGTGGTGGGGTCGGCCATCACCGGTCGCGAGAGGAGCGCGCTCAGGCCGCGGCGCTCGCGGTCGACATACGACCGGATCGCCCGCTCGAGCCGCTCGGAGGCGACGGACACGGTGCGCCGCTGCTCGGCGAGGTCGGGCACGACCCGCTTGCCCGCGTCGGTGGGGGTGGAGGCGCGCCAGTCGGCGACGTGGTCGAGCAGCGGGGTGTCCTCGTGGTGGCCGATGGCGCTGACGACGGGTGTGAGGCAGTCGGCGACCACGCGGACGAGCGCCTCGTTGCTGAAGGGCAGGAGGTCCTCGACGGCGCCGCCGCCGCGGGCGACCACGATGACGTCGACGTCGCCCATGGCGTCGAGCTCGCGGACCGCGGCGGACACCTCGGCGACCGCGCTCGCGCCCTGCACGGCGACCCGCCGGATCTCGAAGTCGACCGCGGGCCAACGGCGTCGGGCGTTCTCGACCACGTCGTGCTCGGCCTGGCTGGCCCGCCCGCAGACGAGGCCGACCCGGCGGGGGAGGAAGGGCAGCGGTCGCTTGCGGGCGGCGTCGAAGAGGCCCTCGGCGCGCAGCACCGACTTGAGGTGCTCGAGCCGGGCGAGGAGCTCGCCCACCCCGACGGCGCGGACCTGGCGACCCTCGAGCTGAAGGGTGCCGCGCCTGGTCCAGAAGGTCGGCTTGGCCTGCACCACCACGCGGGCGCCGTCGGCGAGCGGGGTGGGGAGCCGGTCGAGGACCTGCGTGGGGAGGGTCACCGACAGGGACATGTCGACGTCGGGATCGCGCAGCACGAGGAAGGCGAGCCCGGCGCCCGGGCGGCGGTTGAGCTGGACGACCTGCCCCTCGACCCACAGCCCGGACATCTTGTCGACGTAGTCCGCGATCTTCATCGAGAGCACGCGGACGGGCCACGGCTGCTCGGCCGTCGTCTGGTTGGCGCGCTCGGGGAGGGTGCTCACCCCCCGATCCTGCTGGCCATCAGGGGCAAGTGGGGGTGTTCGCGCGGCGTGTCGCGACCACGCGGGGCACGGCGTGCCGCGACCACTAGGGGCAAGTGGCGGGGTTTGCGCGGCGTGTCGCCGCCACTAGGGGCAAGTGGCGGGATTCCGGCGGGGCGGTTCCAGGGATCGTCGCGACGGGTGGGTCTGGCGGGGTCGAGCAGGGGCCTGGTGGCCTGGTCGAGCGGGGCGGGCCCGTTCTCCCGTCAGGGTGTATGCCGGGGCGGGGGGCTCAGCGGGGTGCTCGGACGAGACCGGTGCCCGGGCGAGCCAGGGTGCTCGGGGTGTCTCCGGCTCCGTGCAGCCCGCCCGCGGCAGCCCTGGTCGTCCTCGACGATCGATCGCCGAGCGGGGGGAGGTGTCAGCGAGCGAGCAGTCGCAGCGCGAGAAAGCCGGTCTCGGCGTCGAGCCGCTGGGCGAGAGCCGGGTCGAGGGCCGTCATCGACGGGGCAGGTCGCATCTCGACGATCCGCTCGACGAGGAAGCCGGCGCCCGTCACGTCGTCGACCTGCACGCCGAGGGGAGCGCGGCGGAAGACGACCGGCCAGTCGTCGCTCCAGACGTCGTGGCGCACCTCGTCGGTGAAGTAGGACCCGCCGATCCGGAGCCAGTCCGCGGTCGGATGAACCGTCCCGGCGACGTGTGCGCGTCGGGCGTCGAGCTCGCCGAGGTAGTGGCCGGCTCCGCACCCCGCGTCGAGGACGTCAAGGCCGCGGACGTCACCGACCAGGCCCAGGACGGCGGGTCGGTCGTAGTGCGCGTTGTAGGGGGAGACGGCGGAGTGGGTGGCGAAGGCGTCGGCGAAGCTCTCGTAGCCGTGCGGCATGGCGTCGGATGGCACCCGACCCTCATGCACACCTGGCTGCCTCGCCCTGGCGCGGGCGACGTGCCGCTGCCCCTGGCGGGATCCGGTCCTTCTCGGCATCGTCGTGATCGTCGGCGGTGCTCAGTCGGCGAGCGCCCGCGCCACCAGGGCCACCGTGGCCGCGGGGGTGCGCCGCACGTCGTCATACGTCAGCACGATCACGGTCCACCCTGCCGCCCGCATCCGGCGGAGCCGCCGGTGGTCGTGCTGCCACTGCGCCCGGTCGGTGCGGTGCTGGTCGCCGTCGTACTCCACGACCACCCGCGCCTGCTGCCACACCAGGTCGCCATACCCCAGGAAGACCCCGTCGTCGTCGGTGACGGGCACGTTGAGCTCGGGCTCGGGCAGTCCGCCGCGCACGAGCAGCAGGCGGGTCAGCGTCTCCATGGGGGAGGCGCTGTCGGGGCGAATCAGGGCGAGGGCCTCGACAGCACGGCGCCGCCCGCGGCTGAGCCGTGCGGCGGCGGCCCACAGGTTGTCGAGGGTCGCGCGGTGCTCCCGCGGCGGGAAGAGCGCGTCCCCCGCCACGATCAGCCGGTCGAGCGAGATCCGGCAGGCGAGGTCGGCCCAGGTGTCTGCGGCGGAGGTGACCTGGCCGCCGGCGGGGAGTGGGACGGTCTCGCGGCGGTCCAGGCCGGCGTGAGCGACGACGCCGCGGCGTCGGGGTTGGCGCACCGTGTCGGGGGTCATCACGTGGAC
Source organism: Arsenicicoccus dermatophilus (assembly GCF_022568795.1). Classification (NCBI taxonomy): domain Bacteria; kingdom Bacillati; phylum Actinomycetota; class Actinomycetes; order Micrococcales; family Intrasporangiaceae; genus Arsenicicoccus; species Arsenicicoccus dermatophilus. The sequence continues at coordinate 2,608,149 of NZ_JAKZHU010000001.1, read as the reverse complement.
GGGTTCGTCGGGGGTCCAGGGGGTGGGCAGCGGCAGGTCCCACAGCCGGGCTGCCGTGTCGTGGCTGAAGGCGCAACGCTCGGGCAGCACGAGGAGCAGGTCCTGGAGCCGGTCGTCGAGGGTGGCCGCGGGCAGGAGGGTGCGGACGGCGCGCGTGGGGGCGTGCAGGGCGGCGAGGCGCAGGGCGTGACGGTTCATGCCGGCGTCGTAGGCCTGGGCGACCGTGAACCGGGAGCCGAGCTGCGGGGGGATGACGATGTCTCTCGGCATACGCAGATCAAAGCAAACTGGGTCAAACGACCCTAAGCGCTATCCACAGGTGCGCGCGAGCTGCCACAAAGGGGCGCGACACGCCGTGGGATCACCGCCACTTGCCCCTAGGGCGTGTCTCTTAATGCTGGTAGCCAGAGGGTGATGGCGTGTAGGAGGATGCCGGCGCGGTAGGTGATGGCGAGCTTGTCGTAGCGGGTCGCGATGGCGCGCCATTGCTTGAAGCGTTCGAAACCGTTCTCGACGACGTGGCGTTTGGCGTACAGGCCAGGGTCGGTCTTCGGGGGCGCCCACCGGCAGAGCCGCGGCGTTTGCGGTTGGCGCGTTGGTCGCGGGGCTCGGCGATCGCGGTGGTGATCCCGCGCCGCCGGAGCAGCGCGCGGTGGGCTCGACTGGAGCAGGCCTTGTCGGCCATGACCGCGTCCGGGGTCGTGCGTGGGCGGCCCGGGCCTGGGCGCGGGACCCGTACGGCGTCGAGCAGGTTGGTGAACATCCGGCTGTCGCTGCCCTGACCAGGACCGAGCAGCACCGCGATCGGTCGCCCCTGGCCGTCGCACAGCTGGTGGACCTTCGTGGACAACCCGCCGCGTGACCTGCCGATGGCGTGGTCAGCCGGCTCGGACAGCAGATTCTTGTGATTCGACAGATCCCCCCGCGAGGCGGGTGGTGTTCGTCGCGTGCTGGTGGGCGCGGTTGATCGTGGAGTCGACAGCGACGTCCCAGTCGATGACCCCCGCCGCGTCCGCACGGGCCAGCAGAGCCGTCAGCACCCGGTCCCAGGTCCCGTCACCGGCGAACCGGCGGTGTCGCTTCCACACGGTCTGCCAGGGCCCGAACTCGCCCGGCAGGTCCCGCCACGCGATCCCGGTCCGGTACCGGTAGATGATCGGCTCGACCACGGTCCGGTGGTCACGAAATCGCCTGCCCCGCTTGCCATCCGCGCACGGCATGAACGGCTCGATCAGCACCCACTCGCTATCCGAGAGCACCTGCATCCGCGACATGACACCGACAATCGCGTGTCACCACGCTCACCTTTGGGAGACACGCCCTAGTGGCGGAAGCGGGGGCGGGAGGGGAGATCCCTGGGGGTGTATGCCGGAAGGGCGGCCGGGGTCGGGCGCTCGCCTAGGATTGGGGGGGTGACCGACCCGCAGCCCTCCGCCAAGCGCGTCCTGCTCGCCGCCCCTCGTGGCTACTGCGCCGGCGTCGACCGTGCCGTCGTGACCGTGGAGAAGGCGCTGGAGCTCTACGGCCCGCCGGTCTACGTGCGCAAGCAGATCGTCCACAACAAGCACGTGGTCTCCACGCTGGAGCGGCGTGGTGCGATCTTCGTGGACGAGACCGACGAGGTGCCCGAGGGCGCGACGGTCGTCTTCAGCGCCCACGGTGTCGCCCCCGTGGTCCACGACGAGGCCCGGGCGCTGAGCCTCAAGACCATCGACGCCACGTGCCCGCTGGTCACCAAGGTGCACCGCGAGGCCGTGCGCTTCGCCGACGAGGACTACGACATCCTGCTCATCGGCCACGAGGGTCACGAGGAGGTCGTGGGCACGAGCGGCGAGGCGCCCGAGCACATCACGATCGTGGACAACCCGGACGCCGTGGAGCACGTCGAGGTGCGTGACCCGGACAAGGTCGTGTGGCTGAGCCAGACCACGCTCAGCGTCGACGAGACCATGGAGACGGTGCGCCGGCTGCGCGCGAAGTTCCCGCGCCTGCAGGACCCGCCGAGCGACGACATCTGCTACGCCACGCAGAACCGTCAGCTCGCGGTCAAGCAGATGGCCCCGGACACCGACCTGATGATCGTGGTCGGCTCGCGCAACTCCTCCAACTCCGTGCGCCTGGTCGAGGTCGCCCTGGAGCACGGGGCGCGCGCCGGGCACCTGGTCGACTACGCCGACGAGATCGACGAGGCCTGGCTGGACGGGGTCACCACCGTGGGCGTCACGAGCGGCGCGAGCGTCCCCGAGGTGCTGGTGCGCGAGGTGCTGGACCGGCTGGCGGCGCGCGGCTATGCCGACGTCCACGCGGTCACGGCGGCCGAGGAGTCGCTGAGCTTCTCGCTGCCGATGGAGATCCGCAAGGACCTCAAGGCACGCGGCCAGTCCGACCGGGCGGCCGCGGCGGGCGGCGCGCTGCACTGACCCGTCGGGCTGCACCGGCCCGTCGCGCTGCGCTGACCCGGACCCCCGGCCCGGACCCCCGGCCCGGACCCCCGTCCAGGCCCCTGATCCGGGCTCTCGATCCGGTCCCCGATCGGCATACCCAACCACCCGCCCGCATGCCGAGAAGGTGTTGGCCTGCGTGGCGTCGGGACCGCCTGCATAACGTCACCCACCAGGGCAAACGTCGCCCGGATCCCGCTCACGGCAGGGTCATCCGCGCTGTGTATCCTCCGGGAAGAGGCGTCAGCGGTGACGGACCCCGAGGCATCCGGGGCGGCCGCGGGGCGCGGACCAAGGAGCATTGCGATGGAGCGAATCAGGGTCGTCCAGTGGGGCCTCGGCGCGATGGGCAGCGGCATGGCCAAGCTCATGGCGGGCAAGGAGGGCTTCCAGCTGGTCGGCGGCATCGACAGCCGCCCGGACTACGTCGGCAAGGACCTCGGTGAGGTCCTCGGCGTCGACCACCTCGGCGTCCAGGTCACCGACGACCCGGCGAGCGTGCTCGACAAGGACAAGGTCGACTGCGTCGTCATCGCCACGACCTCCTGGGTCGAGGAGCAGATGGACGACCTGCGCACCATCCTCAAGGCCGGCATCAACTGCGTCTCCATCGCCGAGGAGATGGCGTCCCCCGAGGCGCAGAGCCCCGAGCTGGCCAAGGAGCTCGACGAGCTCGCCAAGGCCAACGGCGTCTCGATCATCGGCACCGGCGTCAACCCGGGCCTGTCCATGGACATGCTGGTCGTCGCCCTGACCGCCGGCTGCCACGAGGTCACCTCGATCGAGGCCTCCCGCGTCAACGACCTGAGCCCCTACGGCCCGACCGTCATGCGCACGCAGGGCGTCGGCCTGTCCGAGGAGGAGTTCCTCAAGGGCGTCGAGGACGGCTCGGTCGACGGCCACATCGGCTTCCCCGAGTCGGCCCGGATGATCTCCGACGCGCTGGGCCTGGGCGTGGACCGCATCGAGCAGCGCCGCGAGCCGATCATCTCCACGGTCCGCCGCGAGACCCCCCACATCGTGGTCGAGCCGGGCATGGTCGCCGGCTGCAAGCAGACCCTCCTGGGCTACCGCGGCGACGAGGTCGTCCTCACCCTGATCCACCCCCAGCAGGTCCTCCCGGAGCTGGAGGGCCAGGGCACGGGCGACTACATCACCATCAAGGGCATGCCCGAGATCAACATGCAGATCACGCCGGAGTATGCCGGTGGCACGGCCACCAAGGGCATCGCGGTCAACTGCGTGCCCCGCATCGTCGAGGCCACCCCGGGCCTGAAGAACATGCTCGACATCCCGGTCCCCGCGGCCCTGATGGGCGCCTCGGCCTACCGCCGCCGCGTCTGACGTCCACGACCTGCCGGGGGTGGTCGGACTCGCCGGGCCTCGTCGCCCAGGCGGGTCCGACCGCCCCCGGCAGGGAAGAGAAGGAGAGATGGCATGAGTGATCTCGTCCCCGCCGGCACCTGGGTGGAGATCGAGCGGGTCCTCCTGCGACCCGAGGACCGGTCCCCCCAGCTGCCCGACGAGACCCGCACCAAGCCCTATGTCCTGCGCATGTCCGGCTTCCTGGACGCCGAGGCCCGGGTCGGCGACGAGGTCACCGTCACGAGTCTGATCGGTCACCAGCACCCGGGCACCTTGCGTCTGGTGGCTCCGCACTACGAGCACTCCTTCGGCCGGACCGTGCCGGAGCTGCTGCACATCGGGATCGGGGAGGACTGGCGATGATCGTCACGCAGGCATCCATGCCCAAGGGCCGCGACATGTCGTACGCCGCGGTCATGGCGCGCAAGGTCGAGATCATGCGTGGCGCGCTCGGGATCGACTACGACACCTACGAGCTCACGCCGCTGGCCTTCGACTACGACCGGATGATGGCCGACACCGGCTACACGATCGAGCGGATCGCGCAGATCCAGGCCGAGACCAAGGTCGGCAACACGCCGATGTACGAGCTGCGCAACCTCACCGAGATGGTGCGGCGGATCAGCGAGCCCGGCAAGGGCGCTCGGATCCTGCTCAAGGACGAGGCGGCCAACGCGTCCGGCTCGTTCAAGGCGCGGCGCGCGTCGGTGTCCTGCTACGAGGCCCGCGAGCGCGGCTACGAGGGCGTCGCCACGGCCACGTCCGGCAACTACGGCGCGGGTGTGGCCTCCCAGGCGGCCATGCGGCGGCTGAAGTGCATCGTGCTGCAGGAGGTCTTCGACTCCGAGGGCATCGGCCAGCCGGAGATCGTCGAGAAGTCCCGCGCCTGCGAGGCCTACGGCGCCGAGGTCCAGCGCCTGTCGGTCGGGCCGGAGCTCTTCTACCAGATGCTCGTCACGCTGGAGACGACCGGCTTCTTCAACGCCTCGCTCTACACGCCCTTCGGCATCCGCGGCGTGGAGACCCTCGGCGCGGAGATTGGCCGTCAGGTGCAGGAGCGGTATGGCGTCGCCCCGGCCGCGGTCGTGGTCACCCAGGCGGGCGGTGGCAACCTCACCGGCACCGCCCGCGGGCTGCGCGCCGTCGGCTGCGAGGACACCCGGGTCGTGGCCTGCTCGGTCGACCTGTCCGGGCTGCACATGGCCAGCGACGTGGACTTCAACCGCAAGTCCTTCACCACCGGCCACACGGGCTTCGGCGTCCCCTTCGCCAGCTGGCCCGACCGCACCGACGTGCCGCGCAATGCCGCCCGCTCGCTGCGTTACATGGACGACTACCAGCTGGTGACCCAGGGCGAGGTCTTCTACGTCACCGAGCTCCTGACCAAGCTCGAGGGCATCGAGCGCGGCCCGGCGGGCAACACCTCGCTGACGTCCGCGGTGTCCCTGGCGTCGCAGCTGGGCGAGGACGAGGTCGTCGTCGTCCAGGAGACGGAGTACACCGGGGCCGGCAAGCACCACAACCGCCAGCTGTCGTTCGCGCGCGAGCGGGGCATCGAGGTGACGGTGGGCGATCCGGCGGGCAATGTGCCGGGTGAGCGGATCGTCATACCGGAGAAGCTCTCCCAGGTGCACGGCAAGCCGATGGACCTGGACCGCATCCGGCGTTCCTATCTCAAGAACGCCGTCAAGGTGCTGGCTCCCGAGCAGTGGACCGACACCGACTACGACTACCTCGCCGCCGAGACCAACACCACGCGTGCGTGGGTCGAGGCCAACCTCCCCACCCCCACGGAAGGCTGAACTGACATGACCGACGAGACCCCGGACCTCACGCCGCCGACCCCGGAGCGCGACGTCACCCCCGAGCCGACCGCCGAGACGACCAGCGACGAGCGCACCGCCCGCTTCGCGAGGCGTCAGGCCGAGCTCGACGCGATGAGCGACGAGGACCTCAAGGCCCGCTTCTGGGAGCTGTCGCACCAGATGATGGAGCCGGTCGTCGAGCTCGCCCGCACCCACACCAGCCCCTCCATCGAGCGAAGCATCCTGCTGCGCATGGGGATCGACTCGGTCAGCAGCCACGGCGTGGTCGACAAGATCCACGACAAGGGCCTGCTCGGCAAGGGTGCCGGCCACGTCGTGCTCAAGGTCTCCCACAAGCTCGGCTGCGACGTGCGCGCCGCCGCCACGGCGATCACCGACGACGACTCCGTCCTCGACGGGCTGTTCGACACCACCACCGCCCAGGCCAAGTGAGGGACACGACGATGACTGACCAGCAGCAGCCGATGGGTCCCCTGGACGAGAACGTCAAGCTCGACGTCGAGCACATCCTGGAGGACCTGGAGCACTACCGTCCCCGCCGCAAGGGCTGGGTCTGGCGCGAGGTCCCCGCGGACGGCGTCGACATGGGCCCCTTCCACTACCGCGACATGGCCGAGCCGCTCGCGAAGTCGCTGGGCCTGCCTGCCTCGAAGTACTTCGGGGGCATCGACCCGCAGCCCAAGTGCGTGGTCACCACGGAGATCGCCTCGGGTCGCTTCGAGGACGACATCCGCCGCATGCGCATGGCGGCCTGGCACGGCGCCGACCACCTGATGGTGATCCGCACGACCGGCCAGTCCCACATCGACGGCCTGCTCGAGGGCACTCCCGAGGGCATCGGCGGCGTGCCGATCACCCGCAAGCAGATCCGCGCGTCCCGCAAGGCCTGCGACCTGATCGAGGACGAGGTGGGTCGCCCGATCAACTTCCACTCCTACGTGTCCGGCGTGGCCGGGCCCGAGGTGGCGGTGCTCTTCGCGGAGGAGGGCATCAACGGCGCCCACCAGGACCCGCAGTACAACGTGCTCTACCGCAACGTGAACATGTACCGCTCGTTCGTGGATGCCGCCGAGGCCAAGAAGGTCATGTCCGGCGCCGGCATCTTCCAGATCGACGGGGCGCACAACGCCAACGCGACGGCCAAGGCCGGCTGGCTGGTCATGCCCGAGCTGATGGTGCAGCACGGCATCAACTCGGCCTTCTCGGTCATGGTCGGTATGCCGAAGGAGCTCATCGGCCTGTCCACGGTGCCGCCGAACTCCCCGCCGGCCCCGAAGCTCTGGTACGACCTGCCCTACGCCGTCGCGCTGCGGGACTTCTTCTCGGACTTCAAGATGCGCGCGCAGCAGAACACGCGCTACATCGAGGCCGACATCGAGGAGGCCGTGCGCACGCACACCATCGACACGTTGATCTCGATGCTGACGCGCGCCGACATCCAGTCCACGATCACGCCCGACGAGGGGCGCAACGTGCCGTGGCACTACAACAACGTCCGCGGCCTGCAGACCGTCAAGCAGATGTGGGCGGGCCTGGACGGCATCAACGACCTGGTGGGCCTCAAGCACGACGGCCCGCTCGGCGAGATGGTCCGCGACCTCAAGGTCCGCTCGGTCGCCTTCCTGGAGGAGGCCATCGAGCAGGGCGGCTACTTCGCGGCGGTCGAGAAGGGCTTCTTCGTCGACTCGGCGAAGTACCCCGAGCGCAACGGCGACGGCATCGCCCGTGACGGCCAGGGTGGCGTGGGCGCGGGCTCGATCATCGAGCGCGACGAGGACTACTTCGCGCCGGTGTCCTGCCACTTCGGCCACAACACCATCCCGGAGTTCGTGCACGAGCTGGTGGGGCACCGCGTCGAGCGGCCCGAGGACGCCATCGGCGGCGACACCCTGTCCGACCCGGACAAGATCGTCTACATCGACGAGCTCGACCCCGAGGACTCGGCGTCGGCGCGCCTGGAGGCGACCAAGCCCTATCGCAGCGGCGGCCAGATCAAGCCCGAGGCCGAGTGGGCGGGCGACGGCACGGTGCTGATCCAGCTCTTCGTCCCGGAGAACGAGGACATCGCCGACGTGTATGCCGTGGAGATGGCCAAGAAGATGGGTCTGCAGGACCCGGAGGTCATCAACACCGAGGCCATGCACCCCTCGGAGGGCACCTTCGTCGAGGTCAAGGGCAAGGTCGGCTTCGCGATCGACCGCTCGACGCTCAAGATCCCCGAGAAGGAGGTCATCCTCCCCGAGGAGGAGCTGCGGGAGGTCGTCGGCAAGGTCGGCCTGCGCGTCGTCGCCGGCACCGTCGGCGAGGACGAGCACTCGGTCGGGCTGCGCGAGATCCTGGACATCAAGCACGGCGGCATCGAGAAGTACGGCGTGAAGTACGACTACCTCGGCACCTCGGTCCCGCTGGACAAGATGGTCGACGCGGCGATCGAGACCGGCGCGCAGGCGATCCTGATCAGCACGATCATCAGCCACAACGACGTGCACCGGTCGATGATGCGCAAGCTCGACGCCCTGTGCCGGGAGAAGGGCATCCGCGACAAGGTCGTCCTCATCGCCGGTGGCACCCAGGTCAACCGCGAGATGGCGGCGGAGACCGGCCTGGACGCGACCTTCGGTCGTGGCACCAAGGGCATCCACGTCGTCAACGCCATGGTCAAGACGCTCCGCGCCCGCAACCAGGCCTGACCCACCGGGGGTGGTCGGACCAGCCGGGCCTCGTTGCCCGGGCGAGTCCGACCACCCCCGGTGAGCTCTCCCGCGGCCTCCGGGCACGCGACCCTCGTCCGCCCCGCACCCCCACCCGTCCCCGGAAGGACCCGCATGGCGTCCGTCGACATCCTGACCATCGAGGTCGGCTCGACCATCACCAAGGTCAACGGCTTCCGTCGCGCCGACGGCCGGCTGGAGCACGTGGCGCAGGGCTTCGCGCCGACCTCCGTCGCCCAGGGCGACGTGGGCATCGGCGTCGACGCGGCGATCGCCGACCTCGAGCAGGCCTACGGCGGATCCGTCGCCGGGGTCACGACCTACGTCAACAGCTCGGCGGCCGGCGGGCTGCGCATGACGGTGCACGGCCTGACCGTCTCGATGACCGCCCGCGCCGCCCGCGAGGCCTCCCTCGGGGCCGGCGCGATCGTCCAGCAGGTCACCGCCGGTGCCCTGGACGAGGACGACGTCGAGGACGTGCGCGAGCTCGCGCCCAACATCATCCTGCTCGCCGGCGGCGTCGACCACGGCGAGAAGAAGGTCGTCGTCGACAACGCCAGGGCGCTCGCCCCGGTCGCGGCCGAGCTGGGCGTCCCGGTGATCTATGCCGGCAACTCCGCCGCGCGCCGCGGGGTGACCCGCGCTTTCGACGAGCACGGCGTCGAGCTGCTGCTGGCCGACAACGTCTTCCCCGCGGTCGACGTGCTCGACGTGGAGCCGCTGCGGGTGCTGATCCACGAGGTCTTCAACCGTCACATCACCCGCGCCGCGGGGATGGGCCGCTTCGCCGAGATCACCGACCGCGGGATCCTGCCGACGCCGGGTGCGGTGCTGCGCGGGGCCGAGCTCTTCGCCGCGGAGCTCGGGGACGTGCTCGTCGTCGACGTGGGTGGCGCGACCACCGACATCCACTCGGTGACCGAGGGGTCCTTGGAGTATGCCGGGAAGGTGCTCGACCCCGAGCCGCGCGCCAAGCGCACCGTCGAGGGTGACCTCGGGGTCTACGTCAACGCCCGCAACGTGGTCGAGGCCTATGGCGACGAGACCTGGGCCGCCCGCCTCGACGACCTCGAGGCGATGCCCGCGACCGACCGGCAGCGGGAGCTGACCCGCTGGCTGTGCGCCACCGCCGTCCAGGTGGGCGTCAGGCGGCACGCGGGCAGCCTGACGGACATCTACACCCCCACGGGCAAGAAGCAGGTGGTCCGCGGCAAGGACCTCACCGCGGTGCGCTGGGTGGTCGCCACCGGCGGCGCCCTGACCCGCGTCGAGGGCTCGGCCGAGGTGCTGCGCTCGGTGTGCACCGGCCCGGGCGCGCACCTGCTGCCCGAGTCGACGGCGCGCGTGCTCGTCGACCGGGACTACCTCTTCTCGGCGCTCGGCACGATCGGGGAGGAGCTGCCCGACGAGGTGCGGGCGACCTTCCGGGCGTGGGTCGAGCAGGCCGACCCCGAGGGGGCCGCGGCATCGCGGCATACCGCTGAGACAGACGTCGACGCAGAGGACGCCGACCGGACCGCCGAGGAGCAGGCATGACCACCCACCCCACCCCGCGGCTGGAGATCTATCCGGAGCGGATCACCTACAACACGCTGGCCGTCTGCGGGCTCGCGCACGAGCACGGCGCGAGCGTGGCCGGTGTCGCCAAGGTGACCTGCGCGCACCCGGCCGTCGTGGACGCGCTGGTCGCAGGCGGGGTCGACATGATCGCCGACTCCCGCATCGACAACCTGCGGCACTCGCGCGAGCGGGGCATCGACCTGCCGCTGATGCTGCTGCGCATCTCCGAGCCGTCGCGGGCCAAGGAGATCGTGGAGTTCGCGGACATCTCGTTGAACTCCTCGCTCACCACGATGCAGGTGCTGTCGGAGGCGGCCATCGCGGCGGGCAAGCGGCACCAGGTGATCCTGATGGTCGACGTGGGCGACCTGCGCGAGGGCGTGTGGCCGGACCGCGCGGTGGAGGTGGCCTTCGGCGCGGCGCAGCTGCGCGGCATCGAGGTCGTCGGGCTCGGCTGCAACCTCGCGTGCTTCGGCGGGGTGGTGCCCAGCGAGGAGAACATGAAGGTCCTGGTCGACGTCCGGGACGCCGCGCGCGCCGCGACCGGTCTGGAGCTGCCGCTGCTGTCGGGCGGCAACTCCGCGTCGCTGCCCTTCCTCGCGTCGGGGCACATGCCCGAGGCGATCAACAACTTCCGGATGGGCGAGTCGATCATCCTGGGGCGCAACGTCTTCGACCGCTCGCCGTGGCCGGGCACCCGGCAGGACACGGTCAAGCTCGTCGTCGAGATCGTCGAGCTGGAGCGCAAGCCGTCGGTGCCGATCGGCAAGCGCGGGCAGAACGCCTTCGGCGAGGAGCCGGCCTTCGAGGACCGCGGGACGCGGCTGCGCGCCATCGTCAACCTCGGCCGTCAGGACGCCGTGGTCGACGGACTGGACCCGCTCGACCCCAACATCTCGATCCTGGGCGCGAGCAGCGACCACATGATCATCGACGTCGAGGACGCCGCCGACGCGGGCTCGCTGAAGGTCGGTGACGAGCTGGCGTTCTACCCGGACTACGCCGCGCTGCTGGCGATCTCGACGAGCCCGTATGTCGAGAAGGTCGTCGTGGGTCACCCGCGCAGGGGGATCCCCGCCGTCGACTGATCGCGCCGACCGGCCGGGCGGGGCCCTCCTCGTCCGGGTAGCCTCCTGCCATGCCCAGAGCCGGGATCGTCCGGTGCGCCCTGGGTGTCGCGCTGCTGACGTCCCCTGCCCTCACCGTCCTCACGGTCAGGAAGGGCACCGATCTCGACGAGAAGGGTGGTCGGCCCTGGCAGGTGTCGAAGGAGCGTTCAGGGCGACCTCACGGTGGTAGCGCGTGGAAGCTCTACCACCCCAAGAATCTCCGGGTCGCCACGCTGGACATCGACGGCAGGGTCCTTCGCTGGGGGTGAGGGATGTTCTGGAAGGTCGGCGTTGACGCGCCTGCAGGGGTCCTCCCGGCCGCGGTGCACCGGGTGCGCCGTGGGCCCGGCGGCGGGGTGGTGAGCGCCCACAGCTGGTGCGACGGCGTGGTCGCCGGCGCCGAGCTGCTCGACGACGAGCACGCGGTGGGGGTGTCGTTCGTCGTCGAGGCGTCCGGTCTCGGGACCGAGCTCCTGGCGATCCGCGACGGTCTGCTGACCGACGACGACGAGGTGGTCGCCCACGCGCTCGCGCACGAGGGGCCCCACCTGCTCTGGCTGACGCGGCCGAGCCCCACGTCGCGCGGGGTGGTGGTCTGCGACCTGGTGGCCTCGCTCGCCGAGTCGCTGCGCACCGCCCCGGCGGCGATCACGGACGACGCCCCGCTGCTGGAGGACCAGCTCGGGCTGGACGCCGACGAGGCCGCGTCGCAGCGCCTGCGGGCGTGGTCGCACGGCCCGCGCACCGCGCTGTGGTCCCCGCCGCCGGAGGGTGGGCTCGACGTGGTGACGGTGGTTCACGCCGATCGCTGCGGGACTGGCGTGCTGCGGCTCCTGCCGGGCCGGTCCGAGTGGTATCCGCACGGCTTCGGGGTCCAGGCGCTCCCGCAGGAGCCGGACGCCGACGTCGCCGGGTTGCTCGGCTGGGTCGTCGCCGACCTGGCCGGCCGCTGACCTGGTCGCGCAGGCCGAGCCTGCCCGCTGCCGGCGGCTGCGGGTCAGGTCGCGTGGGGTGCGTCGACGCGGGGCGGGCGAGCAGGCCCGGTGACCCAGGGCCTGTGCAGGGCGAGCGGTATGACGGGCGCCGGGACGACCCGGCCGCGGCCCGACCCGGCCGTTCCGGGCAACCTCGCCCTGCAAGGGATCCAGCGTCCCGAACCCGCGGGTGACAGGCCTCGGTCAGGCCCCTCACCAGCGGCCGGGGATCCCCGTGACCACGACGCCGGACGGCACGTCCTTGGTCACCAGGGCACAGGCCCCGACCACGGTGTCGTCGCCGACCGAGAGCCCTTGCAGCACATGGCTGCCCGTCCCGAGGAGCACCCGCGCGCCGACGCGCACCTCGCCCGCCACGACCGCGGCAGGGTTGGCGGACGTGCAGGACCCGAGCTCGCTGTCGTGGCCGATCGCGACGTTGGGGTTGAGGTGGACGTGCTCGTGCAGGGTGATGTTGGTCGTCAGCCGGGCGCCGGCAAGGATCACGGTGCCGGGGCCGATGGTGACGCGGGACCCGATGGTGGAGTCCGGGTGGATGGCGGTCGCGGCCCGGTGCCCGGCGGCGTCCAGGCGCGCGGCGAGACGCTCGCGGATCGCGCCGTTGCCGATGCCGACGACATACTCCGTGCTCGCGTCGGTGCGCTCCAACCACGCGTCGAGGGTGCCGAGGTGGGGGATGCCCCGGTCGGCGAGGCGCTGCAGGTTGCGCTCGGCCGGGGCGTCGTCGACGACGCCGATCACCGTGCGCCCCTGGGCGATCAGGACGTCGAGGGTCTCCCGGCCGAAGCCTCCGGCACCGACGACCAGGACTCCACGTGCCGACATGGTGGCCCCTCTCGCGCGACGATGCAGCGAGGCTACCTGCGCGGACGCCGCAGCGGCCCCCGGGCGCGCGGCGGGGACGGCGCTGTGGGATAACGGATCCATGCTCTACGCGACGCACGCCCAGGTCGACCTGTCCGCCATACGTCACAACCTCGACGGGGTGCGCTCCGCGGTGGGGGACCGGACGGTGCTGGTGGCGGTCAAGGCCGACGCCTACGGCCATGGGGCCGTGGCCGTCTCGCAGATGGTGCAGGCCACGGGGTGCGCCGACTGGCTGGGCGTGGCGACGGTGCCCGAGGCGCTGGAGCTGCGCGAGGCGGGCATCACCCTGCCGATCCTCAAGCTGTCGCACTGCTTCCCGGGGGAGGAGATGGAGGCGGCGATCGCCGCGGACGTCGTCACCGCGGTCCCCTCCCGGGAGTGCGCGGACGCGCTGCAGGAGGCGGCGGCCCGGGTGGGGCGGCCGGCGCGGGTGCACCTCAAGGTCGACACCGGTATGGCGAGGATCGGGGTCGCCGTGGCCGAGGCGGCCGAGGTCGCGGCCCACGTGGAGGCGCTGCCGGACGTGCGCCTGGAGGGGATCTTCACGCACCTGCCGGTGTCGGACACGGCCTCGCAGGACGAGTTCACCGAGGACCAGGTCGCCCGCTTCCGTGAGGTCGTGGACGCGGTGCACGCCCGGCTGGGCCGCGCCCTGGAGCACGTGCACTGCGCGAACTCCGGTGGCGTGCTGGGCCACTCGTCGTCGTGGCTGACGATGGTGCGGCCCGGGATCATGGCCTACGGCTACTACCCGGACGTGACCACCCCGCGGTCGATCCCGCTGCGGCAGGCGGTGCGGTGGGTGAGCCGGGTGAGCTTCGTCAAGCGGGTGCCGGCGGGCACGACCGTGGGCTACGGCCGCACCTGGCACAGCGAGCAGGACCGGTGGATCGGGACGATGCCGGTGGGCTACGCCGACGGCTACGACCGCCACCTGTCCAACCGCGGGCGCGTGCTGGTCGACGGACGCTCGTGCCCGATCGCGGGGCGGGTGTGCATGGACCAGACCATGATCGACCTCGGCCCGGCCGACCGTCCGTGCCCGGTCCAGGTGGGTGACGAGGTGGTGCTGCTCGGCGCGAGCGGCGAGAGCGCGATCACCACCGACGAGATGGCCGACCTGCTGGGGACGATCACGTACGAGGTGACCTGCCACATCGGCAAGCGCGTGGGGCGGACCTACATCGACGCCTGACGCGCAGATATGACTTTCTGCAACAGAATTCTGGCATAGTGTTGCCGTGAGTAACTGCATCGGCTGGCTGTAGCGGTGTCCGCATGAGCTCCGCACGTCGCGGTGCGCTGGCCATCGTCGGCGGTACCGCGGGCGGTCAGCTCGTGGCGCTCGCCTGCGCCCCGATCATCAGCCGGTTGGTGCCTCCGGCTGACTATGGCCCCTTCGCCGTGGTGAACGCCGCGATCGTCGCGCTTGCCACGGTGGGAGCCCTCCGTCTGGACCTGGCGATCCCGGTGCCCGACGACGATGGTGAGGCGCTGGACATCGCCCGCCTCGCCCTGACGACAGCCACGGTCCTCGGCCTGGTGCTCACGCTGGTCGCCTGGTTGGCCCGAGAGCCCGTGGTCGCGGCCTTTGACCTCGACATCGATCCCTCCCTGCTGGTCTGGATTCCGCTGACCGCATCCCTGGCCGGGGCCTTCACGGTTCTCAACCAGCTGGCTATACGCAGGCGGATGTATGCCGCGATCGCGCGGCGCACCATGGTTCAGGCTGCCGCGGTGTCGCTGATGCAGGTGGGAGCGGCGACGTTCCACGGGGGTGCCCACGGCCTGGCTTTCGGACTCGCCGCCGGACAGCTGATCGGCATCGTCACCCTGGTCCGGGCCCTGCGTACGAACGACGCAGCGTGGCACCGTCACCACAGGGGGTCGATACGGGCCACGCTGGTGCGATATCGGACCTTCCCCCTCCTGATGGCACCGTCAGGCCTGGTCAACTCGCTGGGGTTGCAGGCCCCGGTGCTGATCCTGGCGTCGCTCTACGGCACGACCGTCTCCGGATGGCTCGGCATGACCCAGCGGGTCCTGGGACTGCCGCTCGCCCTCGTCGGGGTGGCGCTGGCGCAGGTCTACCTGGGGGAGTTCGGGGCGGCGCGACGGACGCGATCCCCGGAGCTGATGGGTCTGTTCCTGCGCACATCGGCACGACTGCTGGCGGTGGGTCTTGCTCTGGGGACCGCGTTGATCGGCCTCGCCCCATGGGCCTTCGCGACCGTCCTGGGCTCGCAGTGGCGAGTCAGTGGGGATTACGCGCGTGTCATGGCAGTGGGCCTCGTGTGCCAGCTCGTGGCGGCCCCGCTCTCACAGACCGTCGTGGTGATGGGCAAGGTGTCGTGGCAGGCGGGCTGGGACGTGTTCCGCCTCGTTCTGTGCGCCGGTGTCGTCGTTCTGGGCCACCACCTGGCGTGGCCCGCCCCGATGACGGTCACTGCTCTCGGAGCGGCTTGGGCGCTGAGCTATGCCGCCTTGTGGGTCCTGTCCTGGTGGTCCCTGCGCGGGGGCACGCATCTGGGCCGCTAGAGCCGCTCCGATGGCCACCCACAGGCCACGGTTGCCGTTCACGTCGCCCGACACCAGCGCGTTGAGCAGGCCGAACAAGAGCAGGGCCGTCATGGCTAGCTCGCCTGGGAGGGCCTGATGACGCCATTGGCGACCTAGCGCAACCGCTAACGCTGCGCACGTCGCGGCTCCGGCCGCCCAACCGCCCTCTGAGGCAACTTCGACGATGACGTTGTGGGGATACTGCACGTAGCCGGAGTCGAGCGTGGCGAAGCCCATGTAGTCGTAGAGACCGCCCCACCCGATGCCCAACGGATGGTGAAGTGCGGCGTCGACGGCATAGCGCAGCAGCATGCCGCGCATCTCGGCCGAGGCTCCCGCGGTCTCGAACAGCCGGCTGTCGGCGCCACCGGACGCGGCCCAGGCACCCCCCAGGGCAAGGAGCAGCAGGACCAGCAGGGTTCGCCAGATCCGCCCGGAGGTGCGGGAGAGAGCCACCACGGCGAGGACCGCCAGCACCGAGGCGAGCACCGGCCCTCGGGAAGCGGTACGCAAGACGACATAGCCCGCTACGAACGCCAGCAGGAGTGCGAACTCACGGTGCTTCCGTCGAGTCAGAGCCACCGTGAGCAGGACAACCAGAGCGCCGCCGGCGGCACGTCCCAGACCGATGGTGCTGCCACCTTCTGAGTACAGGCGTGAGGTGGACCCGGCAGGGTCCACGAGCGCCAGGGCGATCGTGACGAATCCGACAGCCACGACCGATCGCAGCCAGCTCCGCCGTCCTCGGGGGCTGTCGAGCAGCACCAGCCCGCCCATGACGCACAGCGGCGCCAGCACGAAGACGTGGATGACCTTCTGCGATGCATAGGTGTTCTCCGGTGAACTGCTGCTGAGCAACCCGCTGGTGAGGGTGGCGAACCACAGCAGGAGCGGTACCGGTGATCCTCCGGGCCGTCGTCGCACCGCCAGTGTCCACAGCACGACCACGAGCACGACTGCACCAGCCAGGATCGTCAGGTCAACGGGGATCCAGGCCAGGTAGCGCGATCCCTTGACATAGCCACCGAGGGCGAGGACCGCCAGAGCCGTAGGGCCGATGATGGGGGTAGTACTGCGGGCCCCCGGCGAGGTCATCGGCCCACCAGGTCCGTCACTAGGGCGCAGAGTCGAGCAGCCTCGTTCTCGAAGCTGAAGTGCTCCACCACCGCTTGGCGGCCACGGGCCCCCATCGCGGCAGCTTCCTCGGGATCGGACAGAAGGAGCTCGACGGCCCGGGCCACGGCGCGAGGATCGGTCGCATCGACGAAGAGCCCGCAGCGGTGAGGGCCGAAGGTCTCGACCCAGTAGGGAAAGTCGGACGCCACGAAGGGGCGGCCGGCCGCGAGGTACTCGTAGACCTTCGTGGGTTGGGACTCCAGGTAGTTGGGGAGCGGGAGGAGGACGGCCAGACCCGCTGCGGACCGGGCCAGGAGCGGGGGAACCTCGTCCGGGGCCAGCGTCCCGAGGTGGGTCACCCCCTCCGGGAGAGGCCGACCAGCCACCTCCTCAGCACATGGTCCTGCCAGCACGACCTCCAACGGGCGGGTGACCAGGCGAGGCAACGCGCACATCGCCTCGTAGCCGCGGCCCGCGCTGATCCCCCCTGCGTAGCACACGACGGGGGAAGCATCGGTGGGATACGGCTCAGGCTCGGGAAAGTCGCTCAACCATGGGTAATTCTGCACCAGCACGGTCCGGGCAAGTTCATGGCGGCGACCGATGTGCGGGGTTGCGACGACGACGGCATCGAGTCCGCGGTCGGCCAGACCCTCCAGGGCGCGAGCGGCGCGAGCCACCACGGGCCGAACGAGTCGGGGCAGGTAGGGCTTTCCTGCCACCTGCTGCGGGAGGTCCTCGTGAGCGTCGTAGATCACCCTGCAACCGGGGTGCACGAGCCGATAGAGCAGGAGCAGCGGGATCAGCTCGGGGTCGTGCCCGTGGACCACGTCGGGCCGTCGTGCGGACAGCCGCCGCCACGCCGCCACCGGCCCGAGGACCATGCGCGACAATCGGCCTCGGTGCCTCGGGAGTCCGAGCACGGGTATGCCGTGGAGGACCTCGTCGCGATCGTGGACAGCCACCAGAATCACGTCGAACCCTGCCTGGGCGAGGGCGGTGCACTCCTTGCGCAGGATGCGGTTGTCGCTGACGGGGTGTGCGGTCGTGACGTGCATGACGCGTCTCATCGCGGTGTCCTCCTGCCTGCGTGGTCGTCACACACTCGATCCAGGACCGTCGCCAGGCAGCGAGCCGCCTCGCCCCGTGAGAAGCGCGTGCGGATGAGGGTGTGCGCGGTGTGGCGCCACGTGGCTCGCTGCTGATCATCTGCGGCTTGTACGAGGCGGATTCCATCCGCCAGAGAGCCGGAGTCGCCAACGTGGCCGCACCGGTCACGGCCGATGAGTCCGGTCACCGCATCCCCGGCGTTGCTGACGACGGGCAGACCCGCCGCCAGATAGTCGAACAGCTTGTTGGGGCTCATTCCGAGCCGGAAGACATCCAACGGCGTCACGGAGTGGACGCCGATGTCGCAGCAGGCCAGCAGCACCGGGAGGTCTTGCTTCGGGACGGGGTCAGTGAACCGGACGTTGCTCAGGCCCTCCCGCCGGGCACGAGATTGGGCGTCGTCCTTGGCCGGGCCGTCACCGACGAGCAAGAAGTCCACCTCGGGGATGCTTGCCGCAGCATCGAGGATCAGGTCGATCCCGTCCTTGGGTCCGTGCGCCCCCGCGAATACCGCTGTCGTCCGGTCGATCCCCAGGGAACGGCGCCTCTTCTCGCGGTCGTTGGACGAGAGGTGTAAGTCGTAGGGCTCCGTTCCGTTGGGAACGATCGTGCAGTGTTGCAGATCGGCGCCCAGCCTTGAGAGGTGCTGCTCCCAACCTGGCGTGACGACGACGATCTCGTCAGCTCGTCGGACGACGAACCGTTCGATCGCCTCGAGAACTCGATGAGGCGGTGATCCGCGGGTGAGAAGCCCTGCTGCGACGAAGGACTCTGGCCACAGGTCCCGGATCTCCAGTACCAGCGGGACGCGAATCATTCGGGCCAGGGTCCATCCGGCGACAGCGGTCAGCAAGTGTGGCGAGGAGGCGAAGACCACGTCAGGTCGGTGCCGGAGGCCGAAACCGAGGGCCTGTACGCAATAGGCGACCCAGGACGCCAACCGGGCTCTCGGGCTCCCATCGCTGGCAGGCACAGGCAGGAGGCGAAATCCGGGGTCGTCGGTCGTGAATCTCTTTTGGCTGTAATGGTTGCGGTCGCCCGTCAGAACCACCGACCGCCAGCCCGGGCAGCGGCTGAACAGATCGGCATGGCGGGTCCCTCCTCCCTGGTCCCGGGGAAGGGCGAACTGGTTGAGCACAAGGACGCGTCTCATCGGGGTCCTCCGGCGGTCGTGGCTGACTCCGCGCTGCCGTGGAAGGCGGGCATCGTGGCGTGGCCCTCAGCGCTCACGCCACCTCGGCCCAGCACGGTGGCGATCGTGCGCGCCAGGATCTGCAGGTCGAGACCGAGGCAGCGGCGGTCGACATACTCCACGTCCAGGGTGAAGCGCTCCTCCCAGGGCAGGGCGTTGCGGCCGCTCACCTGGGCGAGCCCGGTCAGGCCTGGGCGGACCTCGTGCCGGCGCATCTGATCCGTGCTGTAGAGCGGCAGGTAGTCCATCAGCAGCGGGCGGGGCCCGACCAGGCTGAGGTCTCCGCGCAGCACGTTCCACAGCGTCGGGAGCTCGTCGATGCTGGTCGCCCGCAGCCAGCGACCCAGCGGGGTCAGTCGAGCGGCGTCGTCGCCGGTCCCGCCGACCTGGGAGGGCAGCAGCATCGTGCGCATCTTCACCATCTCGAAGGGCTTGCCGTGCAGACCGGGTCGGGTCTGGCGGAAGAGCACGGGCGTGCCCATGGTCCGGCGCACGGCCAGCGCCGCGGCAGCCTGCACCGGCGCGGTGACCACCAGGCCCGTCGCCGCGACGGCGATGTCCAGCCCACGCTTGAGGCGTTCGTACGTCGAAGGATTCACGCGGCCTCCCGCAGGGTGGCGCGCAGGGCGACGACCACCCGGTCCACGTCGTCGTCGGTCAGGTCCGCGCCGCTCGGCAGGTTGACCCCCTGGGCGAAGAGCATCTCGCTCGTCCCGTCGAGGAAGGCGCGGCGCCCGGCGAAGACCGGTTGCAGGTGCATCGGCTTCCACAGGTGCCGGGCCTCGATCTCCTGCTGCGACAAGGCAGCCACCACATCGTCGGCGGTGGTGGACCACACGGCGGGGTCGAGGACGATGCTGGTGAGCCAGCAGTTGTCCTGGGTGTCGTCGCGATCGGTCCCGCGCCCGAGGAGACGGATCCCCGGGAGCCCGCCGAGGAGACCGGCATACCGCTGCCGGATCTCGCGGCGCCGCCCGATCATCGTGTCGAGCCGCGTGAGCTGGCCCCGTCCGAGGGCCGCCAGGATGTTGGACAGGCGGTAGTTGAAGCCGATGTCCTCGTGCTCGTACCACGGCACCGGTTGCCGGGCCTGGGTCGCGAGGTGTCGCGCGCGCTCGACGACGGCCGGGTCGTGGCTGAGCAGCATGCCGCCGCCGGAGGTGGTCATGATCTTGTTCCCGTTGAAGGACAGGGCCGCCGCCAGCCCGAAGGACCCGGCCGCCGCCGTCCCGAGCGAGGCTCCGAGCGCCTCGGCCGCGTCCTCCACGAGCGGTATGCCGTGCTCCGCGAGACCGGGGGCGAGCACGCCGTAGTCGGCGCATCGGCCGAAGAGGTCGACCGGGATCGCCGCGGCCACGGTCCGGCCCTCGGCGCGGAGCTCGTCGCAGGCGCGCAGCAGCAGGTCGGCGTCGACGTTGCCGTCGTCCGCCCGGCTGTCGACGAAGGCCAGGTCGGCGCCGGTGTAGGCGACGGCGTTGGCGGTGGCGGCGAAGGTCATGGTCGGCACCACGACGACCGTCCCGGGCCGGGCGCCGAAGTGCAGCAGGGCCAGGTGCAGAGCAGCGGTCCCGGAGCTGAGCGCCAGCGCGTGCGGCACCCCCACGCGCTCGGCGACCTCGTGCTCGAAGGCGTCGACGTGCGGCCCGAGGGGTGCGACCCAGCCCGAGCGCAGGGCGTCCAGGACGAAACCCTCCTCGACGGAGGTGACCTGGGCGCGGGACAGGTGGATGCGGCTCATCGGCGGTCTTCTCGCGCGGGCTGCTCGGTGGGGAGCGCCCCGGCCAGACCGAGGTGGTCGGCGGGAAGGGGGCCCTGGCCCTCGCGGGCGCACCCGCGCATCCACCCGGCCGCGCGCTCGTGCGTCAGCGGCATGCCGTCCACCGTCGTGCCGTCCAGGGGTGGCACGTCCACGCTGCTCACCAGCGGGTGGGAGGTGCCGCGGGAGCGGTCGGCGGCGTTGAAGAGGTCCTCGGACATCTTCTCGCCGGGGCGCAGCCCGGTGTAGACGATGCGCACGTCCGTGCGGCCCGACATGGCGACCAGCGTCTCGGCGATCTCGGTGATCCGCACCGGCCGGCCCATGTCGAGCACCATGACCTCGCCGCCGGCTCCCATCACGGCCGCCTGCATGGTCAGCTGGCAGGCCTCGGGGATGAGCATGAAGTAGCGCTGCACCTCGGGGTGGGTCACGGTGACCGGGCCCCCGCGGGTGATCTGGCGGGTGAAGGCCGGGATCACAGAGCCGCGCGAACCGAGGACGTTGCCGAAGCGGACGCTCATGTAGCGCCCGTCGGCCCGCGCGGCCATGTCGGCGGTGAGTCGCTCGGCGATGCGCTTGCTGTAGCCGAGCACGCAGACCGGGTCGGCGGCCTTGTCGGTCGAGATGTTGACGAAGGTCGACACCCCCGACGCCTGGGCGGCGCGCAGCACGTTGAGGGTGCCGAGCACGTTGGACTTCCACGCCTCCAGGGGGTAGCGCTCCAGCAGCGGCAGGTGCTTGAGCGCGGCGGCGTGGAAGACGACGTCGGGCCGGTGCTCGCGGAAGACCCGCTGCATCGCCTCCTGGTCCCGGATGTCGGCGAGTACGATCGTGTCGCTCTCGAGCAGCCCGTTTCCCTGCAGGTCGAGCTGCACCCCCTGCAGGGCGGACTCGTCCCGGTCGAGCATGACCAGCCGGGCCGGCTCGAACCGCGCGATCTGGCGGCACAGCTCGCTGCCGATGCTTCCACCGGCGCCGGTGACGAGCACGGTGCGGCCGGCGAGCTGACCGGCGATCGCGGTCTCGTCGAGGGTGATCGGTCGGCGGCCCAGGAGGTCCTCGAGGTTGACGTCGCGGATGTCTCGGGAGGTGGGGTCCTGCCCGAGCAGCTCGCCCATGGTGGGCAGCACCATCGCCGTGAGGCCTGCCTCGCGGGCCCGGTCGTGCAGCTCGCGCACGGTCTCGGCGTCGGCCTCGCGGATCGCGATAATCATCCGCTGCGCGTGGGTGGCGGCCGCGACCCGGCCCAGGTCAGCGCGGCCCCCGCGGATCCGCACGCCCTCGACGGAGGTGCGGTGCGTCGTGCGGTCGTCGTCCAGGAGAGCGACCGGGCGGTATGCCGAGGTCGGGTCCTCCCGCAGCGCGCGGATCAGCGCGCGGCCGCTGCGGCCGGCGCCATACACCAGCACCCGCTCCTTGCCCTCGGCCCGGTCGTCCTCGCGGCGGCGGGCGGCGCGCACGACGAAGCGGGCGGTCATCATCAGCAGCACGGCCAGGAGCATGGCGATGACGGGCACGGCGCGAGGCAGCACGGGGGAGGCACCAGCAGGGTCCAGGCGAGCAGCCCGGCGCCGGTGATGACGGCCGTGGTGGTGACGTCCAGCACCTCCTCGAAGGAGCCGCGGGTGTGCCCCTTGCGATAGGGGCCGGTGGCGACCGAGACGAGGGCATAGGCCGCGCCGCTCGTCAGCGCCGCCGCGGAGATGCTCGGCAGCAGGACCGGGGCCAGGGCGAAGGAGTAGCGCACCCACGTCGCGAGGAGCACCGCGGCCACCCAGGCGAGCGTGTCGGCGGCGGCCCAGGTCAGCCGGACCAGACGGTCGCGGCGGGCGACGAAGGGCATGGCGATCCTTACGCTTGGTAATTGACTTCCCCCTAAAGTAACGGCAAGGGCGTCCCCATGGGGGCCCGTTCGTCACCCAGAGCGACCGATCTCCGGAGGAATTCTGCGGCGACACTGCCCATGGCCCGACGAAAGGTGACATAGCGTGACCCCCATGAGCGAGCCCGCCCGCATCCTCGTCGTGTGCACCGGCAACGTGTGCCGCTCGCCCTACGTCGAGCGGCTGCTCCACGGGGCGCTCGACCGGGCCTGGGGCCCAGGCGCGGTCGAGGTGGCCAGCGCCGGCACCGGCGCCCTCGACGGCCACCCCATGGACCCACGAGTCCTCGACCGGCTGCGAGCGGCCGGGGGCTCGGGGGACGACTTCCGGGCGCGGGCGCTGACGGTGGAGCTCGCAGCGCGGGCCCGGCTGGTGCTGACGGCGACCCGCGATCACCGGGCGGCGGTGGTCCGCCTCGCGCCGCGCGCCCTCGCGCGGACCTTCACCCTGCTCGACCTCGCCGACCTCGCGCGCGACCTCCCGGACGAGGCGCTGCCCGCCAGAGGTATGCCGGGGGACTGGCTCACCGCGGTCGTGCCCCTGCTCGCCGCCCGGCGCGGGCAGCGACCTCCGTTGCCCCCGCAGGAGGCGGACCTGGTCGACCCCTACCGTCAGGACACGGCCGTCCTGGACCGGATGACCCGTCAGGTGGCCGGGGCGCTCCCGCAGGTGCTGCGGGTCCTCGGCGCCTGACCGCCCCGGGGCTCGCCGGGAGGCGGCGGGTCGAGCGGCCGCCGACGGCGGGCGACGCGGTCAGCGGCCGCCGGACCGCCGACGCGACCGACGGTGCGCCGACCGGGTCGTGGCCGTGGCGCCGGCCGTCAGCGGCTGCGGTCGCCCGCGCCCCGCCCACGGGGCCCACCGGCGGCGGCCCGAGAGCGAGCCACCCTCGGGCGCATAGGCATAGCGCTCGCTGTAGTACGAGTAGCCGTCGCTGCCCCTGGTGGGCACCCGGTTGACCACGAGCCCGAGCACACGGGCGTCCACGGTGCCCAGCTGGTCCAGGGCCCGGGCCAGGTCCTCCTTGCGGATCACCCCGGCGCCGACGACCACGACCGCGCCGTCGGCCAGCGTGGACAGGACCGCCGCGTCGGTGACGGGCAGCACCGGGGGCGCGTCGATCACGACATACTCGAAGTCCCGGCGCAGCCGGTCCAGCAGGTCGCGCATCGCGGGGGAGCCGAGCAGCTCGCTGGGGTTGGGCGGGATCGGGCCGGAGCCGAGCACGTGCAGGTTGTCGCCGAAGGGCTGCAGCACGTCCTCCAGGTCGGCCTCGCCGATGAGCACCGACGTCAGGCCGACCGCGCCCTCCAGACCCATGTACTGCAGGAGCCGGGGGCGGCGCAGGTCGCCCTCGATGACGCAGACCTTGGCACCGCTCGCCGCGAGGGTGAGGGCAAGGTTGCCGGTCGTCGTCGACTTGCCCTCGCCGGGCAGCGAGGAGGTCAGCACCAGCACGCGCGGGTGGTTGGCCGCGTCGACGAACTGCAGGTTGGTGCGCAGCGTCCGGAAGGCCTCCGCGCGGGTGCTGTGGGCGTCGCTCTGGACGATGAGCGGGTGCGAGGAGGCGTCGGGGTCGAAGTGGATGCCGCCGATGACCGGATCCTCGGTGACCTCCTTGACCTGACGCTCGCCCTTGATCGAGGTGTCGAGCCGGTCGCGCAGCAGCGCCGCGCCCAGGCCGAGGAGCAGGCCGAGGACCAGCCCGAGGGCCAGGGTGCGCAGCGGGCGTGGGGCGGCCGGGTGGTCGCTCTCGACCGCGGTCTGCAGGATCGACGCTTTGACCGGGCTGTCCTGACCGGCCTTGAGCGACTGCAGCTCCTGGATCGTGGTGGTGAACTGCTCGGCGATCGCGTTGGCGACCCTGGCGGCCTTGGCGCGGTCGTGGTCGGTGACGGTCAGGTCGAGCAGCACCGTGTCCGGGGGAGTCGTCGCCCGCACGTCCTGGGCCAGGTCGGCCCCGGGATCGACACCCAGGGTCCGCCGCACCGGGTCGAGCACCCGCGGGGAGGTGATGACCTCGGCGTAGGTCTTCATCTGCTGCTGGGTGAAGGTGCTGCCCTGCATCAGGTCCGCGCTCGTGCCGGTGTTGGCCGTCGACACGAAGAGCTCGGTCCGGGACTCGTAGCTCTTGGGCGTCAGCGCGACGACCGCCCCCGCGACCAGCGTCGACAGGAGGGTGAGGCCGAGCACGATGCGCCACCGCTTGCGCAGCACGCGCAGATAGTCCTGCAGGTCCACGATCCGCCCCTGTTGCTTTCAGTGAGTGTTTCCGACCAAGATATCGCTCAGAGTTACTTTCGTATGCCGTTCGGCGTATGCCCGCCGCAGGCCCCGCCCCGGCCTGCCCCGGGCCTGCCCCGGGCCTACGGGATACCCCGGACATGGGCGTGCCCCTCCGCAGGGGAGGGGCACGCCCGTCCGGGCGGCGCCGTCACTTCGTGAAGGACTCCATGGAGTCGTGCTGCAGGTGCTGCTGCAGCGCCTGGAAGCGGCCGCGGTTGCTGAGGTAGGTCGTGTGGATCTGCGCGTCCATGAGGCTCTGCATCAGGTCCTCCGCCTCGTTGACGGTGGTGCCGTTGTCGAGGGTGACCTTCTGCGAGGCGAGCTTGGTGAAACGGTCGATGATGATCGGGTTCTTGCTGCCGAGGGCCTTGCCCAGGACGGCCTTCATGAACGTCAGGTGGCGCTGCTCGTCGCGCCGCCCCTTGGCCAGGTCGCCCTCGCGGACATAGGCCAGAGCCGCCGAACCGTCCATCTGGCGACCGTCGATGGTCACGCCACCGACGCCGTCGACCAGGTCACGGATGTCGGACAGGTCCAGCTCGGTGACGTCGTCGATGCGGATGCCGAGGGTGTCCTCGGCCTTGACCACCGCACCGGAGCTGCCCTTGCTCTCGAAGGTCGGCTCCAGCACCTCGCGCGGCAGGATGACCAGGTCGACGCGGCGGCGGTCGGCCGAGATGTGGGCGATGCTGAAGCTGCCGGCGCCGGTGTGGGCGTCGTTGGTCGCCACGACGAGGAGGTTGATCGACTCCCCGGCGGTCGCGAGCTTCGCCTTGTGCGCGGCCGGCATCAGCGAGGCGTGCTTGACGTTGTGGGACACCGTCTGGTGCAGGTGCCAGGCGTAGGCCGGAGGGGCGGCGAGGCCCGCAGCAGCCAGGAGGCCTGCGGGCCACGCGACGGGACGGACCCACCGACGGGGGCTTCGGGGCTGCGTGTTCGTCGACATGGCAAAACTGTAACTACGTGTGACTTACTAGTGACAACAGGTCAGGGGCGGTCTGACCGATCGTGCTGCCCTCTTCCTGCCTCGATGTCGACTTCGGCCGGGATGATTCGGACGTACGGCGTCCGGCGCGGCTCGGCGTTCACCCGTCCGCCACAGAGCCGTTCGGGGGTGGGTCGGTGACCGCTTGTCGACCTACTCGCGGGTAGCAGGGGGATCGTGGCAGCCGGCCACCGCATCCCCCGGCGCGTCCGCCCGCAGGGGAGACTGGGGGGCACTGCCCCCGCCCCAAGGAGACCTCATGTCGCTTCGCCTGTCCCACACCACCTGGGACGCCCTCGACCCGCACACCGTCGCGGAGTTCTGGCGCGAGGACCTCGGGTGGGTCGTCATGGCCGACCCCGAGGGCAACGAGTTGCATCCTGGGCGAGGACTGACCCGCACCCGCACCCGCCCCGCCCCCGCCCGCGCTCGCCGGCGGGGACGCGTCACGTCCCCGCCGGGTCTGCGGGCGGCAGGCTCACCAGCGTGAGGACCGGCGCCAGAGCCGCCCGCTCGGCGGGAGCAGCGGTCGGCGGGAGCAGCCGGTGGGAGGGCGTCGTCGTCAGGCGGAGTCGGCGTCCCGCGTCGGCAGGGCCTCGCGGGCGGGGGAGACCGTGGGGCGGGCGAGCTCCGGGTCGACGGCCGGGCGGGCGACCTCGGCGTCCAGGGCGTCGAGCAGCTCGGCGCTGGTGAGCGGGCGGGGCGCCTGGTCGACGACGTCGAGGGTGGGCGGCGCGGTGGTCACCAGATCGAGCTCGTGCATGCGGCGGGCCGTGACGAGCACGCGGGACTCCAGCGTGCCCACCATCGCGTTGTAGGCCTCCATCGAGCGGGTGAGCTGGGTGCCCAGGCGGGTGGTGTGGCCGGCGAGGGTGCCGATGCGGGCATAGAGCTCCTTGCCCAGGGCGAGCAGCTGCGCGGCGTTGGTCGCGAGCGCGTCCTGCTGCCAGGTGAACGCCACCGTGCGCAGCAGCGCGAGCAGGGTCGCCGGGGAGGTCAGGACCACCCGGCGCGACAGGGCGTCGTCGTACAGCGTCGGGTCGTGCGCCAGGGCCGCCGCGAGCACGGCGTCGGACGGCACGAAGCAGACTGCCATCTCCGGGGTGACCGGGAAGGCCGTCCAGTAGGCCTTGGCCGCGAGGGTGTCGACGTGCCCGCGCAGCGCCGCCGCGTGCCCGCGCAGGTGGGCGGCCCGCTGCGTCTCGTCGAGCGACTCGCCCTGCGCGGCAAGGAACTTGGTGAGCGGCGCCTTGGCATCGATGACCAGCACCTTGCCGCCCGGCAGGCGCACCACGGCGTCGGGGCGGACCGCCGCGTCGTGCTCGGTGACCGCGGCCACCTGCTCGTCGAAGTCGCACCGCGCCAGCAGCCCGGCGTGCTCCAGCAGCCGCCGCAGCCGCGCCTCGCCCCACGCGCCGCGCACGTTGCTCGACTGCAGCGACCCCGCCAGCGAGGCGGTCTGGTCACGCAGCGCCGTCGTGGTCGCCGTGACCTCCTCCAGGCGGGCCCCGAGAGCGCCGTACTGCTGCTGCCGGTCCCGCTCCAGCGTCCCCACCGTGCGCTCCATCCGGGCCAGGGCCTCGCGCATCGGCCCGAGCGTCGCCGCGGTCTGCGAGTCCTCGCCCATCGACGCCTCCAGGTCCACGCAGCGCTCGCGCCACAGGTCCCGCTCGGCCGTCAGCCCGGCGAGCTCCGCGGTGCGCGCCGCTCCCGACCCGCGCAGCGCGAGCCAGGCGACCAGGGCGCCGAGCAGAGCCCCCACGAGCAGACCGACGAGCAGGGTGGTGTCCATGAGGTCAGCCAACCACCCAGCACCGACATACCCCTGCAGGACAGCACAGTTCACGTGCTCGACAGCGCAGGGCCACGCGCCGGTATGCCGGTCTCCCTAGCCTCCTGGCCATGGCCCTCACCCCGCGCCTCGCCGCTGCCGCCACCCTCTCCCTCACCCTCCTCGCCACCCCCGCCGCCACCGCGGCGACCGCCGGCGCGCCTGCCGCCGCCACCTCCCGCGCCACGCTCGTCGGCCCCACCGAGCCCGACGGCGCCTTCCGCGACCCCGCGACCTACGACCTGGCCATCGCCCACATCACCGACACGCAGTACCTCAGCCGTTGCGCGAACTCGATCATGGCCGACCAGGCACGCCGCTGCCAGGCGATCTACGACGGGATGAGCCGCTGGATCGTCGACAACGCCGCCCCCCGCAAGATCGCCTACACCGCCCACACCGGCGACATCGTCGACTCCTACTGGTTCCAGACCCCCAACCTGGCCAAGGGCGAGTTCGCGCACGCCTCGCAGGCGCAGCAGATCCTCGACGACGCGGGCATGCCCAACGGCGTCCTGCCCGGCAACCACGACAACGCCCGCGGCGCCGACGCGTCGCTGTACAACCGCTACTTCGGCCCCGCGCGCTACGAGGCCGCCGGCGCCCGCGCCACGACGCCGTACTACCAGGGCCCCTGGAAGGACGGCGACAACTCCCACCACGTCGACGAGTTCACCGCGGGCGGCGCGAGGTTCGCGGTCGTCTACCTCGGCTACAAGCCCTCCGACGCCGCGCTGGCCTGGGCCGACGAGCAGATCAAGAAGCGCCCTCGCACCAACGTCGTCGTCGCCACGCACGCCTACCTGCAGCCGGGTGCCGCCCCCGCCGGCGAGAACGCCCCGCTGTCCGACGACGGTGCCCGCGTCCGCACGGTCGTCGACGCCAACCCCAACGTCTTCCTCGTCCTCGCCGGCCACGAGCACGGCGTCGGCCGCAACGTGCGCCAGGACGTGGGCACCCCCGGTCACCAGGTCGTCGAGCTGATGGCCGACTACCAGGACTACGACGCGGGCGCGGACGGGCGCGGGCACGCGGGCTTCGTGCGGATGCTCCAGCTCGACGTCAAGCGCGGCGAGCTCACCGTCGACACCTACTCGCCGTCGCTGGACTCCTTCCGCAGCCGCGACTACGACACCAAGGCCGGGCGGCACTACGACGGGAGCGAGGACGAGTTCACCGTCGCCGTCCCCCTGATCAAGGACTGATCCCGCCACGAGCAGGGCGTATGCCGAGGAGCCCCGCCGGGGACCGGCATACGCCCTGCTCTCGTGCTCCCGGCCGGGTGAGCCCCCGCAGCCGATAGACTCGCTCCTCGTGGCTCTGACTATCGGGATCGTGGGACTGCCCAACGTGGGCAAGTCGACCATGTTCAACGCCCTGACCAAGAACAACGTGCTCGCCGCGAACTACCCCTTCGCGACCATCGAGCCCAACGTGGGCGTCGTCCCGCTGCCCGACCCGCGGCTGAAGGTGCTCGCCGGGATCTTCGGCAGCGAGCGGATCCTGCCGGCAACCGTGTCCTTCGTCGACATCGCCGGCATCGTGCGCGGCGCCTCCGAGGGCGAGGGGCTGGGCAACAAGTTCCTCGCCAACATCCGTGAGTCCGACGCGATCTGTCAGGTCATCCGCGCGTTCGCGGACGACGACGTGGTGCACGTCGACGGCAAGGTCTCGCCCAAGGACGACATCGAGACCATCAACACCGAGCTGATCCTCGCCGACCTGCAGACCCTCGAGAAGGCCATCCCGCGGCTGGAGAAGGAGGTCAAGGGCAAGAAGACCGACAAGGCCGTCCTCGACAACGCCCTCGCCGCGCAGAAGGTCCTGGAGGCCGGCGACACGCTCTTCGCCAAGGGTGCCGCGGCCGGCGTCGAGACGGCCGCGATCAAGGAGCTCTTCCTCCTGACCACCAAGCCCTTCATCTACGTCTTCAACGTGGACGAGGACCAGCTCACCGACGAGGCGCTGCAGGCCGAGCTGCGCGAGCTCGTCGCCCCCGCCGACTGCGTCTTCCTCAACGCCAAGCTGGAGATGGACCTCGCCGAGCTCGACGAGGCCGAGGCCGCCGAGCTGCTCGAGTCCGTCGGCGTCACCGAGCCCGGCCTGGACAAGCTGGCGCACACCGGCTTCCACACCCTCGGGCTGCAGACCTACCTCACCGCCGGGCCCAAGGAGTCGCGCGCCTGGACCATCCGCACCGGGTGGACGGCCCCGCAGGCGGCGGGCGTGATCCACACCGACTTCGAGCGCGGCTTCATCAAGGCCGAGGTCGTGTCGTATGACGACCTCGTGGCCGCCGGGTCCATGCAGAAGGCCAAGGAGGCGGGCAAAGTCCGCATCGAGGGCAAGGACTACGTGATGAACGACGGCGACGTGGTCGAGTTCCGCTTCAACGTATGACGTCTGTCGGGGCCTCGCCAAGGCGAGCAACCTCTCACCCTCGCCTTGGCACCAGATCGTACGAACGGTCTCGTGCTGCAGCCCGGAACGGATCATGAACGGCGCCTGATGGGCCCGGAATGGCGAAGGTCCGCCTCGGTGGGTCGATCTCACGCCTGATGCAGCCCCTGGTGCTGCGGTGGTCTCCTGGGTGAGGGCATCGGTCAGCGCGAGCTGCGCAACGACGGTGGCCGCATCATGCGCGAGCTCGACGCGGCCGTCGACCACGGCATCGAGCCTCGTGCCTGAGCCGGGCTCCGCAGGCCATGCTGGGCACGTCGGTGGTCATCGATCTGGACCGCGTTGACGTCGAGGCGCTGCCCCACCAGGTCGCGATGTGCGTCATCACCCTCGCTGAGCTGTCGGCAGGTCCCTCGGCCACGAACGACCTCGCCGAACGTGCCCGGAGACAGGACCGGTTGCAGCGGGTGGAGGCGACCTTCGAGGCGGTCCCGTTCGAGGCCGAGGCTGCGCGAGCCTACGGGCGGGTCCACGCCGCCGTCGTCGCGGGTCGCAAGCCCCGGCCCGGCTCGCCGACCTCCTGATCGCGAGCGTGGCCATCGCCGAGGGGCTGCCGCTCTACACGCGCAACCCCGACGACTTCACCGGCGTGGACGACCTCCTCACGGTCGTCGCCGTCTGAGGGCGCGCGCCCCCTTCCCTCCCGGGAGCGTGTGCGTTCTCAGCCGATTTCGGCGGCATGCGCACACCATCCTGGGGGAGGGTGCGGTCAGGTCGTGGACGAGGGGCCGGGCCGGGCGGTGGGGGCCGAGCTGGTGGGCCCCGTCGACGGTGCCCCCGTCGGGCGTGGGGTCGTCGGGGCCGGCTTCGGGGCCGGTGATGTCGGCGCCGGGGCGGGAGAAGACGTCGGTCGCGGCGCCGGGGACGTCGGCGCGGGGCTGGTCGGCGTGGGGGCCGGTGGCCTGGTGGTGCGGGTCGGAGGCGCAGGCCGGGGCGCGGGCGGACGCGGTGGCGCGGGCGGCCGAGGGCGCGGAGCCGGCCCGGGCTCCGGCCTCCGGGTGGGCCAGGGAGACCGCGCCGGCCCCGGCTGGGGGACGGCCGTGCGAGCCGGGGTCGGCGGGCCAGGTCGGACCGGCCCGTTCGGCCTGGCCGGGGGCAGGTCCGGACGGCCCGGCTGCCCGGTGCCCGGCACGCGCCCGCGATCTGACGGGGCCGCGGGCGTCGGTGGCGCCGCCCCGGGAGCGCCCTGGCCGGGAACGCTGCCGTCGGGAACGGCTGGGGAGGCCGGCGACCCCGTCGTCGTCCCGGGCTCCGCAGGGGTGGGGACGGCGGAGGCGGTGGGTTCCTCGGTGGTGGTGGCGTCGTCCGTCTCGTCCACGGGCGTCTCGGCCGTGGTGGGGCTGACCTGGACCACGGGGGCGGGAGGCGCGGCCTGGTGCTCCGTAGGAGGCTGGAGCGCGCCGACGCCGAGGAGACCGATCGCGGAGGCTGCCCCGACGCCGAGGGCGACCTTGCCCCAGACGGGAACACGGGGGGCCGGGATGACCCCGGGCTCGGCCGTCGGGTGGACGGGCGACAGCACCAGGGCGCCCGGCAGGGGGCTCGGCTCGGGTGGGGAGCTCGTCTCCGGGGACGGCTCTGCCACCGGCTCCGGGCCCGGCTGGGCGCGGGGTGCGGTGACCACGCCGGTGGCCGCCACCTCCGGCGTGGGCTCCTGGACGGGATCCACCGGGTCACCCGGCGGTGGGTCGGCAGGCCGACCCACCGGTGAGGTCGGGGGCCGCCCCGAGAGCGGGACGGCGGGGGTTGTCTGGGTGACGGCCGGGGTGCGAGGGGCCGCCGGGAGCTCGCCACCGGCTGGGGGAGCGGGGCTGGGCTTGTCCGGGGATTCCGGCTGCGCACCCCTCGGGCGACACCGGTCACCCTGGAGGCGCGAGGCCAGACGTGGCAGCTCACGGCGGGCGAGCTGGCCGATCCCCACCGTCATGGCGCCGCCGATCAGCAGAGCCTTGCGGACGTGTCGGGCGCCGCGAGGGACAGGGTGGGGAGACATGGTCCGACCTAGAGGGAGACGACGAGGTGGTCCAACCTTAGGAAACCTGCCCCTGTCGCGTCACCCCGCGCTCGGCGACGGAGCCCCCGCCGCGCCCAGGATCGTGTGCGTTGACCGCCAGAATCCGGCGGTCAACGCACACGATCCTGGATGAGGGGGTGGCTGGTTGTGCTCTGACGATCACCGCGCGTTGACGGTGGGTGGGTCACCTCGACAGACTGCCGCGGTGATCACCAGGGGGACGGCACGACCGGCGGGAGCCTGCCCGCACCACCGCCACCGGAGGATCCTCTCGGTGATGTCGCGCCGACCGGGCTCCTACGCGCGATGGTGCCGATGCTGGTGCTGGACATCACGATTCCGATCATCACCTTCCAGGGGGCCCGCTCCCAGGGTGCCTCGGAGACGACGGCCTACCTCCTCGCCGGGGTCGGGCCGCTGACCGGCATCGCGGGGCACGTGGCCCGGACCCGGCGGGTGGACGTGGTGTCGGCGGTCTTCCTGGGGATGTACCTCGTCTCCGCCGCCCTCGCCGCGGTGCCCGGTGCCGTGGGAAAGCTGTTGCTGCTCAAGGACTGTGCGATCAGCGCAGGCCTGGGCCTGCTGTGCCTGGGGACCCTCGCGCCGCCCGCCCCGAAGCCGCTGATGTTCTACTTCGGGCGGCGGTTCGGCGGGGACGGCAGCGACGCGGACCGGCAGCTGTGGGAGGACCGTTGGGCCACCCTGCCGCGGTTCCGCGCGATGGTGCGCCGGTTGACGGTGCTGTGGGGCGGCGGTTTCCTGGCCGAGGCGGTGATCAAGGTCGTGGTGGCCGAGACGGTGGGTTTCGAGACGGCGTACGTCGTCAACCAGGTCGTGCCCCTCGTGCTGATCGTGGGTCTGGTCCTGGCGACCGTGACCCACGTCCGCCGCGTGGGGGAGGAGGGGGAGTGGCGTCGCGCCCGGGAGGGGGGCGTCAGCGGCGCGCCAGCCGGCTCGAGGTGAGCAGCGCCGCGAGCGCGACGCCGCCCGCCACGATCGCCGGCCGTCCCTCGGGAGTCACCGCGAGCAGCACCAGGATCGCCACCATGAAGGCCATGGCGACCCAGCTCGCCACCGGCCACCCCGGCAGCGCGAACCCGCCGGGGGCCAGCTCGCCGCGCGCGATCTGCCGCCGCATCGCGTGGTGGGCGGCGAGGATCATCAGCCACACGAAGACGGTCGCGAAGCTCGCCACCGAGGCGATCGTCACGAAGACGCCCTGCGGGACGAGCATCACGAGCACCAGGGCCACGGTCAGCGCGATCGCCACGAGCCCCACCGCCGCCCCGGGGACGCCGCGAGAGGTGGTGCGGGCGAAGGACGTCGGGGCGTCACCCTGCTCGGCGAGGCCGTGCACCATCCGGCCGATCGAGAAGGTGATGGCGTTGAGCGCCGAGAAGGCCGCGGTGATCACCACGGCGTTGAGCACGTGCGCCGCGCCGGGCAGCCCCACGGCGTCGAAGATCTGCACGAAGGCGCTGGACCGCCCGTCGATGGCCGACCAGGGACCGAGGCACAGCAGGACGCCGACGGCCCCGACGTAGAACAGCAGCACCCGCCAGGGAATCGTGTTGATGGCCCGCGGGATCGCCGCCCCCGGGTCCTGCGCCTCGGCGGCCGACAGGCCGAGCGTCTCGATCCCGCCGAAGGCGAACGCGACGATCGTCAGCGACACGAGCACGCCCCACAGCCCGTGCGGGGCGAAGCCGCCGTCGCTCCACAGGTTGCTCACGCCAGCCCGCGTGCCGCCGGGGGTGTCGAGCCCGAGGAGCAGGATCGCGACCCCGGCGAGGATCATCGCGATGATCGCCGAGACCTTGATCAGCGACAGCCAGAACTCGGTCTCGCCGAAGACCTTGACGTGGATGAGGTTCAGCCCGGTCACCAGCGCGAGCGCCCCCGCCACCCACACCCAGGCGGGCACCTGCGGCCACCAGTGCCCGAGGTAGGCGGCCAGCGCCGTGGCGTCCGCCGTGGCGACGACCAGCATCTCCAGCACGAACATCCAGCCGGTGACGAAGCCCGCGGTCGGCCCGAGGTAGGTCCGCGCGTACCGGGCGAAGGACCCGGCGCCGGGGTCGCGCACCGCCATCTCGCCGAGTGCCCGCATCACCACGAAGACCGCGAGTCCCGCTGCGAGATAGGCGATCAGCACGGCGGGACCGGCGGTGCGGATGGCGTCGGCGGAGCCGTAGAACAGCCCCGTCCCGATCGCCGACCCCAGCGCGATGAACTGCACGTGCCTCGTGGTCAGCCCTCGCCGGAGCCGGCCGGAGGCGGGCGGTGCGGACGTGGGGGCGGGGGAGCTGGGCACGGCATACCTCTGCGGAGGGGGACGGTCGACTGGTCCGGACCACTCTAGGGTCCGAGGTGCTGACCAGCAGGACCGTCCACGGACCGGGCCGTATGCCGCCCGGCCCGGCCCCGCGCCGTGGCGCGAGACCGGGCCGGGAGCGACCCACGGGCAGCGCCCGCCGGGAGATCGCCAGGCTCGGTGTCCCGGGATCGGCGCCGCAGGCTCTGCCTCGACGCTCAGCGCCCGAGCTGCGGGTCGCTGATGCTCGGGGCGCCGTTCTCCAGGTGGCCGGCCAGGACCCGGCGGAAGCCCGTGCCGGGGACGGTCACGGTGACGTCGTACCACCCACCGGTCGCGCGGGTGTCGACCTGCACCACGCGGGTGCCCCGGCCGCGACCGCCGTGGACGGTGCCCGGGTAGGCCGAGGTGATCTCGACGTCCACGTCCTTGCCCGCCGCGACGGTCAGGCGCACCGTGCCCGAGCGGCCGTCGGTGGACAGGGCCACCTGCACCTGGTCCTTCGCCCGGTCGCCGGCGTAGCTGCGGAAGAAGCCGTTGGGGCCGTGCAGGTCGACGCGGTAGGCGCCCGAGACCGGCAGCTCGGCGACGAGCTGCTTGTGCGACTCGACGGTGTAGGAGTGCGGGTCGCCCGCAGGGGCGAGGATCCGGGCCTGCAAGGTCGCGCCCAGGCGCCCGGCGTTGGTGATCTGCAGCGCGAGCCGCTGCTTCAGCGGCAGCTCCTGCACGTCCAGGGCGTAGCCGATCGGACGGGCCGGGCGCGTGCCGGGCTCCTGGTGCGGCATCGCGCCGACGGCCGGGGGCGCCGGCTTGTAGTCGGGGTGGCGCAGCCGGTCCTGGGGCGCCCAGGACGAGACGTCCATCAGGGCAGGCGCCTTGGCGGGCTTCTTGGCGACGTCGAAGGCGCTGGTCAGGTCCCCGAAGACGGCCCGGCGCCAGGGCGTGATCTGCGGCTCGCGGACCCCGAAGCGGCGCTCCATGAACCGGATGATCGAGGTGTGGTCGAAGGCCTCCGAGCACACCCAGCCGCCGGTGCTGAACGGCGAGACGACGAACATCGGGACGCGGGGGGCGCCGCCGTAGGGTCCTGCGGGGAACTTCGGGTCGCCCGCCTTGCCGGGGAAGAACTCGTTCTCCGTGGACACCGTGGAGGCGCCGGGGATCACCGGGCAGCTCGGCATCGGCGGCACGAGGTGGTCGAAGAAGCCGTCGTTCTCGTCATACGTGATGAACAGTGCGGTGCGGGCCCACAGCTCGGGGTTGCTGGTGAGGACGTCGAGGACCTTGGCGATGTACCACGCGCCGTACGCCGTCGGCCAGTTGCCGTGCTCGCTGAACGCCTCGGGCGCAGCGATGTAGGACACCTGCGGCAGACGCCCGGCCGTGACGTCCTCGCGCAGGATGCGGAAGCAGTCGTCGCCGGTGCGGGCCGTGGTGCCGCGGCGGGCCTTCTCGTAGAGCGCGTCCCCGGGCTTGGCGTTGCGGTAGGAGGTGAAGTACAGCAGCGAGTTGTCGCCGTAGTTGCCGACGTACGGGTCCTGGGTCCAGCCCCAGGAGCCCGTGGCGTCCAGGCCGGTGCCCTCGTCCTGGTAGACCTTCCACGAGACGCCGGCCTGCTCCAGCCGCTCGGGGTAGGTCGTCCAGCCGTAGCCGAGCTCGTCGTTGTAGAGCACCGGCCCGCCGCCCGAGCCGTCGTTGCCGGTCCACCCCGTCCACAGGTAGTAGCGGTTGGGGTCGGTGTTGCCGATGAACGAGCAGTGGTAGGCGTCGCAGACCGTGAACGCGTCGGCCAGCTGGTAGTGGAACGCGGCGTCCTTGCGCTCCAGGTAGGCCATCGTCGTGGTGCCCTTGGCGGGGATCCACCTGTCGTAGCGGCCGCGGTCGACCGCCATCTGGCCGTCCCACCAGCCGTGGGGCAGTCCCTCGAGGAAGGCGTGACCGAGGTCGTCCTTGTCCGGGTGGAAGGGCAGGATCTCCTTGCCGGCCTGGTCCTCCTGGTGCCAGACGTCCTTGCCGCTGGGCAGGATCGCCGGGTGCGGGTCGCCGAAGCCGCGGACGCCGCGCAGCGACGCGAGGTAGTGGTCGAAGCCGCGGTTCTCCTGCACGAGGACGACGACGTGGTCGATGTCCTCGATCGAGCCGTGGCGACGGGAGGCGGGGATGGACGCGGCCCGGGCGATGCTCTCGGACAGCAGGGTCATGGCCGTGGTCGCGCCGGCGACCTGCAGGAACCGGCGACGGTCCAGGTCGGTGACGTGGCGCTCGGGCTGGGTGGGGGGAGTGGGCATGCGGCACCGCCTGGAGGGAGGGGCTGGCTGAGACTGGTGCGGGAAGCCTTGTCCCCCGAGGCGACCGGAGCGTGATGGCGACATGACGGCTGTATGACGGGCGCGTTGCGCCGATGGACGCCCCCGCGCCGACGCGGGGGCGGGCGGTCGCGTGAGACGCCGGGGCCGTCATACGGGCTGGTGGTTAGCCTGGAGGGCATGCCAGCCCTGCGCTCCCGCACCACCACCCACGGCCGTCAGATGGCCGGAGCGCGCGCGCTCTGGCGCGCCACCGGCATGACCGAGGGCGACTTCGGCAAGCCCATCGTCGCGGTCGCCAACTCGTTCACCCAGTTCGTGCCGGGCCACGTCCACCTCAAGGACATGGGACAGCTGGTCTGCGACGCGATCGCCGAGGCCGGGGGTGTGGGCCGCGAGTTCAGCACCATCGCGGTGGACGACGGCATCGCCATGGGGCACCCGGGGATGCTCTACTCCCTGCCGAGCCGCGAGATCATCGCCGACTCGGTGGAGTTCATGGTCAACGCCCACCGGGCCGATGCGCTCGTCTGCATCTCCAACTGCGACAAGATCACCCCCGGCATGCTGCTCGCCGCGCTGCGCCTGGACATCCCCACGGTCTTCGTCAGCGGCGGACCGATGGAGGCGGGCAAGGCGGTCATCGGCCAGGACGTGGTGGCCGGCGTCGCGGGGGAGGAGCGCCGCCTGGACCTGGTCGACGCGATGATCCGCTCGGTCGACGACACCGTCTCCGACGCCGAGATCACCGAGATCGAGCAGTCCGCCTGCCCGACCTGTGGCTCCTGCTCGGGGATGTTCACCGCCAACTCGATGAACTGCCTCACCGAGGCGCTGGGTCTGTCCCTGCCCGGCAACGGGTCGACCCTGGCGACCGCGAGCGCCCGCAAGGGACTCTTCGAGGCCGCCGGGCGACTGGTGGTCGACCTGTGCCGCCAGTGGTACGACGAGGACGACGCGTCGGTGCTGCCGCGGTCGATCGCCACCCGCGAGGCCTTCGCCAACGCGATGCGCCTGGACATCGCGATGGGCGGCTCGACCAACACGATCCTGCACCTGCTGGCCGCGGCCCAGGAGGCGGGCGTGGACTTCGACCAGGACGACGTGGACGCGCTGTCGCGGGTCACGCCCTGCCTGGTCAAGGTGGCACCCAACTCGACGCAGTACTACATGGAGGACGTGCACCGAGCGGGCGGCATCCCCGCGATCCTCGGCGAGCTGCGCCGCGGCGGGATGCTCGACGAGCAGGTGCGGGCGGTCCACTCGCCGTCGCTGGACGCCTGGCTCGCGACCTGGGACATCCGCTCGGGCTCCGCGTCGCCGGAGGCGGTCGAGCTCTTCCACGCGGCGCCGGGCGGGGTGCGGACCACGCAGGCCTTCTCCACCAGCAACCGCTGGGCCTCGCTGGACACCGACCCCGTGGGCGGCTGCATCCGCGCGGTCGAGCACGCCTACACCGCCGAGGGCGGGCTCGCGGTGCTGCACGGCAACCTCGCGCCGGACGGCTGCATCGTCAAGACCGCGGGGGTGCCCGAGCACCAGTGGTCCTTCTCCGGGCCGGCGCGGGTGGCCGAGTCTCAGGAGGACGCGGTGGCGATGATCCTGCGCGGCGACGTGCAGGCCGGGGACGTGGTGGTGGTGCGCTACGAGGGACCCAAGGGCGGCCCGGGCATGCAGGAGATGCTCTATCCCACCAGCTATCTCAAGGGCGTCGGCCTCGGCCCCACGTGCGCGCTCATCACCGACGGCCGCTTCTCCGGCGGCTCGTCGGGGCTGTCCGTCGGGCATGTCTCCCCGGAGGCCGCGTCCGGCGGCCCCATCGGCCTGGTCCGCGACGGCGACGTCATCGAGCTCTCCATCCCCGAGCGGCGGGTGCAGCTGCTCGTCGACGACCCCGAGCTCGAGCGGCGCCGGGTCGAGCAGGACGCCGCCGGGTGGCAGCCGCGCGACCGCGACCGCCCGGTCTCCGACGCGCTGCGGATCTACGCGCGGTTCGCGCAGTCGGCCGACAAGGGCGCGGCCCGCCGCCTCGACTGACGAGACCTCTCGTCGGTCGTCGGATCCGACGACCGGCGGGAGGTGTGCCCGGCGTCCGTGCGCAGGGGTGCCCCTCGCGCGCGCAGCGGGTGACCAGGCCGGACCGGTCAGGACCCGTATGGTCACGCCAGCCGCACAAATGGCTACTGTGAGTCATGGGGCGCGTCTGTCGAGGCGTGTTTCGCTGGTGATCTCAGCGACGCCGGGGGGCGTCGCGCCAGACCCAGGGGGACCCACATGCGCACCACCGCCCGCAGCCTCGGGCTGCTCACCACCTCGCTCCTGCTCGCCGCGGGTGCCGTCGTCGCCGCCCCGGCCACGCCCGCCGAGGCCCGCACCGTCTGCCGCACCGCGGCGTGGGGCACCGGCGACAAGGGGGACTGGCGCGGCGGCGCCGGGTCCTACATGGACGACCGGGTGGTCTACCGCATCGGCCGGCACGCGTGCTTCGACCGGGTGGTCATCGACTACCTCCCGGTGGCGGGGACCGGGCCGGCCATGCGCAGCGTCGGGTATGCCGGGGGCGTGGCCAGGCCACGGGGCGGTCACGCGACGATCTACGTGATGACCCCCGGTGAGATCGACCCCTACACCGTGGTGCCCAAGGGCTACCGCTCGTTGGTCGCCGTGCGGTTGTGCGACCGGCACCGGATGAGCGTCATCTGCATCGAGGTGCGGCGCAAGGTCCCCTACCGGGTGATGGACCTCGCCGGTCCGGGCGCGCACCGCCGCCTCGTCGTCGACGTCGCGCACCGCCGCTGAGGCGCGAGCGACCGGCAAGGACAGGAGCCACCATGCCTCGACCGCAGCTGCACGCCGCGCTGGCGCTCGTCGTCGTCACCGGGGCGGCCTCGCCGGCGACGGCTGACGCCCACCCGACCGGCGCCACCGCACCGGCCGTCGCCTCCCGTCCGACCACCGCGCGGGCCACCTGCCGCCTGGGCTGGACCTCCGGGGAGCAACAGTCGTCGACCCGCGCCGACGGCTACGCCCGCAAGGGCAGGATCGTCGTGCGCACCGGCACCCACCCCTGCTTCGACCGGGTCGTCGTGGAATACCTCCCCAGGCCGGGGCGGACCCCGGTGCGCTGGGCGGCTCGCTACACCGGCCGGACCGCCGTGGACATCGATGACGGGACGGTCCTGCCGATCCGCGGCAAGGCGGTGCTGGCCCTCGTCGTGAGCGGCGAGCCCTTCGGTGGTGGCTCCCAGGTCCTCGCGACGCCCCGGGGCCGCCCCGTGGTGCAGCAGGTCCGGGCGGGTGGCTACATGCGCAGCACGAGCGGTCTGAACATCGGCGTCACCGCCGAGCGGCCCTACCGGGTGCTGGACCTGCCCGGCCCGGGCGGTCGACGCCGGCTCGTCATCGACATCGCCCGCTGAGCCGGCCGGGGTCGCTCCGCGCGGCGACCCCGGCCGGGGCGCGGACGCCGTCGCTCAGCGGGCGAGCCGCACGTGCTCGGCCGTGCGCCGGGCGTACTCCTCCTCGGTCCAGTGGCTCACCCCGGTCACCCGCAGCACCCGGACCGAGCCGGTCTCGTCGCGCTCCACGGTGATCAGCTCGCCGGACCCGCCGTAGGAGTCCTCCGGCTCCACCGCCAGGGTGTCCGCGTCGACCACGTCCAGCTCGTCGTGCGCCTCGACCGGGTCCGGGGCGCCGGGGTCGAGCAGGACCAGCCGGTCCCGCAGCCGCACCACGTCCGCCGTGCCCCACAGCGCCTCGTAGCGCCCGGTGAAGGAGTCCAGGCGCTCGCGGTCGGTCTCCCGCTGCCACGACGCCCGGTCCCGCAGCGCCAGGTCGATCAGGGCGACGATGCCCTGCGCGACCGGCGTGGACCCGCTGCCCAGGCTGTTGCCGAGGACGCTGACGGCGAGCCCGTCCTGCGGGTCGACGTAGGTGCGGGTGATGTGGCCGGGGTAGCCACCGCTGTGCCCGACCAGCGTCCGATCCCCGACCCGGGCGATGATCTCGCCCAGCCCGTAGTGCCCGACCTTGCCCGTCGCCGCGGCGGGCCGCTGCATCGCCCGCTTGCTGCGGTCGGTGAGCAGCCGGTCGTCGCCGAGCACGTGGGCGCTCGCGAAGGCCGTGACGTCCTCGGCGGTCGAGGAGAAGCCCGTGGCCGAGGCCAGCGCACCGGTGCGCACGTGGTCGATGGTCACCCGGCGACCGGCCTCGTCCAAGGGACGCGAGTGGCCTGCGGCGTAGTCACCGAGCCGCGACTCGTCCAGCTCGGCGGCGGTGTCGCGCAGCCCGAGCGGGTCGATCACCAGCGCGCGCAGCGCGTCGGCATACGGCCGGCCGGTCACCTGCTCCACGACCTGTCCGAGGATCCCGTAGCCGA
Source organism: Arsenicicoccus dermatophilus (assembly GCF_022568795.1). Classification (NCBI taxonomy): domain Bacteria; kingdom Bacillati; phylum Actinomycetota; class Actinomycetes; order Micrococcales; family Intrasporangiaceae; genus Arsenicicoccus; species Arsenicicoccus dermatophilus. Next base: position 2,567,082 of record NZ_JAKZHU010000001.1, on the reverse strand, counting down.
TGTTGGAGTACTTGAAGTGCTCGTTGACCTCGAAGGTCCGCCCGTGCCGCGCCACCAGCTCGCGCAGCTGGTCGGCGTCCGGGAAGTCCTTGCCCAGCTGCCACCAGTCGGTGTCGACGCCGTCGCGGATGGTCCCGCCGAGGTGGGCCAGCAGCTCGCGGACCGTCACGTCGGCCAGGGGAGTCTCGGCGTATGCCGGAAGCAGCTGCCCCACCTCGTCGTCCAGCCGCACCCGGCCCTGCTCGCGCAGCCGCATCAGCGCCGTCGCGGTGAACCACTTGGAGTGGCTCGCGATCCGGAACAGGTGCCGCGTCGTGAGCGGCTCGCCCGTCGTCACGTCGGCCACGCCGAAGGCCTCGGACCAGACCAGCTCGCCGCGCACCCGCACGGCCACCTGCAGGCCCGGCTCGCGGCGCACCTGCCGCTGCCGCTCCACCCAGGAGCGCAGGTAGGGGACCAGGTCGGACACGATCTCGGCGGTGAGGGTCGGCATGGGCGGACTCTAGTCGCCGCCGGCCGGACGGCTACCCTCGGGGACGTGAACGTGCGCCGTGCGACCCCCGCCGACATCCCCGAGATCGTCCGTCTCAAGGCCCAGCTCATGGCCACCGGCTGGCCCTGGCCCGTGGACGTCCACGGCGACCCGCAGTGGCGCGAGCGGTGCGCCGCGGCCGCGCAGACCCTCCTGGACAGTCCCTCGTACGCCGCCTTCGTGGTCGCCCGCGACGACGAGACGCCGGGCGCGCCGCTCGCAGGCATGGTGTCCGTCTCGGTGGAGCAGCACCTGCCCGGCCCCGACGGGCCGGGCCTGTCGGCCTACGTCGCGGACATGTCCACCGATCCCGACCTGCGCGGCCGGGGCATCGGCACCCGGCTGCTGGACGCGGCCCTGGTCTGGGCGCGCGAGCACGGCGCCGGGTGGGTGCAGCTGTACGCCACCGAGTCGGGCCGCGGGGTCTACGAGCGGGCGGGCTTCTCCCCGGACGGGCCCTTCCTGCACATGACCCGGTCCGCCGACTGAGTCCGCCCACCGGGTCCACCGACGACGACGCCCCGTCACCCACCGGTGAGGTGGGGACGGGGCGTCGCGCGTGCGGGCGTCCGCGAGGACCCAGGGCACCGGGCCCGGCCGCCTGCTCAGAAGGTCTTGGCGTCGATCACGAAGCGGTAGCGCACGTCGGAGTCGACGACCCGCTCGTAGGCCTCGTTGATCTGGCTCGCCTCGATCATCTCGATCTCGGCCGTGATGCCGTGCTCGGCGCAGAAGTCCAGCATCTCCTGGGTCTCGGCGATGCCGCCGATGCAGGACCCGGCGAGCGCCTTGCGGGCCACGATCAGGCTGAAGGCGGCGACCTCGAGGGGCTTGGACGGGGCACCCAGCTCGACGATCGTGCCGTCGTACCGCAGCAGCGCCAGGTAGTCGTCCATCGGCAGGTTGACCGACACCGTGTTGATGATCAGGTCGAAGCTCCCGGCGACGGCCTTCATCTGCTCGGCGTCCGTGGTGTTGACGTAGTGCTGGGCGCCGAAGCGGGCGGCGTCCTCGCGCTTCTTGTCCGAGTGGGAGAGCACCGTGACGTCGGCGCCCATGGCGACGGCGATCTTGACGCCGACGTGGCCGAGGCCGCCCATGCCGATGATGGCGACCTTGCTGTCCTTGCCGACGCCCCAGTGGCGCAGCGGGGAGTAGAGCGTGATCCCGGCGCACAGCAGCGGGGTGGCGGCGGCCGGGTCGAGACCGTCCGGCACCCGCACGACGAAACGCTCGTCGACGACGACGTGGGTGGAGTAGCCGCCCTGGGTGATCGTGCCGTCGCGGTCGACCGAGCCGTAGGTGCCGGTGTTGCCGGCGAGGCAGTACTGCTCCAGGCCCTCGCGGCAGGCGTCGCAGCCCTGGCAGGAGTTGACCATGCACCCGACGCCGACCCGGTCGCCCTTGGCGTGGCGGGAGACGCCGGAGCCGACCTCGAGGACGCGGCCGACGATCTCGTGGCCGGGGGTGAGGGGATACTTCTGGGCGCCCCACTCGTCGCGCACGGTGTGGATGTCGGAGTGGCAGATGCCCGCGAACTCGATCTCGACGAGGACGTCGTGCTCACCCACGTCCCGGCGCGCGACGGTGGTCTTCTCGAGGGGGGCAGCGGCAGCGGGGGCGGCGTAGGCCGCAACGTCCATCATGGGCCCGACGATAACCCGACCGGGGAGTGCGAGAGACTGTTGTCCTGTCCCTGATCGCCCCGACGAGACCGGTGCGCACCGAGAGTTCAACCTCACGTCGTCCGCACGTCGTCCCGACCTGTCAGACATGACGGTATGCCCAGCACCTCCACCCACCTCTCGGGGCCGACGCGCGCCTCGGACACGGCGCTGCCGTGGTCGGCTGTCCGCGACCGCCTGAGCCGGACCCTCGTGGTCGCGGCGGTCGTCCTGGTCGTGGTGGACGGGGTGGTCGGCATCCTGCCCACCGAGACCATCGTCGAGCTCGTCACCCCCCTGCGCGCCCTGATCGTCGTGGGCCTGCTCGGCGCCGCGGTCGGCGGCCGGGGGCTGCGCAGCTGGCGCACGCCCGTCGACCTGCCCGTCCTGCTCCTCGTCCTCGCCACCGCCGTCTCGGCCTGGCACAGCGGACAGGGGTGGCCGCTGTGGCGCGGTCTGCTCACGGGCGTCGGGGGCTTCTACCTCGCCGTGGCGCTGGTGCGTCGGCAGGCCGCGGCCTGGCACGGGGTGACCACGGCCGCGCTGCTGTCCTGCGCGGTGGCGGGGCTGACCGCCTGCCACCAGCTCGCGGCCCACATCGACACCGGTTTCTGCCGCGCCGGGCTCGTCGCCGGGCGGGAGAGCTGCGACGACCCGGACGCCCTCATCCGGGCCACCGGCACCTTCGCCAACCCCAACCTCCTCGCCGCAGCGTTGGTGCTCCTGCTCCCGCTGGCCTGGGCGGCGGCGCGCAGCCTGCCGACCTGGTCCTCCCGGATCGGTGCCTACGGCGTGGTCGCCGCGGGCTACACGAGCGTGGTCGCGACCTGGTCCCGCGCCGGCCTGGTCGCCGCCGCGGTCGGGATCCTGGTGCTGCTGGCGCTGCGCCCGGGGTGGTCGGGCCGCGCCATGGGTGTGCTCGGGGTGGTCGGCGCGGCGCTCGCCGTGGTCGCGATCGGGGGCAGCGTCGGGGTCCGTCAGGAGGTATGGCGCGCGGCCCTGGAGGCCACGGTGGCCAATCCCCTCGGGGTCGGCCCGGGCCGCGGCGGTGCGGTGATCGACGCCCGTGTGCCGGGGACCGAGCGCTTCCGCCACGCCCACGACCTGTGGCTGAACTGGCTGCTGGAGTGCGGGTGGCTCGGTGGCCTCGCGGTCGTCCTGGTCACGGTGATCCTGTTCCGCGTCACCGCCCGGCGGGCCCGGATGGGCTCCGCGGTGGCCCGGGTGGCCGGGGCGGGGCTGGCGGGCTTCGCCACCATGTCGCTCGTGGACCACCCCGCCAACCACGCCGGCATCTCCATGCTGATGTGGGTCGTGCTCGGCCTGGTGGCCGGGCACCAGGTGCGTCCCGGGTCGGCGCCCGGGCTCCGCGACCGGATCCAGGAGCGGCGCGAGGATCCGGAGACCGCCGATCCCGTCGTGTCGCCCGGCGCCCTGCGGGGCCCGACGCGGTCGACGCCGGTCCGCCCGGCTCCCGAGCGGCGGACCGGTCGACCGGTCACCGGTCCCCTGCCGCCCGACGAGGACACCGGCGAGCAGGACGCCTGGCACACCGGCGAGCAGGGGCTGCCGTCCCGCAGCTCCCGGCACCGGAACCCCCGGCGACATCGCCGGGACCTCTGACGGCCCGAGCTGCCCGGGCTCAGTCGGTCCCGGTGATCCGGACGGCCACCTGCTCGTGGTCGTGGGTGAAGGCGACCGGCTCGAAGGTCACGCCCGTGCGGGCCACGTGCTCGGTCCAGGCGCGGTGCTCGTGCTCCTGCCACCCCGGATAGTTGAGGTACTCGTCGAACTGCACGATGCTGCCCGGCCGCAGGCGCGGACCCACGAGCTCGAGCACCGTCGCGGCGGAGGAGTAGAGGTCGCCGTCGACGTGCAGGAGGTCCACCGGCCCCGGGTGCTCGGCCAGGAAGCCGGGCAGGGTCTGGTCGAACCACCCCTGGACCAGCGTCGCGCCCGGCACGTCCGGCAGGCCGTCGACGCCGAAGGCCCCGGCGGGGAAGCCGACCCGCCAGTCCTCGGGCAGCCCCTCGAAGGAGTCGAAGCCGTAGACCTCACGGCCGCCCCGAGCCTCGGCGATGATCCGCAGCGTCGCCCCCTGGAAGACCCCGAACTCCAGAGCCAGGCCGCCGGTCGGGGCGAGCGACAGCGCGTGCCGCAGGGTCTCGTGGGGGTGGCCGAAGGAGCGGGCGCCCACGAGGTTCTCGGCCGCCCAGCGGGCCGACTCGGCGACCGCCGCTCGCTCGCCCGCGGCATACAGGTCACGCCGGTCGCGGATCTCCAGGTCGCGCAGGTGGTCGATGATCCGCTGGGTGTCGGCGGCCTGCTGCTCGCGCAGCGCGCGGAGCTCGTCCTCCAGTCGCGAGACCTCGACCCGCAGGGCCAGGCGGACGGCGCCGCGGACGAGTCTTGCTGCCGTATGCCGGATCTCGGCGTTCAGGGGCATGCCTGGATCCTAGGCAGCGGCGGTGGCCGGGGCCCGGCGTGAGACGCGTCCACGGGCGTGTCGTGCCACAGGCGGGCGGTGCCGTGCGTGGCGCCCTCGTGCCGGCCCCCTGGGGCGTGCCCCCGGCGCTCGGGGCCGGGACCGTCAGGCGCGCTCCTGCTGGTGGCGGGGCCGCTCGAGGGCGAGGACCACGAGGGCGCCGACCCCGATCACGGCGGCGGGCACCACCAGCGCCTCGCCCATCGCGGCGGTGAAGCCCGGGGCCAGGGCGCTCGGCAGGTGACCGCCCATGGACGTGGGCGCCGCACCCCGGGCGGCGGGCAGGTGCGCGGCGAGCCGGTCCTGCATCGCGAGGGCGATCGCCGCCGACCCGAGCACCGAGCCGACCTGGCGCGTGGTGTTGTAGACCCCGGCCCCGGCGCCCACCTCGGCGCCCGCCAGGTTGGCCGTGGCGCTGGTCGACAGCGGCGCCCACACGAAGGCGCTCGCGACGCCGAGCAGGGCGGCGGGGAGCAGGACGTGCCACAGGGGTGCGGTGGCGTCGAGCGTGCGGCTCAGCCACAGCAGGGCCACGGCATAGGTGCTCAGGCCACCGAAGGCGAGCCACCGGGGGTGCAGCCGGTTGACCACCCGGCCTGCGGCGGGCGCCAGAGCGGCGGAGACGAGGGCCATCGGGGCGAGGAGCAGCGCCGCCCGGGTGGGGGATAGGCCGCGAGCCGTCTGGGCCCAGATGGTGATGGGGAACGCCGTCCCGGTGACCGCGAAACCGACGGTGGTGATGGCGACGTTGGCCACGGAGAAGTTGCGGTCGCGGAACAGCCGCAGCGGCACGAGCGGCTCGCCCTGCTGCCGGGCCTGCCACAGCACGAACAGGCCCATGACCACGAGGCCGAGGACGATCAGCCGCCAGATGGTGATCGGCCCGGTGATCGTGCCCCAGTCATGGCTGCGGCCCTCCTCGATGCCGAAGACCAGGCAGAACAGCCCGACCGCGGACAGCGCCACCCCCAGCCAGTCGAAGCGGTGCGAGTGCGTCTCGAAGGTCGGCACGAGCCGCCAGGCGAGTACCAGCGCGAGCACCCCGACCGGGACGTTGACGAAGAAGATCCACTCCCACCCGAGGGTGTCGATGAGCAGGCCGCCCAGGATCGGCCCGACGAGCGTGGCGACGCCGGCCACCGCGCCCCACAGGCCCATCGCCTGCCCGCGCGTGCGGGGCGGGAACATCCGGGTGATGACGGCCATGGTCTGCGGGCTCATGAGCGCCGCGCCGAGCCCCTGCGCGATGCGGGCGATCACCAGCATGGTGACGGTGTCGGTCAGGCCGCACCACCACGAGGCGGCGGTGAAGACGGTCAGCCCGACGAGGTAGACCCGCTTGGGTCCGTAGCGGTCGCCGAGCCGTCCGGTGATGAGCAGCGGCACGGCATACGCCAGGAGATAGGCGCTGGTCACCCAGACGACGGCCCCGATGTCGGCGTGCAGGCCGGACATCAGCGCCGGCGTCGCCACCGTCACGATGGTCGAGTCGACCAGGATCATGAAGAAGCCCAGGCACAGGGCCCACATCGCGGGCCAGGGGTTGTCGCCGGCCTGGTGGTGCGGGCGCGCGGCGCCGCGGTCGACGGAGGGTGAGGTCACCGCCGAAGCGTGACACAGGGCACCGACATACCCCCGTCTGCGCCCGGGCGCGTCACCCGGACAAGGCCAGCGCGAGGGCCGCCGCGCCCACGACCACCATCGAGCCGAGGGCGAGCAGCAGCGACCTGCTGGTGCTCTGCCTGACGCCGGGCAGGAAGCGCGTGGCGTCCTCGACCCACGTCCACCACACGTGCGCCAGGGCGACGGTCAGGGCGGCCACGGCCAGGCGCAGCGGGTTGTCGAGGTCCCGGTGGAGGGCGAAGGGGACGAGGACGATCAGCGGCCAGTGCCACAGGTAGATCGAGTACGAGATGTTGCCCAGCCACTGACTGATCGGGTTGGTGTAGGCCAGGTCCAGGGGATCGCGACCGTCGCAGTCGCCGGCCATGATCACGGCGGCGGTGCCGAGGACGGGCAGCAGCGCGAGGTAGCCCGGGAAGGGGTCGCCCTGGCTGAGCACGAAGGCCGACGCGATGATCATCGCCATGCCGACGTAGCGGAGCACGAGCGACAGGCTGGTCGAGGGCGCCCAGCGCCGCAGGACCATCGGCAGCAGACCGCCGGCGGCGAACTCCCACGCGCGGGTGAAGGTCATGAAGTAGGTGTTGGCCGGGTGGGTGGCGGTGTACCACACCGAGAGCACGAAGCTCAGGGCCGTGACCACGGCGAGCATGGTGCCGGCCGCCTGGACCGGACGCGCGGCCGGCCCCTTGGTGCGGCGGGCCAGCCACAGCGCCAGCAGGATCAGCGGCGGCCACAGGAGGTAGAACTGCTCCTCGGTGGACAGCGACAGTAGTGCTGCACCGGCGCCTCGAAGCTCATCGGCGGCGGCGGGCCCAGGACGACCTTGGCGAGCCAGAGGTTCTGGACGTAGAACGTCGACGCGAGGGCCTCGCGCCCGGTCATCACGCGCAGGGCGTCGGGCAGCAGCGCGAAGGCGCCGGCGATGGAGACGAGCAGGATCGTCATGCTCGCGGGCAGCAGCCGCCGGGCCCGGCGGGCGTAGAAGGTGCCGAGGCGGACGGTCCCGGTGCGCTCCACCTCACGCACCAGGTGGCTGGTGATCAGGTAGCCCGAGATGACGAAGAAGGCGTCGACCCCGGTGAATCCCCCCGGGAAGCGGGAGGGCCACAGGTGGAAGGCCACCACGAAGCCCACGGCCCACATGCGCAGCGCCTGCACCTCGGGCAGGAAGCTGCGGGCGGCGCGTCGGCGCACCCGGTCCGCCACGCTCGTCCCCCCGCCGCCCCCCGGCCTCGCGTCGGTCGCTGCGTCGTCCCCCGACGCCAGGTCCCGCGTCGCCGGATCCTGCCGGGCGAGCCGGTCGGGACCCGCCTGGGTGGATCCGTGGTGGTCGTGCACCTGTCTGCTGGTCAGCTGATCCCCCGTCACGCCCCTGACCTTAGGAGACGCCTCTGGCGTGGCGAGATCAATCTCCCCAGATGACACGGGCTTCCGTCGTTCGGGCCCGCTCTTGGACACGATGGGCGAGCTCTATGTCCAGTTGCGTTATTCCGTTGAGCCAATGGGTCCAGATCTCCCACGTCGTCCGCGCCATCCGGATGTCGATGAAGGGGTGGTGGTCCATCTGCTCGGCCTCGTCCGCCACCCACTCCGCCAGCCGCACCGCCTCCAGGAAGCTCGAGGACTCGTAGGTCGCGACCAGGTGGCCCTCGACCACCCGCCACCCGGCCAGGTCCCGCAGCTGGCGGGTGATCTCCTCGTCGTCCAGCAGTCGGCTCATGCCACCCACGCTAGGACAGGATGGGCCTCATGTCGGAAGACCCCGCCGCCCCACCCGCAGCCGCCCCACCCGCAGCCGCCCCACCCGCAGCCGCCCCACCCGCATCGCCCGCCCCGGACCGGCCGGTCGCCGTCGTCGGCGCCGCCCTCCTCGACGACCTGGACACGCCCACCACCCTGCTCGCGGCCCGCCGCACGGCTCCGCCGGCCCTGGCGGGTGGGTGGGAGCTTCCCGGCGGCAAGGTCGACCCCGGCGAGAGCGAGCTCGACGCCCTGCACCGCGAGCTGCGCGAGGAGCTCGGGGTCGAGATCGAGGTGGGGGAGGAGGTGACCGGCCCCCGACCGGACGGCCGCTGGGACCTCAGCCCCCGGCACGCCATCCGCGTCTGGACCGCCCGGGTCACCGAGGGTCGGCCGCAGCCGCTCGAGGACCACGACGACCTGCGGGTGCTGCGCGCCCCCGAGCTCGACACCGTCGCGTGGCTGCCCGCCGACGCCCCGATCGTCGCGGCGGTGGCCGCCCTGCTGCGCCCCTGACGCAGGACGTCCGGCCCGAGCCCTGGTCGTCACCGCCCGCACCGCCTGCCTGGCCCTGCGTGATGGTCCGGGGCAGGGCCGGGGCCTGCGACAATGGGAGGCATGGCTCAGAAGACCCGCGGCGACATCCGTAATGTCGCGATCGTTGCCCACGTCGACCACGGCAAGACCACCCTCGTCGACAAGATGCTCTGGCAGGGTGGTGCTTTCGGCGAGCACGACCACGTGGACGAGCGTGCGATGGACTCCGGTGACCTCGAGCGCGAGAAGGGCATCACCATCCTCGCCAAGAACACCGCGATCCACTACAACGGCCCCTCCGCGGCGGACTTCCCCGGCGGCGTCACCATCAACATCATCGACACCCCCGGCCACGCCGACTTCGGCGGCGAGGTCGAGCGCGGCCTGTCCATGGTC